>JBAYHM010000313.1:0-5412 GCA_041666155.1 Treponemataceae bacterium
CTTCCGGCCGCGTCGGTGTAGGCGGCTTCCACGTCGGATATGGCCGTGGTCATGTTCGCCGGCGTAGGCGGAGTCATGTTCGCCGCGTACAGGAATCCGGTGACCTGGGGCGCGGTCGCGTAAACGCCCGCCAAAGTCTCCGAGAATCCGGTCATGTAGGACAGGGCCGCCGGACTGATCCCGACATCGCCCGTGATCACCGAGTCGGGAACGGTGGAAATCGCCGTCTTGGCCAGAATGACGAAGTTAGCCGCGGTTTTAAGATTCACCGGCGCGGGGCCCGCGCCCGACGTAGCGGTGGTAAAGGACCAGACCTTCGCTGCCGCGAGCGCGTTTCCTGAACGGTCCTTCACGCCGGTCGTGACAGTGGCCGTATAGAGCGTACCGTAGCTGAGTGACGTTGCCGGCGCAAAGCGCGCGGTCTTGGTCGGTATGTCGTAGGTGACCGTGCCTGTCACGGGAGTAGAGCCGGCAGCCAAGGTGAAGTTCGCGGCGACTATCGTCGCGCTATCCATTCCTTCGTTGAAAGTGGCGGTGACGCTGTCGACAATGGACACACCGGTTACCGTATTAATTGGAATCGTTGAAACCACCGTCGGCGGAGTCGTATCCAAAACGGAGTCAGTCGTGAATTTCCACACCGTGTCGGCGGCCAACGCGGCGCCGGCAATACTCGTCATGCCGGTTGTCACCGTAGCGGTATATTCGGTGCTGATCGCCAGAATAGCGTCCGGCGAGAAGATCGCCGTCTTGTTCAGCTCATCGTAAGCGACCGTTCCGGAAACCGCGGCCGCTCCAGCGGCTAAGGTGAAATTCGAGGGAGTCATCGTAGCCGGAGCCATCTCGCCGCTGAAAGTAGCGCTGATGGTGCCGCTCCGGGCGACACCGGTTGAGGCATCGACGGGGAACGTCGATACCACCGTCGGCACCGCTCCTGTCTGGACATCGCCCGAGGGCGAACAACCTGACAGCGCGGAAACGCCGATGATCACGCTAAGTAATATAAACGCTCTCGTTCTCTTTACAGTGTTCATTTCGACCTTCCTTCTATGAAACTATTGCGCGGGTTTGGTGATGGTGGTCTGGTCCAACGCGACCAAGGTCTGCGCCAAAGCCCGTCCGTTCATCGTCGCGTTCGTACTCAACGTGATCGATTTTTCACCTAAAATTATGCCTTCAAAGTGAGCGCCCGCTCCGATGACAACGGTATCGGCCACCTGCCAGAAGATATTCTTCGCTTTAGCCTCGCCGCTCAGGATCACGCTCTTCCCCGCGCTTACGTCGAGTGTGCCGGAAATCTGGAAAATCCATACGTCGTTCGAGCCGCCGGAGATGGTGACGTTAAGCGGCACCGTTACCGCGCTGGTCCATTTATAGAGACCTGGGCTGAGAGTCAATCCGCCGAGATTGCCGGAACTAAGATTGAGCTCATCGGGGGTTACTCGTCCCGCGGCATCCGTATACGCCGTCTGCATATTGGCGATCGCCGTGGTCATGTTAGCCGGAGTCGGCGGCGTCTGGTCCGCCGCGTACATCAAGCCCGTCACCTGCGGTGAGGTCGAATAGCCGGTCGCCTTTGTCTGGGAGAAGCCGGTCATGAACGATTCGGCTGCCGGGCTCAACCCGATATCGCCGGTGATCACCGAGGCCGGAACTGTAGAGATCGCAGTCTTGGCCAGAATGACGAAATTGCCGGCAGTCCCGAGAATTACCGGTGCGGGGCCTAGACCCGCGGCCGACGTCGTGAACGTCCAGACTTTGTTCGCCTGCAGCGCGTTACCCGCAAGGTCTTTAGCCGCGATCGTGATCGTCGCGGTATAGGTAGTGCTGACCGCCAGATTCGCGGACGGCGAGAAAATCGCCTGCCAGTTCTGCACGTCGTAGGTTACCGCTCCGGCAACTGAAACGCCGCCCGTCGCGACGGTGAAGTTGGCGGAAATGAAGGTCGCGGGATCCATCATCTCACTGAAGATAGCGCTGACCGTCCCGTTGATCGCGACGCCCGTGGCCGCGTTTAAGGGGTACGTTGAGATAACGGCCGGGGGAGTAGTATCCAGCGCCGCGCCGGTCGTGAAACTCCAAACCGCGTTCTCCACCAAAGCGTTGCCGGCGACGTCCTTAACCCCGATCAGGATTGTGGCCGTATACTCGGTGCTTCCCGCCAGATTATTCGTCGGCGTAAAGATCGCGGTTTTTGTCGGCAGATCATACGTGACCGTCCCGGCCACCGCCGTCGTACCGCCGGCTTTCACCAAAAAGTTATCGGCCACTATCGTTGAGGGATTCATCGCCTCGTTGAACGTCGCGTTGATAGTTCCGTTAACGGCGACATTAGTCGTGGTATCAATCGGAACCATCGAATTCACGATCGGGGCCGTAGTATCGGATAAAGCCCCCGTCGTAAAGGTCCAGACTTTATCAAGCGCCAACATATTTCCGGCCAGGTCTTTGACGGCGGTAGAGATCTTGGCGGTGTACAGAGTATTGATGACCAGATTGTTCGTCGGAACGAAAATGGCGGCCTTATTGGAATCGTTATAAGTGATCGTTCCATCTACCGGAGTCGTACCCGAAGCCACCGTGAAGTTCGCCGCAATGATCGACCCGCTGTCCATCGATTCACTGAATATCGCCGTTATGGCGGTATTGATAACCACGGAGGCGGCGGTGTCGTCAGGATATACCGCGCTGATAGTAGGCGCGGTCACGTCCGCCGACGCGCTGTCGCCCGACATCGCGCAGCCCGCAAGCGCTGAAACGCCGAGTGCCGCGCTGAGCAATAAAAAAAGTTTCGTTCGTCTAACATTATTCATAAGGAACCATCCTTTCTTTTGATTACGCAAGAAAAACGCGGCAGAGGCGCTGGGGGAAAAACCCTCAGCGCCATCGTCCGCAGTAACTTTTTTGTTTTGCTATGTAGTCTGAATTTTAAGGTTGAGTGACGGTAGCCGCATCAAGAGTCACTGCGGTGAAGGACAAGGCCCTGCCGTTCAACGTCGCTCCGGTCTGCAGCACGATATTCGAGGCGCCCAAGATGATGCCTTTGAATACCGAGTTGGTCACCAGAGTCGTAATACCGGATGCCTGCCAGAAAACGTTTTGGGGAAGCGCGCCGCCGCTCAAGATGATTTGCTTCGCGCTAGCCAGGTTGATGGTCCCGGAGACCTGGAAGATCCAGATATCGGTCGCGGTGCCGGTGAGGGTGATATCCCCGGTGATCTCCAGATTGGTGCCCCATTTATAAAGACCGGGCGCGAAGGTCACCGCGTTGATCGTTCCCGCAGGAGTACCCAGATTCAGTCCGTCGGGGGTAGCTCGCCCCGCCGCGTCGTTGTAGGCGGTGATACGATCGGCGACGGCGGTATCCACCTTCGTCTTGGTCACACCGGCATCGGCGAGGAAGTCGACTGAGAAGATCTTTCCGCTTCCGACTGTCGGCCAGACGCCAATTCCGCTCACCAAGGACGATCTCGCGTATCTTGCGGCACCGACCCCCACGATAGCATCAGTGGCATCACGATACGTCTCGCCGAAGCCGGTATAGAGGGTAACAGCGGCAGGACTCAAGCCCAGATCTCCATTGATGGCCGTAGTCCCAGTAGTGGTGATGGTCTGCTGCGCAAGGATTACGAAGTCGCCCGCGGTCAACAAATCGACAGCAGCGCGCGTATCAGAACCAGGAGTGAAGGTCCATACCTTATCCTGAACCAAGTTATTGCCCGCCAAGTCCTGAGCGACGATGGTAATTCTGGCCGTATAGACTGGACCGAACGCGCCGGCGGCGATGAGGTCGGCACCAGGATTGAAGGTGATCGTCTTGCTCGGCTGGTCAAAAGTCACCACGCCCGCTACCGCGACTGTGTCCTTCCAGACCGTGAAATTTGCCCCTACCATTGTAGCAAGGTCCATTTCTTCGTCGAAGGTCGCGGTGATGTTGGCCGACACGGCCACATTCAAGGCCGACTGAGCGGGTAAGGTCGAAGCGACAGTAGGCGCGGTAGTATCCGCACTCGCCGCGGCTGTCGTGAAGCTGAACACATTAGCCGCCGCCAAACCATTTCCGGCCAGGTCTTTGACCCCGGTCGCGACTGTAACGGTATACGTGGTGCTGGCTGTCAGAGGACTTGCCGGTGTAATTATCGCTGAATGGCTGAACGCATCATAGCTCGATACACCTGCCGCCGCGGGCGATACGGTAATGTTGCTTAAGGTCGCCTGATTCATCGCCTCGCTGAACGTAACCGAGATAGCGCTGCCGACCGCCACTCCGGTGGCTGTGTCAACAGGACTCGTTGAAGTAACCGTCGGTGCGGTAGTATCCGCCGCGGTTCCGGTAGTGAACACCCATGCCTTGTCCGCCGCCAGAGCGTTGCCGGCGACATCCTTGACCGCGGTCGTGATGCTGACGGAATGAAGAGTGCTGACCGCCAAGTTGGCGGTCGGAGAGAAGGTGGCGGTTTTGCTCGTCGCGTCGTAGGCGACCGTACCGGTCACGGCGGCAAGGCCGGTCACGGTAAAGCTGGAAGCGCTGATGGTCGCGCTGTCCATGGCCTCGCTGAAGGTCGCGGTGATGATGCCGTTGATGGCGACATCTACCGCCGTATCAAGCGGGGTTACCGCTTCAACGGTAGGGGCGGTTACGTCGGATGCCGCGTCGCTGCCTGATGGCGCGCAGCCCAAAATGCCCAAGACGCTGAGGATGGCGATCAGCAACGTGAATCGTCGCGTACGCTTTTCGTTCTTCATAAGTGTTATCTCCCTCTCGTAAAAAATCGCACGGCGCGCATCGCGCCGCTTCTTCCTAAAAAAATCGCAACAGGTCTCCAAGCGACCGCGCATGCCTTCTTTCCTCCAGGACGGGGGATCCGGATTTGTCCCCCTCGGCAGACAACTCTTCTCTTACGCTTTCGCGTCAATTGAGGACGCGACAACAAACAGAAGAAAAGTCGATGAGATGCTCATGTATTAAAGGTAGTGTTTAGGGGTTCCGGCAGCAGTCAGCGATGGGCGGTATTTTCCGTAAGGCTTGGGGGCAAGCGCGTGTCAGCGGAAGTCTTACTCAAGACGATGAGGGAATCGGCGGGGTTGAATGCCGGTCAGAGAGTATTCGGGATACGACCGCGCGGCAATTTTTCAGGCTCCGCGTCCGACGCTTCTTGACTCAAGACCATGACGAGTTCATCTGTTCGGGTCGGGGAGATATTCGATTTTTTATCGTACAAGGGAATGTCGGCGCCCTCCAGCGCGCGCCACGCTCTGGTGTTAAGCGATCCTTTGACCGCAACGGAAGTAACCGTATATTGTTCGCCGTCCAGGTCGGCTTTCAACGTTGATGATTTTCCTCTTTCAGTGACGGCGACGCGTCCTCCACCCGCGATGATACGGGCGGCCAGATTCGTGATCGTATACGCC
>JBAYHM010000314.1:0-5404 GCA_041666155.1 Treponemataceae bacterium
CCGACTATGAACTTGACCAGCTCATAGCCCAGGATCCCGCCTGGGGAAACATCGTGTGCCGCTGCCAGCAAGTGAACAAAGAGGAAATAGTGGAAGCCGTGCGCCTGGGGCACCGGACTCTGGACGGAGTGAAATACTTCACCCGCGCACAGATGGGCCGTTGCCAGGGCGGCTTCTGCACCTACAAGATCATCAAGATCATCATGCGCGAGACGGGACTCTCCTGGGAGCAAGTCACCAAACACGGGGGCTCCAGCCGTGTGCTGGTGGGTGAATTATGAAGGAACTCCGCTACGACGCCGTCGTGATCGGCGCGGGAGCCGCGGGCATGGCCGCGGCCCTGGAAATAGAGGCCGCGGGTTTCTCCTGCGCGATAGTCGAACGGGAAGACCAACTCGGCGGCATCCTCATGCAGTGCGTCCACAACGGCTTTGGCCTCCACGAGTTCGAGGAAGAACTCACCGGTCCCGAATTCGCCGAACGTTTCGCCGACAAGGTCGCCACGTCCCGGATCGCGATATACCTCGGGACAACGGTCGTCTCGATTTCCGTTCAGAATGGAACTAGCGGGCAAATAGCGGCGGGCCGCGGCTCTTATAAAGAACTCGTTTGCGTGTCCCCCGACTACGGGGTCCTACGGCTTTCCTGCCGCGCCGTCGTACTCGCCATGGGCTGCCGCGAGCGGAACCGGGGAAACGTCCGCATACCGGGCGCCCGTCCCGCGGGTATCTTCACGGCGGGTCTCGCCCAGCGACTAGTGAACATTGAAGGCTACATTCCCGGCAAGGAAGTGGTCGTGATCGGCTCGGGCGACATCGGGCTCATCATGGCCCGGCGAATGAGTTGGATCGGCTGCAAGGTGAAGGCAGTGGTCGAAATCATGCCCTACCCTTCCGGCCTCACGCGCAACATCGTCCAATGCCTGCACGACTTCGGCATTCCCCTGCATCTTTCCTGCCGGACAACCAACATCTTCGGTCGCGACCGGGTAGAGGGGATAGAAGTGACGCCGATGAAAAACGGAGCCCTCATGCCGGAGAAGGCTTTCCGCATCGATTGCGATACGGTGCTCCTGTCCGTCGGACTGGTTCCGGAAAACGAGCTGTCCAAGGAAGCCGGCGTCGAACTCAACGCGACCACGAACGGTCCGATCGTCGATTCGACGCTGATGACGAATGTGGACGGCGTGTTCGCTTGCGGCAACGTCCTGCACGTCCACGACCTGGTGGACTGGGTGGCCGAGGAGAGCCGACTCGCCGGCCGAAGGGCCGCCGAATGGCTCAAAGGGGAGCGCCCCGCCGTCCAACTGCGCGTCAAAGCCGGCAGCAACGTCCGTTACGCGAATCCAGGGCGACTGGACCCCAAACGAGACAACAAGATCTACCTGCGCTCCCTGGTGGTTAAAAACGACGCACTGGTCGAACTGAAAGCGGACAATCGACTGGTCAGACAGATCAAGAAAGGCCACGTGCAGCCCTCCGAAATGATCACCCTCTCCGTCGGCCCGAGGGAAATGGAGGGGCTCGGCCCCGATTCGGTCCTCGAACTTTCGATAGTATAATAGGAGATCCGATCGATGCGCGAACTCACCTGCGTCGTCTGCCCCATCGGCTGCCGACTCGCCGCGAAGGGGAAGAGCGACAAACTTACCGTGACGGGGAACCGTTGTCCGCGCGGCCAAGCGTACGCCGCAGAGGAAATCCGCGCCCCCAAGCGCGTGCTGACCGCAACCTGCGCCCTCGGACCTGCCGGGTCCGAAGGTCTTGCCGGTGCCTGCTCAGACCAAGACGAAGCAATCCGCTCCCGGCTCCGACGCAAGGGCATGTGCGAACCGCGAAGGCTCCCGGTAAAATCCAGCCGAGCCTGCCCCAAAGAACGGTTGAATGAGATGCTTACCGACCTCTACGCCGTACGAGTGAAGCCGCCGGTGAAGCTCGGCGACATCATACTCGCCGACTGGAAAGGAACAGGAATCGACATTCTGGCGGCCCGGACATATACTTAGCGCTAATAATTGATAGGTATTCATCCTGAGTAATAATGCAAAACGCGGCTGAAGTAATAGCAACGGCACCACGGGGAGATTCGTTATGATTGAACTCGGTTTATTTGATCCAAACGATGTTGAAGAGTTATTTAAGGTTTTTTTGGATTGGGATAGAGGATACACATTTCACTATGATGTATTTCTACGTTCGCTTAAAGAAATGGATCATAAAACAACGAAAATTCTAACGGCAAAAGAGAATGACAGTATCGTTGGATATGCGCAAATGACAAAGTGCAAAAATTTAGGATTTGAGGAATATTATGAGGTTGTACAACTTTTAGTTTCAGAAGCGCATAGAGGGAGCGGAGTTGGAAAAGCCATTATGGATGAAGTTGAAAGAATTGCGATTTCCGAAAATATTAGGATAATCAAGCTGAGTTCCAGGATCCAAAGATCAAAGGCGCATGTGTTTTATGAAAGCCTCGGTTATGAGATGATTAAAGTTTCCAAATTCTATCAAAAAGAAGTTTAAGCCGATTCCCGCGTACTGCCGACGAGCAGCCGCGCCTGCGCGATCACACCAATGGTCATCAGAGCGATGATGCAGACGATCACCGTGTTCATCGACGTGAATTCCAACATGATGCCGCCGCCGACGGCGCCCATGACGGCCCCCGCGTTGAGGATGGATTCGTTGATCGCCATTCGTTTTCTGCGATTGACCGCGCCGGCGCTTGCGTAAAAAATCGCGCCGTTGTAGGCAAGGCCCGTGGCGAACGCGTTTACCGCCAAGATAACCGTAAGTGCGGCTTCGGAGCGGAACACGAGCAAAGCGGTTGCCGTCGCCATCACAAGACCTGAGGTCACGAAAAACATCCGCCGTTTGAAATGCCACAATACGAATCTGCCTAATAGTATGAAGACGAACGTCATGGTCGCCGAACGTACCAAATATATCGTACCGATGGAGGCTGTCGGGATGGCCGCGACGTCACGTAAGTAAACCGGCCATTGGGACATGATCAATCCGTTCATCACATAGCTTGTGAACAATAAAATCCAAGCGGGAAAACGCAGAAGCGTGGAAGAATCGATTCCCGCCACAACCGACTCTACGGACTTTTCCGAGGAATCGCCGCGGATATTTGGAACAAGGGCGTTGGCAGCCAGAAGAACCGCGCCGATCAGCAGATATACCCCGATCGAAAAGAATAAGGGAATATGCCGATCGATGTTCAGAAGGCGGCTGCCTGCCCAAGGAGCGATGATTCCGCCCAAGGACCAGGACACCGCGAAACGGGACGTTAGGCGCCCCAGCGCTTCCTTCTCGACGCCGGCCGTCACCCACGCGATCAGAGGCGGAAAAAGCAGCGATGTCGCAAAACCATACAAGCCGAAAAAAAGCAGCGCGAGCGGGATGGTCCGGGCAAACAAAACAAGTCCCATAAAAAACGCCATGCTGCACAGGGCAATGAGGAGAGACCAAAGCGGCGATATTCGCCGGCCGAGCGGCTGCAGAACCAGACAGCCCACGATATAGAAGGCTGACCATATTCCCGTGAATTGCCCCACCGCCGAAGGCCCGGCACCAAGGATATCCTTTACATAAAAAGAAATGCCGAATGTCGTACAGCCTAAGCCAACCACCGAGAGGAAAGCTACGGGAAAAAGAACACTGTTTTTGCTGATGTCACGCATAGACTATGTGGGTTGCTCCACCTGATGGAGCATATGATATAGCACATGAGTATTATACACAATGGGATTCCCTCAAGCTTCGTTTCAGTTTTCCCGCGGATACTCCTTGCCGTCGGAACATCCTATGCGTATCTTTGTTTTATACACGACTATTTTAGTCTTATTTGGAGGTTTTTATGTCTCATTCTTTACCGGTTTTAACGTATCCATATAGCGCTTTGGAGCCTTACATTGATTCCCGCACCATGGAGCTGCATCATACAAAACATCACCAAGCCTATATCAACAACTTGAACAACGCAATCGAGCCTTACGCCGAACTTCACGGCAAGTCCGCTGAGTTCCTTCTGAAGAATTTGGAAACCGTTCCCGAGGGAATCAGAACGGCCGTAAGGAACAATGCCGGAGGACATGTGAATCACAGCTTTTTCTGGACTCTGTTATCGCCCCAAGGCGGAGGAGAACCGGCAGGAGAACTGGGGAAAGCCGTCGATAAAACCTTCGGTTCCTTCATCTCGTTCAAGGAAAAGTTCGGGGCCGCCGCGCTAAGCCGTTTCGGCAGCGGGTGGGCTTGGCTGACGGTGAACGACAAGGGTTCCCTTCAAGTCTCTTCGACCGCGAACCAAGACAACCCGATTATGGAAGGTCTTATCCCGATAATCGGCCTTGACGTCTGGGAACACGCCTACTACCTCCTCTATCAAAATAGACGCGCCGATTATATCCAGGCTTTTTGGGCCGTTACCGATTGGAAACAGGCTGAAACGTATTATGCCAAAGCACTAGCCTCAAAATGAGATAACTACCGACTTCAATCGACGGACCATGCCGCGCCCCAAGACGCGCATGGTCCGGTTGTATTCCGCGTTTTAATCCACCAGAATACTTTCAGCGGCCATCTTGCCGAGCACGGTGGGCGGCAAGTTTTGGGGCCGAACCGTAAAAGCGCCCGAAACGTCGCCGCCGGCCTCGACGACTACCTGCGCTCCGGGACCTATTCCCTTCGATTCAAGATAGCGCAGGAACTCGGGACTTTGATCCAGGATGCGGACCACTCGGAACCGCTCATTCAGGGGGGCCTCCGCCAGACTTATGTACGAAGTGCGGTCGATGCTTCCCGACGCGCTCGGGATAGGGTCACCGTGGGGATCTGTTTCCGGATGTCCGAGGAGCGTGTCCATTCGTTCGAGTACGCGCTCAGAAACAACATGCTCAAGCAGGTGAGCTTCTTCGTGAACCTCCGACCAATCCAGACCAAGTATTTTCACAAGGAAGGCTTCCACTAATCGATGACGGCGCAACACCTGGAGAGCTTCCTGCTCCCCGCGCGAAGTGAGCCGACTCCCGACTCTTTTTTGGTAATCGACAAATCCTTCTTCAGCCAACCCCTGAACCATGACCGTCGCTGTTCCCGCCGTGACGTCCATAGCGAGCGCGAGCACGTTCATCGGAACGTAGGACGATTCCAGCTCCTGCTGTTGAAGGAAAAGCTCTTTCAGATAATTTTCGACAGTACTGCTCGGCATGGATAGCCTCCGAATTTGCCTCTTTGACTAATATACACTATATTTTTGATTAGTCAAAGTGAGGTACAACGTTATGAACCGAAAAACGGCGGATACCGTACTCTTGGCGGTTTCCAGTATATTCTTCGCCTTTATTCTCCTTTCCTGCGGAGGCGGCCACGAGCAGGAAAAGACCGTTGCGGCGCTGGCC
>JBAYHM010000315.1:0-5403 GCA_041666155.1 Treponemataceae bacterium
GCCTCTGCTCGGCGGACTCCTGGTCATGGGACTTCTGGCGGCCATCCTGTCCACCGCCGACACAGTACTAATCACCGCGGCGGGCATCGCGCAAAACGACTTGGTCAAGCGTGCTTCAGTTACGGGTGTCCGCTTATGGACGGTCGGCATAGGCCTCATTGCCGCGTGCATCGCCCTTTTCCAGCGAGATGTCATCGCTATTCTAATGAAGACCTATAACGGATATACTGCGGGTCTCGTGCCGGCCCTCTTCGTCGCGCTTGTCTATGCTAACTTCAAGGACGGAGCTTCGGAACGGCGCCCCAACGCGCATCTCTTCTCGGCGGCCATAATTTGCGGATACGCGCTTGGAGTAGCGGGAAGCTTTTCAAAGGGAGACCTATCAAAGGCACTTCCCCTTGTAGGCATGTTCGTTTCAGCGGTGCTGTCACTCGCGGCTTTCGCGCGGACTGCGACAAAAGCGAAAGTCTAACTAATCCACAGCGCATAAAGAGGCCCCCGCGTTCATCAGAAGACGAACGCGGGGGCCTTTTTTATAAGGCTTTTGCTATTTCCACAGGTGGGTTACGTATTTAACGGAAGCGTCCTTGGTCAAATCCTGGGAGGAACCGTCGTAGCTGCGAACGTTCTTCCAGCCCATATACTCTTTGAAGACCCACCACCAGGTCGTGCAGAGTACGCCGGAATCGCAATAGGTGATAATTTCAGCGTTGGGATTGAGCTTTAGGAGAGCGGGCATCGCGGCGAGCGTTTCTTTGGATTTAACCAAGCCGTCGGCATCCATGATCCAATTGTAGGGAAGCGGGGTAGCGCCGGGGAAATGGCCGGCCTGCGCGACGAAGCCCTGCTTGACGATGCCGAAGTAAGTGTCGTAATTGCGCGCGTCAACGATCTGGCCTTTGGAAGCAAGGACGTCCGCCTTTAACGCGAGGTATGCGGGGCGGGCTTTCGCTTTGAACTTGGAAGCCTTGGGCTTCGCGATATCGCTGGAAACCGCTTTTCCTGATTTCACCCAACCGGCCTGACCACCGGAAAGAACGGTCACGTTGTCGAGTCCGGCGTACGCAAAAGTCCAGGCCACACGGGTAGCCCAAGCGAATCGAGCGATACCGTCGGCTTCCACCACGACGACGATGGACGATGAGTCGATTCCGGCGTCAGCGATCAAATCCGACAAGTCGTCGATTTCGGGAAGTTCATTGTTAAGGCCCGCCTTCGGCACATACAGCGAAGCCCCGAGCATACTTACGGCGCCCGGAATGTGGGCGGCTTTGTAGTCTTCCACCTTGCGGACATCCACGACGACGACCTTGGAATTTGAGAGGTTTTTCTCAAGCCAATCCGCGGTCACAATCGCTTCTACATCGCGCGCGAACAACGGCGCGACGAAAGATAAAGCGACCAGAGCAATAAACGCTTTCTTCATGTAACGACTCCTTTCCATCGGGATCAATAATGTCCCGTATGAATCAACTCAAGATTTTTCTTGGACCCGCCCTTGATGAGCTTGTCCTCTTCCAAGAAATTCGCGCGTTCGCTGTGGCAGGTCGCGCAGTCCCGCGTGCGATCGGTCCGCTTCTTCACGTTATGCGGAACCGTGTCCCAATAGTTCGGCAGAGAATCGAAATTCTTTTGTTCGATACCGGCCTTTTTGAAGGTATCCCTGACCGTCGGAATAAGGCGGAGCGTCGTCAACTGTCCCGGTTTGCGCGGATTGTCTCCGAGCAGCAGGGCCGGCGTAGCGGCGGCGCCTTCTCCTAAATGGCAGGAAGAACAATTACGATAGCCCGTGGCCGTATGGCAAGCCGAACAAGAAACGTTTTCCTCGTGGGTCGTATGCGCTTCCTTCGCGGCTTCACTAACTTTCGCGTCGGCTGGATGGCACTGAGCGCAGGTAGGTTTGGAAGCGACATCCCTCCGTCCCTGGTACGATTTGCCGTCTCCGTGCATTTGCGTCTTGGAATGGCAATCGGTGCAACTCATTCCGCTCCGATAATGCACGTCGGGGGTTCCGCCGTAATCACCGGTGAATTCCGGATACACGCGGCCGCCGTGACAGAGTGCGCAGGTTTTGGACTCATCCTTCTTCACGAAGCGGTGTCCGTCCATAAGGCCTGTGTTCACTCCCGATATAACGGGACTCTTCACGTGACAGTCTCCGCAACTGGCATGACAGCTCCGACACGATTGTTCAAAGACTTTCGCGTCGTAACTTTTCTTCTCCTCGGCGGAAAAACGTGCGGAAACGCCGTTTTTCATACCCGCGTTAGTGTAATGAAGAGAAAGCGTATAGTTTTTTGCGATTCCCGGATGGCAGGTGGCGCAGGTCGCCGGATCATCCGACGGACGTTTTACCAAGCCCGCGTGAGCGGTTTTTTTATCCGCGCCCGAGACATTTCCTTTGTGACAAGTTGAGCATTCTTGAGAAAGATGGGGATCGGTCGTTAAGAGTTTATTATCGACGACGTAGCCCATGTAATAATCCGCCCGAACCGGGGGAGGAGCGCCCGCTCACCCTTCCCCCTCATCGGCGTTGGATGCGACGGGGGGCGCTACAAGAGCCTTCATCGTTCCGACATCGGTGTGGCATCCCACACAACTTGAAGCCGCGCCGTACGCGGCTGCGCTCCCGATGACGGAGAGAAGGAGTATCGCCCGTCCGAGTGCTGCCTTTTTCACTGGGGCACCTCCTGACGAGAAAGCGGTCGCGGTGATCTCCGCGCGCGCCGACGGCGTCGAACGCGAATTCACGACCTAATTTCAAACTATAAGCTAGACATAAGTATATGTAAAGCCATATAGATACATTATTATTTATATCAGAATTACCACTTTCCTTGACATTGGATCAAGGCCGCGACTAGACTGGGCCGAGGAGATACGAATGCGGGAGTTCTTGCGCAAATTAAAGTCGATCCGCCTCGCGATCGGCCTTATCGCTTTTTTAATTGCCGGAAATATTTTGGCGACTCTCATTCCCCAAGGACTTGAAACCGAGCGCTATTTTTCCGCCTATCCGAAACTTGTAGCAACTCTAATCGTAGAGACGGGCTTCAACCGCTACTTTTCCTCGCTGCTCTTTCTTCTCCCGGTTATCGCGTTCTTTTTCAATCTCCTCGCGTGCACGATTGATCGTCTTTTAAAGGAATCGAAGAAAAAAGAAAAACGTCGGCACGGTCCGGATATGTTGCACATCGGACTCCTCGTCCTGGTCGTGGGTTCCTTGATCAGTTTTTCCGAACGAAAGGAAGGTTCGGTCACCATGCGTGTCGGAGACTCGGTCGATCTGCCGAACGGTCAACGACTCACGCTCAAAGAATTCATCGATGAGCGATACGCTAACGGACGGCCGCGGGAATGGACGAGCGTCGTTGATTTGGCAAAGGGAGACGCTGTCGTTCGCTCAGGCGTTCGCATTCGCGTCAACGATCCTCTTCGTGTCGGCGGCATGACTCTCTATCAGGCGACTTACGGGGCCGAACACGAGGTGGAATTAACCGATGCGACGGGCAAAACACGCCGCGTCGCGCGTGGAGAAAAAGACGGCGGAGAGGGCATAGAACTATTCTTCATGACCGTCGACGAAAATCAAAAAGCGGTAGTCAAGGTCACGGGGCTTCCGAACGTCTCAGTAGTCCGCGTCGACGGTATGGGGACGGATATCGGGCCCTTTAAAGCGACGCTCAAAGCCGCGCCGACAACCGGTCTGCACGCGGTGACCGACCCGGGATATCCGGTAGTGGTTGCCGGCTTACTGCTGATCTCGGCGGGCACCGCGCTAACCTTCGCCCAAAAGCTTAAGGAGACTTCCATATGATTCCCACCATCGCTTTTGTTCTCCTCATTGGGGCGATTGGTGCCCAAGTCGTCACGCTGTTCCAGGGGAAGCGGGAATCCGACAAAATATCGCCCTTGCTCCTCGGTGCCACGGCGGTTCTGCTCTTCACCTTTACCGGTATGCGCAGCGTGGAAATCGGCTTTTTTGCCCTGACGAGCACTTTTGAATCTCTGGTGTTCTACGCCGCGTTCATCGCTCTCCTGGCCCTCGGTTATCGTTTCCAGAAAACCGCGCCGTATTACCCCGTGGTCAGCTTCGGATCAACCTTTATCGCGTTAGTTCTACTTGCGATCGCTTCGTCGCCGCTTCTTCCCAAAGAAGCGCTGCCGCCGATCCCGGCGCTCAAATCCTACTGGCTCGCCCTGCACGTAGCGTTTTCCTTCATCGGAGAGGCTTTTTTCGTGGTGTCTTTTATTTCCGCCTCGGCATTCCTGATCAGCAAGGATGAGGGAAAAAAGGCGGCGTTCGACCGGATAACCTACGCGGCGATAACTGTGGGCTACCCGATCTTTACCGCCGGCGCATTGGTGTTCGGCGCCATCTGGGCCGAACGGGCCTGGGGCAGCTGGTGGAGCTGGGACCCGAAAGAAACCTGGGCTTTGGTGACCTGGCTCGTCTATACTTCTTACCTGCACGTCAGACTTATCATGAAAAAAAAGGACGCCGTAGCGTCCCTCATAGCCGTCGCCGGCTTCGTGTGCACGATATTTACTTTCTTCGGCGTAAACTACCTTTTACCCGGTCTCCACAGTTACGGCTGATCACAGGCCCTTAAGGATATGCTCCGCTTCCGCTTTACGTGAATAGTCCGGCTTCCGTTTTAACAATTCACCCAGTTGTTTTTTTGCGGAGGCCGGGTCGTTAAGCCCCGCGTACGTCTTTCCTAATTCAAACATAGCGTCCCAATTGGTAGCGTCCAGCTTCAACAGCTCCACATACGCGTCGCGGGCCTTTTCCTTTTTACCCG
The DNA here is from genome assembly GCA_041666155.1 of Treponemataceae bacterium. Lineage (GTDB taxonomy): Bacteria > Spirochaetota > Spirochaetia > Treponematales > Breznakiellaceae > SZUA-426. The sequence goes on from JBAYHM010000315.1 coordinate 4,806, forward strand.
CACCGACGTACGCGCGGGCCAGGTTCATACGCACCGTACCATTCTTGGGTTCCACCGAAAGCGCGCGCTCGTAATGCTCAACGCTCTTTTCCCAGAGTTCCTTCCGTTGATAAGCCGCGCCGAGGTTGTTGTTGACCTCGAAATTCTTCGAGTCCACATTGAAAGCGTCAATCAAGAAATCAAGAGCGCGGTCGGGGAAACCGTTAGCCAAGTAGATACCGCCAAGGTTTGCCCGAGGCTTCACATAATTCTTGTCCAGCGATGCCGCGCGGGTATACGCGGCAATGGCGCCGTCCAAATCCTTAGAACTTTCAGCGGCAAGACCGAGGGTATATTGATATACCGCGTTTGATTCCGCGACCGCCACTGCTTTGCGGGCGTATGTGAGGGCTTCCTGGTTTTTTCCGAGCGCGATTTTAACGACGGCCATGTTGTAATTGGTTTGGTCGTCATTAGGAGCGGCAACAAGGGCTTTGGAGAACGAGGCCTCCGCCGCGGCATGGTCACCAAGCGCGCTTTGAACCGCGCCCATTTCACGAATGGTCGCCAGATCGTTAGGAGCGTATTTCAAAGCCTTGGAAAAGGCATCCAAGGAACC
>JBAYHM010000316.1:0-5394 GCA_041666155.1 Treponemataceae bacterium
ACCTGAGGGTTTCCGCCCGGCTTGGATCGTTTACGGTTCACGCACGCATACCGCTCAAGGGAGAACTGAATGGCCGATGAAATGATTCGCGTTCTGATTGTTGACGATCAACGGATGTTCGCGGAAAGCATCAAATACATAATCGAGTCACGCGCTTCGGATATCGAGATTGTGGGTATCGCTTACAATGGTCGGGAGGCTATTGAACAAGCCGAAAAGAAGCAGCCCCATATCATTCTCATGGATGTGCGCATGCCCGTAATGGACGGCGTTGAAGCCACAATGCTTATTCGTCAACGGTTTCAGCATATCAAGATCCTGATGCTTACGACCTTCGATGATGACGAATATGTCCTGAAAAGCCTAAAACACGGAGCCGTCGGCTATTTATTGAAGAGCATGCCTCCGATAGAACTCATAAACGCTATTAGAGCCGTGCAAGGCGGGATCATGCAGATCGACCCAGCCGTTTCCAAGGCTCTTATAGGCGGGACCGCGACCAGGATCGCGGACGACGAATTTATGAGCAATTTGAAGACTCTGACTCAACGCGAACTGCAAGTCCTTGAATTGATGGTCCAAGCCCTGGACAACATTCATATAGCGAAAACGCTGAACCTTGCCGAACAGACCGTCCGTAATTATATAAGTACCATCTACTCTAAACTGGGCGTGGAACATCGAATGGACGTCCTTAAAATCATCGATAAAATAAATTACTTTTTGGGCCGGAAAGACGAGAGCCTTTAGTACAACCCGGTACATAAGTACAAAACAATACCGACCAATTAAAAAAAACGACATACATCTGTAACTTGCGCGCACCCGCCACCTGAACTACGCTTAAACCATATAAGGGTGGATACACTTTATGGAAAGCGATCGTCTATCAATGGTGAAAGATTTACCTAAGACACGCGTGCAAGGGATCCGAACAATGTCTCAGGAAAAAAGAGAGCAAATGATCGGTTATCTCTTCGTCCTTCCCGCATTGATCTACATGCTTGCCGTCATCGGCTATCCCATCGTCTACAATTTTATTCTGAGCTTTCAGGACGTGACCGCGTTCACGATCGGCAGTCCGGAAAGGCCTCTTGTCGGCTTACAAAATTACCGTGCCGTCTTTAAAGAAGAAATCATGGTGATAGCGATAAAGAACACGCTGTTTTACACTATCCTCTGCATCTGCTTCCAATTCACTCTCGGGTTTGCTTTCGCTATTTTCTTCAACCAGAAATTCCATCTGGCCAAACCGATTCGGGGCATCATAGTCGTCAGCTGGATCATTCCGATCACGGTCACCGCTCTGGTATTCAAGTACATGCTCAACTCCGAAGGTGGAGTCATTGACGGGGTACTGATAAAACTCGGAATTCTCAGCAAACCAGTGGGCTGGCTGCTTCACCGGGAAACGGCCATGTGGGGACCGATCATCGCGAATACCTGGATCGGCGTTCCCTTCAACATGCTGCTGTTGGCGACCGGGCTGGCGGGAATCCCGGAGGAATTGTACGAAAGCGCCTCTATCGACGGGGCTAACGGGTTCCAACGCTTCGTACACATTACCTTACCGCTCTTGAAACCGGCGATCATGGCCGTTTTGATTCTCGGCTTCGTCTATACCTTCAAAGTGTTCGACTTGATTTACGTGATGACTTCCGGAGGCCCTGTCAACGCGACCGAAGTGCTTTCCACCTATTCCTACCTGAAGTCCTTCGTAACCTACAATTTCAGCCAAGGCGCCGCGGTTGCCAACGTACTCTTCGTATGCCTGTTTTCCGTCGCCGTGCTCTATCTAAGAATGATCGGAAAGGACGAGGTCGCCTAAAGGAGATTGTATGGACGGAAAAACCCGCCAGATAAAAAACGCGCTGCTGAATCTCATAGCCGTCCTCATCGCCGTTCTTTTCTTGTTTCCGCTTTACTGGATCCTGGTCAGTTCCTTGAAGTCCGACGCGGAGATTTTCCGAAAACCCCCGACGTTTTTCCCTACCAAGATATTGGTCCAAAACTATTTGGCCATGCTTTCCGGCAAACTCAGCATGATGATCTATTTCAGGAACTCGATCATTATCGCGATTAGTTCGATGTGCATTTCCTTCGTACTGGCCGTACCGGCCGCCTACGGTCTGTCCCGGTTCCGAATGGGGCTCAAAAAACAAATCATCATTTTCTTTTTGACAACCCAGATGCTCCCCGCCTCTTTGGTACTGACCCCTCTTTTCCTCAATTACTCAAAGCTTGGGATACTCAATACGCTCCTGGCTCCGATCATTTCCTGCGCCACAATTTCAATTCCGTTTACGGTTGTCATCCTTCGACCGATTTTTCTGAGCTGCCCAAAAGAGCTTGACGAATCTGCGCGTATCGACGGCTGCAACCGCTTCACCGCGTTTATCAGGATAGTTCTGCCGGTTTCAAGCGCAGGGCTAGTCACGGTCGGTTGCTTCTCTTTCGTGCATGCGTGGAACGATCTGATTTTTTCTATGACCTTCAACTCCAAAAATGAACTCAGACCCATGACATCCGCTATTTACAATCTTATGAACGACTACGGTCTCAGCTGGAACTTGATCATGGCTTATGGGGTCATCCTCGTTTTTCCCGTCATCGTGCTTTTCATCGCTGCTCAGCGCTACATCATCGGGGGTCTCACCGGAGGGGCCGTAAAAGGCTAGTTCTTCTTTTCATAGGGATACCCGCTCATTAAGAGAGCGAACGCTCGTTAAGAGCGAAAAAATTGGAGGTGGTGACGATGAAGAAACTATTGGTAAGCCTGCTGGCTCTATCGATCGGATTCGCGGCTTTTGGCGGCGGAAAAAAAGAAGAGACGCCGGCCGCGAAACCGGCTCCGGCAAAAGCGGCGGAAGTGGTGGAACTTCGGTTCTGGCACTATCATTCGACGGTGACCATGGACGCGATGAACGGGCTGGTCGCCCAGTACAATGAAAAAATGAAAGGTAAAGTCTTCGTCAAGGTTGAGCAACTTCCCCGCAATGAACTGCTGAAAAAATACACGATGGGGCTCATCGCCAAGGAACTGCCGGATATCGGCATCGTGGACAATCCCGACAATCAGACCTTCTCAGCGATGGGCGTGTTCGCCGATGTCTCCGCTGAATTCAAGGCGTGGAAAGACAGCCAATATTTTATGGCAGGTCCGATGGAATCGGGATACTACAAAGGCAAACTCTACGGCATCCCCTATTCTCCCAACTGTCTCGGGCTCTGGTACAACATCGATATGTTTGAGAAAGCGGGCATCAAAGAGCCGCCGAAAACCTGGGCGGATCTTGAAGCCGTAAGCGCGGCGTTATTGAAGAGCGCAAAACCGGGTACCTATCCCTTGGCTATCGGAGCGATCAAAGACGAATCCGGTTCGTTCCAAGTCCTGCCCTGGGTGCGCTCAGCCGGAGCGAACGTCGACAACCTCGATTCACCCGAAGCGGTAAAAGCGCTCACCTTCCTGACCGGCATGGTCAAGAAGGGCTACATGACAAAAGAAATCATCAACCTGAACCAGAATACCATTGAAAAAGAATTCGCCGCGGGCAACGCCGCCATGATGATCAACGGACCGTGGAATATCCCCGCGGTCAAGAAAGACGCTCCCACCATGCGTTGGGATATCGCTCCGATCCCGAAGGACAAAGAATACGCGTCCGCGCTCGGCGGAGAGAATATCGCCATCATGTCCACGACCAAGTTCAAGAAAGAAGCGTGGGATTTCGTCACCTGGTTCCTTGCCAAAGAGAACAACATCACCTTCGTCAGGGCTGCCAGCCGACTTTCACCGCGCTCGGACATTTCGCCGGACGAGCTGTATCCCACCGACAAAGAGATGAAAAAGTTCGTCGGCCTTATGCAGTATACCAAAGCGCGCGGACCAAGCCCGAAGTGGACGGAAATTTCCAACGTATTCCAGATCGCGTATCAGGAATGCTTCACTGAGACCAAGCCGGTAGAGCAGGCACTGAAAGAAGCCGCCAAGAAAATCGCCGAAATCAACGCGAGCATAAAGTAACGGACTAAGATCCGGCCATAGGAGAGTAGAACAATGGGAAGATTCGATAGACCGCCTTTTGAAGGCAACGGATGGGTAGAGGGCAACAGGATCTGTTGGGAAGGCGAAGGCGAAATCCTATGGCTGGAGCCGTACGGAAAAGACAGTCTCCGTTTCAGAGCTTCCAAGAGCCTTCACATACAGGAGGACCTGAACTGGACGCTGCTTCCGGCGGAAAAGAACGATTCGACCAAGATAACGGTCACTAAAGAAAAGGCGATCATCGTCAACGGCAAGCTGACGGCGCACGTCTGGGGTGACGGCTCGGTAGATTATTTCGACGCGAGCGGTAAAGCGCTCTTGAAGGAATCCTGGGTTGATTCGCGGGAATTCACCGTACCGCTGCGCCGGGCGCGCGAATACGACGCCATTTCCAGCGACTCGTTTGAGATCGAACTGTATTTCAAGGCTGATCCCGACGAACATTTCTACGGGATGGGCCAAGACCCGAACGACTGCTTTGACCTCAAGGGCAGCACGATACCCCTTGAACAGAAAAACACCAAGTGCACCGTTCCGATCGCCATCTCCACCAACGGCTACGGCTTCTATTGGAACAATCCCGCGATCGGAGAAGCTCAGTTCGTCAACAACCACACCAAGTGGTCGGCGAAAATGGCAAAGCAGATCGACTACATCATGATCGTCGGGGACAAGCCCGCGGACATCATGGAGCGCTACACGGCCATGTCCGGCCGCGCGCCCGTCCTCCCCGAATGGGCGGCCGGCTTCTGGCAGTGCAAGCTGCGCTACGAAACCCAGGACGAAATTCTGGAAGTCGCCCGCGAATATAAGAAACGCGGCATCCCGGTTTCCGTCATCGTCATCGACTATTTCCACTGGACAATGCAGGGCGAATGGAAGTTCGATCCGAAGAAGTGGCCGAACCCGACGGCCATGTCCAAGGAACTGGCCGACATGGGCATCAGGCTCATGGTCTCCATCTGGCCGACGGTCGACGTCCGCAGCGAAAATTACCTTGAAATGAACAAGAAGAATTACCTGATGCGTGCCGAGGCGGGTGTCTCCTTCTTCAAGATGATGCTGGGTTCCAATACCTTCTACGACCCGATGCACCCGGGCGCCCGGGATTTCGTCTGGGGCAAGGTGAAGAAGCACTACTACGACCATGGCATCAAGATGTTCTGGCTGGATGAGTCGGAGCCGAGCCTGACGCCCTACCACTACAAGAACGCGCGCTATTACCTGGGCAACGCGCTGGAAGTTTCCAGCCTCTACCCCTACTATTACGCGAAGACTTTCTACGACGGCATGAAAAAGGAAGGCGAGAAGGAAGTTGTGAACCTCCTCCGCTGCGCGTGGCACGGATC
>JBAYHM010000317.1:0-5346 GCA_041666155.1 Treponemataceae bacterium
CCATTCGACCGAATCGCAGAACTCGATTGCCGCATCCATTGCTTCGGGATTCGCGTTGTAACAGTCGCGAACCACCGTCACGCGTCCGCGAAATATTTCCGCGCGGCCAAAAAGCGGCCGGGCTTCGGAAAGAGCTTCTCGTATATGCGTGGCCGAAATGCCGACCGCTTCCGCGATCGAGGCCGCGGCTAACGCATTTCGGAGGTTATGCGTACCGGGCAAGGGCACAACGACCGGAACACCCGCCCAAAAGATTTCCGTTCCTTCCAGCCCAAGATTTCTCGCGCCACCGAATGAGGGGAGCGAACGTTGGCCGAATAAGCGCGCAGTACCACGAACTCCCGAACATAGAGCGTCCGCGTAAGCGTCTTCCTCGGGCACCAGGGCAAGCTCTGTCCCCGTGAATCGCGAAAATATTTCTTTTTTCTCTTCAGCTATGGAGTCCTTAGTGCCGAGAATACCGATATGGGCAGTTCCGACGTTCGTGATAAGCGCGATACGCGGACGAAGGACCGCGGTTAGTTCGGCTATTTCTCCTCTTCTATTCATTCCAAGTTCAAAAACACCGACTTCGTGTTCAGCGCGCACGGAAAAAACGGATAACGGCAATCCCGTCTCGGAATTAAGGTTTCCAATGTTCATAACAACTTTTTTTTCTTTGGCTATCATAGCCGCCGTCAATTCTTTGGTTGTCGTTTTCCCCGCCGATCCGGTAATTCCAATCTTCAGAAGCTGCGGAAAACCATCCAGGTATGCCGCGGCCGCATCCTGAAGTCCTTTCAGCGTATCAGGAACCGCAACAAGCGCCGCACATGCTTCCTCGGCGGCGGCAAGCGCCATCTGAAGCCGAGATTCACACACAAGCGCGACCCGCGCGCCTGAGGAAAACGCCGCGGCTAAATATGTATGACCATCACGCTCGGCGCCAAACATAGCAACAAACAATGCACCCGGTACAACGCTACGACTATCGATGGTAACTGAGTAAAAAGCGTATTCGTCCGCCGAATCAGAGCCGCGCGGCACTAGGAGACGACCTCCGGTGGCCAACGCCAAACTAGCGGCAGTCATGAGGGGCGCATCAGCCATCAAGCCCCCTCCCGGACGGAGCGATCCGCACCTGCAACACGGATTCAGGCTTAATCTTGTGCATGCCCAAATTGTGTACCGCAATTTTTTCTATCCGTTCGGAAGAACCGAGTATGGCCATACCGGCTATCAAGCGTTTATTGCTCTCCAGCCACTCGACTTGGGATTTTTCAAGAGTACGCAGTTCGTTCTCGACACGAGCATACCGTGCCGATTGCCAGGCTTGAAGGCCTAAGAGGGCCGGGATCGATAAGGCAATGGCGTATAAAAAAAGTCGATTTTTCATTCCGAACCGTCCTCTTCCAATACTTTTTCAGCGACACGTAATTTCGCGCTCCGAGAAGGAGGATTATTTCTAACCTCATCCTCGGACGGAGCTACCGCTTTCCGCGTTAAAATAGTAAGAGCCCTTCTCCCCTCACAAATACATATCGGCGCCTCGGGAGGGCAGGTGCAGTCCTTGTTCTTTTCCCTAAAGAAATTCTTCACAATCCGGTCTTCCAATGAGTGAAATGTGATGACGCCTATGCGTCCGCCGGGCTCAAGGACGTGCAAAGCCGCTTCGAGCAACTCGCTCAAGCGATCCAGTTCTCCGTTAACCACAATTCGCAGAGCCTGGAAGGTCCGGGTTGCGGCATGGATGGGTCCCCGTCGATACTGGGCAGGGACCGAGGATTCCACGAGAGAAGCCAAAGCACCAGTCGTCTCTATACGTCCACGAGCCCGTGCCGCGATAATCGTCCGCGCGATTCGACGGGAAAAACGCTCATCGGCATTTTGGTAAATCAGATCCGCAAGATCTTTTTCGTTCAACGCGGCAATCAAATCCGCCGCGCTTCTGCCGGAGGTCGGATCGATTCGCATATCCAGCGGTTCATCCTTACGAAAGCTGAAACCGCGCCCGCTCTTTTCGTAATGGAATACGCTCACACCCAGATCAAGCAGAATCGTTTCCGGGCGTTTGATGTCCGCGGGAAGATCAGCGAAGAAATCGTGAGACCAGCCGTTGTAGAAATGAATACGGTCTCCGAAGGAGGCCAAGCGTTCACGTGCTATCTTTTGAATATCAGGATCGGCGTCAACGCCTATTATGCGTAAAGTCGGAAAACGGGTGAGGAAAGCGAGACTATGGCCGCCCTCCCCGAGCGTGCCGTCCACCATGAGTTCCCCGTCACTTCGGGGAGCCAAGTAGGATATCGTCTCTTCAAGAAGTACCGGCGTATGCAAAACTTCTACCATACGCATCCTTTTTTATAGAAGCAACGAACCGAGTTCTTCGGCCGCGGCTTGAAATTCAGCTTCGTTTTCTTCCCAGTACACGCGATATTGATCCGCGTCCCAGATTTCCACGTATTTATCGATCCCCAAAATCACACAATCTTTCGTGAGTCCCGCGAATTCCCTTAAACTCTGCGGAACCGCGATTCTTCCGGCCTTATCGATCTCCGCTTCCTGCGCAGGAGCGATAATCCGACGCTGCACTAAACGCGCTCGGGCTTGGAATGGAGAAGTTGTCTCCATCAGCTTCCTGGACAATGTTTTCCATTGCTCGGGAGGAAAGAGCCAAAGGCATCTATCTATCCCTTGGGTGAGTATCAGGATGTTGCCCGGCAACTCAGTGCGAAGGCGAGCGGGAAGACTGACCCGCCCTTTATCATCCAAAGTGTTTCTAAACTCACCGGTCAACAAGTCCATTCCACTTTTTCCTAGTTTTTCCCACTTTTTCCCACTACATATCATTATTGACACGTAAAATTCTATCGTCAATATCGATAAGGAAAAGAAACGGCATTTTGATGGTACGAAAGCGAAATACACCTACACACTCGTATAGCCTAATCAAAAACCCATTGCTATCTCGTCCGCCGCAAGGTATGGTTACACATGCGCAGCAACGAGTATTTCATTGTGTTCCCTGAAGGCGATGTACAAGAAAGCACGGGAAGGCTCAGCATCAATCAGATTGTAGATTTGAATGGGAATCCCATTCCGCTCCCGATCGCCAACGCACGCATCATCGCTTTCCGCGTCGAAAAGGTGACTGTAAAAGAGAATCGAGGCGGGACCGAAACCTATCATTACTTAGGTCTGGTAAGCGTAAGCGAATTGGCGTCGTATGTCCGCCACTAAAAGCATCGGTACCAAAAAAGAAAAGTCGCTACACGCCGCGCTTAAGCTCCAATACGCCGGAGACCACGGAATCGTTGAAGCGGCAGTTGGTCAATTCGTCTGTGATGCATTAAAGGCCGATGGGGATATCATAGAAGTTCAAACAGGAAATTTCGGTTCGATAAAAAAAAAGCTCATGCAATTAACGAAAACAAATAAAGTTACCCTCGTCCACCCCATTCCGCATTCCCGAACGATCGAAGTAAGAGATACCAAAGGTATTCTGATTCGAAGACGGAAAAGCCCTATCCGCGGATCTGCTTGGGACCTTTTTTCAGAGCTAATAAGAGCGCCTTTATTACCTTTAACTCCCGGTCTAACAATAGAACTCGTTTTTGTTGATGAAACCGAACTAAGGATTGATGACGGAGCGGGCTCGTGGAGAAGAAAAGGTGTAAGCATCGTTGACCGGCGCTTGGATGCGGTGCGCGATACGATTGTTCTTGCGGATTGCTTAGCCTATCGTCGATTCTTACCGGAAGCCTTGCCGCTTGAGTTCAGCGGAAAAGAATTGGCTGTCACGGTGCCTGTACGAGCAGTCCTTGCCAGAAAAGCGCTCTACGTACTCAAACGTATCGGCCTCGTGGAAGAAATCGGGAAAAAAGGGAATTCAAAGGTATACCGGAAAGCGTATTAGATAGAAAAAGGGCACCGAAAAAGCTTTTTACTTTTCCGGTGCCCTTGGTTTTCAGAAAAATGGGTGCTATTTCCAGAAATCGACCATATCGTCCGGATCGCGATTATCCTCGGCGAACAGGTCCGTGACAGCCCGTAAATCATCGAAATAGATATAGTAGCTGCCGAAAGCTTCCATCGGATCACACTCAACCTTAAATCCGATGACCTTGATGCCCATGTGATTATTGTAATGATAGTTGCGCTGAATGATACCGCTGAGTCCATCGCCGCTTTGCGGAGGGATCGCTACGGTTAACTTTTTCCAACCCTGGAAATTCAGCTTGCCGATATACAATTCAAACTTATTGTTGAAAAAATCCTGAACCAGGATTTTCAACGTATGATTGTAATTTCTTCCAACCACCCATACGGAAATCGTCTTGGTGATTCCTTCGATCGGAATTGGTCGAACAGGGTACAAGGTAAAATCAGTATTGCCGCGTCGCAAGAAATCAACGCGAGTACCGAGAACATACTTGTCCTGCAGATTAAGGCCCTTTTCTTCCTCAAGTGGCTTCTTTCCGGCAGGGCTGCCTTCAAAAAGGCGGGCAGTCGGATACCCTTCGTCGGTAGACATTCCAGCGAGCCAGAAACCGGCGGCTTCGAACTTATCGACAGAGACTTCCTTCAATTTCTGCTGGGCGGAATCGGCGCCGACGCGCTGAGCATCAGGAGTCCCGAGTTCCGAGGCCTGCGAAAAAGCAAACACTGCCACCAGCGAGAAGATGACGGCGATTGATGCTCGTTTCATGAAATTCTCCTTTTACCTTATTTCCCAGACCCGGAGTTCCACAACTCCTGAGCCCGTTTGGGATCGGCTAGTTCGTCGCCGTCAAACAAAGTCTCAAAGGTATCGGTCAGGAGCTTCAACTGATCGATATAGATCTGAAAATCGTCCACTTTTTCCATAGGCCGAGTCCAAATCCGAAATTTAACAAATGTGAGACCCTGTCGAGAAGGCGTGGTTCGTCTTGCCTGCGGAATACCTTCCGGAATATTCGTACGAAGGTTCTTCCAACCGACGTAATTGAGGTCGCCCAGTTCAAGCAAGTGCACGACACCCTTGAAGTCACGAATATACGCTTCCATATAGTAATTGAAGTTTGATCCCCAAACCCACACGTCAAGCATTCGCGCTCTGCCGGGAATTGGTATCTCGAGAGCGACTGCTTTGTCATCGCCGTCTTTAGCCACCGGATACAAATCGATCCAGTTATACCCTTTCCGATCGAACTTTGCCCAAACACCGAGACTCTTCAGAGGTTTACCTTCACGGTTCGCCCCATGCAAAGCCTGCGGCCAAGAAGGCACATAGGTAAGTTTCGGATAAGTTTCCTTATCCGACTTCGTAGCGAACTTGCTGGCAGTCGCCTTCCATTGATACGCCGAATCACCATCAAAACTCTCGAG
>JBAYHM010000318.1:0-5324 GCA_041666155.1 Treponemataceae bacterium
ACAAATGGTACGGTAAGGGGTAACCTTTTCTCCGGTTTTTCGTTTTTGTATGATCGATCATTTGATATGGAAGCCTTGGTTTCTTTCAATCGCCGTTTTGCCGGAAAAGGCCCGGCGAATGAAATCGCGGTAACGGGCGGCATGTAGCACGTGGAAAAACGAATAGTCCTTTGCATCGCGTCTCTTGCGCTGTTTGTCGTTTCGGTGAATAGCGTCGAAGGTTCCTGGCTTTCAGGAATCCCGAAAGCCGATCGCGCGAAACTCTCGTCAACTTTTTCATCCCTAAAAAATATTGGTGATAATATCCGCGTCGCACACGCAAACGCGGTCCTTCATGAAGCACAGTACGCGCGGAAGGCTCGCTCGCTTGCGCGCCTTCTTGACCTTTCCGCTTCTTCGGAAACGCTTCCCGCGCTTAGCGATCAAAGACTTCTGCGCTGGGAAAGTGCGCGGGATCTTGCGGAAGGCCGCTATGGACGGGCCGCGAAGACTGGTTTTGAATCGCTTTCGGTATTGGAGGCGCGAATGCGGACTGAGGGTGCGGGTTTTTCCGCGGCCCTATCAAAATCCATCCCGAAATTGAAACGGGAAGCGCTTGCGTCTCTCATTGCCGATCTGGAAAATCGAACTGCTTCCCACCCTGATTGTCCGCCAAAAGCTTTCTCCGCTCTGCGCGTCGCGGCAACTTCTCTTAGCGTTAAGGATAAGGGGCGATGGGCCCTCTCCCTCTCGACCGGACTTCCTCAGAATGTCGTCACCTTTTTTACGGATCGGTTGAAAGAAAGCGGTGAAGATCGGTTTGCCGCTTCTCTTATGCTTTTCAAACGGGCTTTGGACACCGCGGCCTCCATCAAGAGAATACTCCCCGCGGCCGCCGCGGCCGCATGGTACGTTGACTCGGTTTATTCGAGACTTCCCGCACCTGCGGCCGCTTCGCTTTCTTCGTTTGTCGGAGTTCTTTTGGACTCTAATCCAGAAGCCGTTGTCTCGGTCCTTGCCGAGTTTCCCGATTTAGACCTTGCTTTTTCGGAATGGAGTGCTCTGATCTGGGTGGCTTTTCAAAAAAATCCCGCATCATTCCAAGCTGATTTTGGCTTATCCCCTGACTCCGTCAAACACGCGCTGAAGAAAGCGTGGGAAATTAAAGGGCCTTCCGGAACCGTTTCTCCCGAGCATGAGGTTCTGACCCCTCATGCCGTCCGGGCCGCCGAACGCATGGCGGTCTTTGCCGAAGGCGCCGTTTCGGATGCCCTGTTACTCGGCGCTTTCTCAACTCTCCGTACCGACTACGACGTGCTTCGCGCTTTTCGTCTTGGCTCTCGCTACGAGGCAGCGCGCGTACGAGTGGCGACCGCGTTCGCCGCTGTGCTCTCTTCCGTGGAAAAAAGCGACCTAAATCCGTCTCTGAGATCTTTGCGCGTCCAATTGGATTCTGATGCCTATACAGACGATGCTATTGTCATCTCGTATGCCACTTTGGAAGGGGCGCCCATTCGCCTTGATCTCTTCGCTCCCGCTTTGGCGCCTGCGTTGGCTAAATCCTTGGGACGAATAAGTGAAAGCAAGAAAAAGGAAGAAGCCGTATTTTGGCTGGAAGAAAGAGGTATCTTTTTTTCGTTGCCCTGTTTTGCCCGTGGAATTCCACCGACTGCCGAAGAATTGGAAATATTGTCGGATGCCGGCGGTTTTTATCCCATCAGCAAGGCTGACGGCAAGGCCGACGGCAGGGCCGACGGCAGGGCCGACGGCAGGGCCGACGGCAGGGCCGACGACAGGGCCGACATTTCAGCCGCGACTCGTAATGGATTTTTGAGAAATCTTATTGCCGTTGACGCTTCCCGGTTTGGGATTCCCTTACGGTTCGTGGATTCCCACTTGGATGTCGCTCGCAAATACGCGGCAATGTATTCGTGCGCGGCTCGATACGTAGAACTTTCACGTTCAAAGGCGGGGCAATGAAGAACCCGCCCATCCGCGGAATTTTCGCTCTTGTGATTTTCTACGTGTTGGTTTCCGTTTCTTGCGAACGGTCGCCTGTTTCAACAAAACCCATGACTCCGGCTGTGATAGAAACAAAGCTTGAAGAGCCGGTGTCCGATATTCCCAACCCTGCCGCCTTTTCGTATCAGGCTATACTCGGCGACGCGCTTTTGAGCAATCCTTCCTCGAATGAACCCGACATGATTTCTCTTACCGACCCTTTCCCCCAGACGGTGCTGGTCGACGAAAAGGGTATTGAAGTAGCGGGACAAACCATCGGCAGAGTGGGTGAGGGACAAACCTACGATGTTGCCGCCTGGGGCGAAGCGCGTCGGGGCGATTACCGCTATCGTATAACAGGCGGCTCCGTTCTGATTGCCGAGCAGGTTCTTCCCAAAAAAAGTGAAACGAGTGAAGAACCGAAAGCCCTCGAGCTGTGGCGCTACCGTTCTCCCTCCGGTGTCGTCGCCGGTCCAATAGCTTTCGATGACCGGATCCTCATCGCGACGGACAAGCCTTCGTTCATTGCCGTTGATCGGAAAACAGGAACTATTGCTTTCGAGCGTGACCTCCTGACCCTGCCGCGTGGACCGCTTTTCTTTTTGGGTGGTCTTTCTCGCGTTGCCGCCTTCGATGCCGATGGGACCCTATCCATGTACAACACGGCCTCAAAGGTCAACGCCGACCCTATTGAAGCTTTTCTTAAGCCGTCGGAGGCCGCATTTCCCCTTATTGAAAAAAGAATAAAAGATCGGCTGGGTAAACGCGACGAGCGCCCCGTGATTCTGTTTCAACCCTTTGGTCCTCGTGATGAAATCCCCAGCGAAGGCGTCGTCCTTTTTAGGATGGATTTCACGAAAGACCAGCGTTCTCGTCTGTTTGTTGATGGCGCCGCTTCCCGGCCTTTTCTGGTGGAGATTTTCTCCTCCTCCGGCGAGGTTCTCTCCTCCAACATCGAATATTCGGTGGAAGCCGTACTTGAATTCGGCTTTGAATCCGGAAAAACGTATTTTATCGCGGTCGCGCTCTTGTCGGAAAATAGCGAGAATAATGCCGCCGTTCCCGCCGCGCGACCTCGCCTGGTGATAGCCGCCAAATGACGGCAAATCTGATTTGCGGCTTGGATGAAGCCGGGCGTGGTCCTTTGGCCGGTCCGGTGACCGCCGCCGCCGTGGTGCTTCCCGACGACTTTCCCGTTGAGCTTCTGGACGATTCTAAAAAACTGAACGAGAAGCGCAGGGAAACGGCAATGGTCGCGATTTACGAATTTTCTCTTGCGTGGGGAATCGGCTGGGCCTCCGCCGCTGAAATCGACAGCATCAATATCCTGCAGGCAAGCCTTTTGGCGATGCGCCGCGCCTTTGCCTACATCCATGTTCCGGTTTCCGAGGCGATTGTTGACGGCCTTCATTCCCCGGGACTTCCCGTGCCGACCCGTGCCCTTCCGCGAGCCGACGCGACTTTTCCCTCTGTTATGGCCGCTTCCATCCTAGCGAAAACCGCCCGTGACCGAATGATGATTCGCTGGTCCTGGATCTACCCGGAATATGCCTATGAAAAGCATAAAGGCTATCCGACGAGGGATCACCTCAGCCGAATAGCCCTTCATGGACCGTCACCCCTACAGCGCGAAACCTTTAAAGTCAAACGCCCGCTGCAACTGGAGCTATATTAAAGGTTCTTCTTAAGTCGTTCAAAACTTTCAAGTTTTGAACGACCAGTCTTGGAGAGGGTGCGCAGTATTTTCGCAATTTCATCTGATGCTCATAATTAAAAAAAAAGCGCGAAAATACTGCAAGATATTTTTCAAAAGCAACCGGCTTTTGAAAAATATCAATCTTCGGGGACGTCTTTACGTTGAATCGCCCTGACGATACGGGTTTTATGCATGGGGCTTTTGATTCCGTGCGCCCCTGCCGTGGGTTTTCCCGCTTTAACGAACTTTTTGCGAACAAAAGAGCCGCTCGATGAAGAGCCTTCACGGTTGAACTGACGGTCGCCATGGGGCTTGAAGCCACCCGAGTCCTTATTGAATTGACGATCGCCATGGGGCTTGAAGCCGCCCGCATCTTTATTGAAAGGACGATCACCGCGGGGTTTGAAGCCGCCTTCCTCTTTGTTGAAGGGCCTGTCGCCGTGGGGTTTGAAGCCACCGCCGTCACGATTGAACGGCCGCTCGCCGCGGGGTTTGAAGGCGCTGTCGTTTCGGTGGAAGGGTCGCTCTTCGCGGGGTTTGTCGCCTTCGTCTCGCTTGAAGGGTTTATCGCCGCGGGGCTTGAAGCCACCCTCGTCGCGGGTGAAAGGACGATCCCCGTGCGGTCTGCGAGGACGATCCTCGTGTCCGAACGATTTTTCTCCGCGAGGCTTGAAACCGCCGTCATCACGGCTAAACGGTTTGTCTTCACGCGGTTTGAAAGTTTTTTCGGTGTCTCTGTCGCCGCGGTCTTCCCGATCGGATTTACCTTTTTCGGTCCAATCTTTTTCCGGCCGGTCTCCGCTCTCTCTGTCGGGACGGGCATGTCCATCCGCGCGAGTCTTTTTCTTTTCTTTGACTGCTTTTTCCATCACCCGCAAGGAATCGTCGAATCCCTTGAGAAATTCCTGGAGATCATCGGCGAACAGCACGACCGATTGACGATCAAAGCCGCCCGCGTCTTTGTTCTTGCTCTCAACGATGTTGAGATACAGGTCTCCGAGACGGTTTTCCTTCACGTTGAAGAAATACGTCCGATTATCGAGAGACACTTTCGTGGAGTACAATTCTCCGCGTATACCCATCTATACCTATCCTTGCTAAAGCTCTACTAGAGATTCTAAAGATTTATCGCTGAGATTACAAGGTAGCGTCGGCCTCGCCGTCGTCCGCGCCGTCGTCCGCGCGCGATACCATCGACCGTTGCCAGTCCAGTAATTCACGTTCGATTCGGTGATCCGGACCCGCGACGTCGGCCATTACGCGGAACACCGGCTCCGTTCCCGAGCCGCGCATCCAAAGGTACGCTTTCGGGTGGCCGTTGCTGTCCGAAAACAGGATTTTCAGGCCGCCTTTCCCCGCGTCGGCAAAATTCTGTACACCCCGACGTTCTTCCGTTCCGTTGTACGCGATAGCCAGCCAACTCGCAAAGCCGAAACGGTGCAGGAGATCCTTCTTTTTCGCTTCCCAATCGGCAAGGAATACGGTTTGGTATCGCTCTTTGAGAGAACCGTGGTCTGTAGAACGAATTTTCATGACCGCTTCGCTTTCGTAGGCGCTGGTAGTCGTGTAGGAGGGAAGGGTGGCTATCACGTCGGCAAGGGTAAAATCAGGGCGGTAGGCTTCAGTTTGACCGGAAAGATCGCACCAA
>JBAYHM010000319.1:0-5307 GCA_041666155.1 Treponemataceae bacterium
AAGCAAAGCATCAATTGGTTCGGCGATGAGAAGTGGGTGTTTTTCACTTTGATTTCCGCGTCGACCTGGAAGGGTTTCGCGTACCCGACCGTCATGACGCTTGCCGGGCTCAAGGGCATTTCTCCCGAATTGTACGAATCCGCCCATATCGACGGAGCGGGCGGCCTCCAGAAATTCTGGCACATCACCCTTCCGCTGCTGCGGCCCATACTTTTCGTCAGCGGCATCGTAACCCTGATAACCGGCTGGACGAAGTTCGAGATGGTGTACGTGCTCACCAGCGGTGGGCCGGGCTACGCGACCAGCACCCTGCCGGTCTACATTTTCACCAATTCGTTCAGCTCGTACCGCCTGGGCCTCGGTTCCGCCGTGGCGACTGTATCGACCGTGATCGTATTCGTCTTCGCGGCCGTCTACTGGAAACTGTTCATGGATAAGGAATGACCGGCATGAAAATAGCGCGGCTCGGATCAATCGCAAAGTACGCTCTGCTCCTGCTGCTCATGACCTTCACCCTGCTGCCGTTCGCCTGGCTGGTGGACAGTTCCTTCAAGGATCCGGCGACGCTCTTCAAGGGCGACCCGACCTGGATGATCCAAAAATTCTCCCTTTCCGGGTATCAATGGATCATCAATCCCGAGCGGGGGAATCTGTTGCGGCCGCTGGCCAATTCGCTCATCGTCTCGTTTTTTTCGGTGCTCTCCACGATGTTTTTCGCGATAACCGCAGGGTACGCTATCGGGCGCTACAAGTTTCCCGGGCTGCCGATATTCCTGGGACTGCTGTTCATGGCCCAAATCTTCCAGGGGCCGATCATCATGATTCCCTGGTACAAGATGGCCGCTTTCATGAAGCTGGTCGATACGAAGACGGTGCTTGTGCTCATCTACGGGACCATCACGATCCCGATGACGACGGTCATGATGAGCGGCTTCTTCAAGAGCGTCCCGACGGAGCTTGAGGAGGCCGCGTACATCGACGGCTGCACCAAAGCGGGCACCCTGGTGAAGATCGTTCTCCCCATGATGCTGCCGGGCATCGTCGCGGTGGCTATCCTGTCGTTCATCTTTTCCTGGAACGATTACCAGTACGCGCTGATCCTCACCAGCTCGCTCAAGTCCAAGACGGTCCAGATACTCATCAACGATCTGGTCCAGGCTGTCGGCAGCATCAACTGGACGGGGCTTCTCGCCGCGGGCGTTATCGCGACCATGCCGGTCGTCGTGCTCTTCGCCGTCATCCAGCGCTATCTGGTTGAAGGTCTGACGGCCGGCGCCGTGAAGGGGTGATCCCCCGGGATCCGGACGAACTTATGCCTTCTTGCTTTTTTTCACCTTTCCCGACTCGAAGGCGCCCTTCCATGAATTGACGCCGCCGAGATTAACGACGGTCTTGAATCCCATGCTTTTCAGTTCTTTTGTCGCCGAAGAGGCTCGGCCACCGCTCAGGCAATAGACAGCCACGGGCACGGTTTCGTCCCGAACGAATTGGCGAATATTCGACTTGATCTGATCCAGCGGAACGTTGATGCTTCCGGCGATACGCTTCTCCTCGTGTTCCGCTTTTGTGCGCACGTCAACGATCACGAGCTCGCCGCCGTTCGCGATCAACGCTTTAACCTTCGCGGTCGCATAGAAAAGTTTAACTCGGTTAACGATGATGAGTGTCGCCATCGCGACCGCGCTGACGGTTAGAGCTGCTGTCATGTCCATTGGAAGTCCTCTCAATATAGAGATATGTCATATATACTATAAAGCATATATGATGTCAACCGTTCGCTTTCAGCCTTTCCAAGATATTCTGATTGATTTTCTCCCAATCAACCAAGGGGGTCATAACTTGTTCGTGCATGTGGGTCGCCACTCCCGGAATGGGAGAAACGCAAAGAGCTCTCCCCCGATACGGTAACCGCTCCAGCACACGATGGCTGAGATAGTCGTCATCGGCGCCCCGCGCGGAACGGAACAAATCCTTTTTGTACTTCTTGAAGGTTTTCGCTTCGGCCATGATGGTGAAAGTCGTGTTCGCTATTTGACGCCAATGGTTGAATTTTGTGAGGAAGAGAAAGGACAAGGTTTTTTGGTCAGTGCGATATCGATCGGGATAATCGGCCGGATGGATGATCAGCGGCTTTTTCCGCAGATCGCCGAGGAAGAGGCTCATGAAGCCGCGCCGCGGTTTATAGGCCAGTACCTCTTCGCGGGTAAGGATCAGTTCGTTGATCCATTCGAAGGCCTGGGGCGCGTGCAGGTAATCGTCCTCGCACAAGTAGACCCACTCGTCATCAGGCCTGTCGACAGCCCGAAGTAAAGACTGCCGGATGCTTTCGTCGTTTCCATATTCGCCGTTGGAAAGCGTTATGGAAGAGTCTTTTGCTTTCATGGTTTCGAAAAAAGCGATAAGTTCCGGCGACAATTTGTCACCGAGGATATGTATGGAATGGGAATACGGCTTTATGGCTTCCAAAAGACTTATAAAACAATGCTGGATGAGAACTCTTTTAGATAACCCAAACGGCCGTACGCCTCTCAGCGCTTGAACGACGTCGCAAGTCCGAAACACAACATGAAAATGGGGTTGCTTCATTTCTTTTCCCTTGTGAGGATTTTCAGAATCATTCGCTTTATCATGCGCAAAGGCTCAAGCACGATATAAGATCGATATTTTTTCATCGCGATTTTTTGTAGGGAACGACTTTCCTCGGTCCAGCGGGCACGCGCCCTTTCGATACCTACGTTTGCGATAAAGCCTAGTAAATCCGATTCGGTCGCCTGCCAACGAGCTTTACCTTCGATTATCGATTGTCTGGCTCTTTTTCCGATGTCTTGCGCTTTTTCAAAAGAAATGGGTTTAGGATCATCCGGATCATACAGATAGCCGTTTTCTCCGTCTCGTATGTACTCGTTCATAGTAGGCGCATCCGGCGCTACCACCGCCATTCCTAGGGCCATAGCCTCAAGGAACGACATGCCGATGCCTTCCGTCCGCCGCGGGGCGAAATATATTTGGCAGTCCGCCAATACGCGGAACATTTCCCCTCGGTTGATGAACCACTTCGTCCTGCTGATGGAGAAACGCTTTTCATCCTCGCGCGTCAAACCCTCAACCAAAGCTTCGTCTGATTCGGTGACGTGCAGATGGACTTTCTCCCATTCCCGGCCTTCTAAAAAGCGGCGGACGACCGACCAGCCGAGATCCGGTTTTCGGGGCCAGAAAAAAGCTTTTTTAGCGCCCTGCCCCCAATCTATACCGCGTTGTGGAACCTCAGGATAATATTGGACGCGAATAACCGTGTGACCCCACGGTGTCAGCAGGTCCGACAGAGCCTTGGAAAAGCAGACGATACCGCAATCGAGAAACTGATCCCAATATTCTTTTTCCTTGGGGCAGGTATCATACATCGGGATCAGGATGGCATTCCGAATATTTACTGAATCCAATAAGAGCCGAGACGGCATGTTTTGAAAAAAAACGGCTATGTCCCAGGTTTCTCTACCCGGCAGGTGAACCCAACTCCACTCATCGGCGAATACTTTTAAATTCGGCCATCGGGTTCTCATGAGTTGAATGAGAAAGTCGGTGGATTTTGTGTATTTGAGATGGAATCCATGCCCAATGAATGCTTGTCGCAACCGTCACCCCGAAAATACGAAAGCCCGGAGCTTCCATGTAAGTTTACTGTCTGGTAAGCCTCTCAATATCCTCTTAGCCTCTAGCGATTGTCAAGGTTTTGCGCTTTTAACCGCACGTTCATCGATCTATAAAGAATCGATGATAGTATGTTATATTTCGATCAATTAGTGCGTCATTGAGGAAAAAGTATGGCTCGAATGGATCTTTCGTACCGGCGTATTGTTTTTTTTGGGGCTTTTTTGTCGGTTTCGGTGATCGCAACCGCGTTTGCCGCGTTTCGTGCACCGGACGCGTCTCTCGCGCAGGTTCTGATCAAAGTAGGTCTTTCGGGCGGATTTTTTATTCTAGTCTCGTCATTAGTCCTTGGACTTTTTGCCAAGCGATACCGGTTTGATTTCGCCGCTCATCAGGGAAACGCCGATCGCTACAGACAAGGATTGAATGCCGTGGGCAACACTCCGCTGCTCTCGTTGATTACCTTCGTGGTGTTGATGACGGTTTTTCTCACGATCTTGTTCAAGGCCGGGAGCTGGGCCGGGCTTAGATCGGGAGTCGGAGCTTCCCTATTTTTTTTGGTTTTCGCGTTCGGGATGCTCAGCGCTTCATTCATATTCGTCCTATCGGACAAACTAGTCACGCGGACTCTGCTGTCCTGTCGCTTGGTCAAATATCCGAGAACGCTTCGGGAAGCGCGGCAGAAAAGAAAAATCTTCATTATTCCGACTTTCATGGCGCTGATGGGGATGATTTTCTCTTTTTCCATGGCTTTCCTTTTGACGGCGCAAGTCGGTGGTAATTTGAAAACCATAGATGGGAGGACACTGTTCATCACATGCGCCGTTACCGTGCTTTTCTTCATCATCGTATTGATACTCGTGATGCTTTGGACCTCAAACACTGGTTTCATTTATGACTCGGTTATCGCGCAGGTCGAACAGTTGTCTTCCACTGAGAAGGATCTGACCGGCCGAATTTCGATCTGTTCGGTCGATGAGTTGGGCACTATAGCCGGCATGGTGAACGACTTCAGCGAAGGCCTCAATGGAAATATGATCGAGCTCAAGACCGCTCAGGGTACATTGTCCCAATTCGGCGGAGAGTTACAGAAAAGCGCCGGGGAGTCGGCCGCCGCCGTTCAACAGATAAGCGCCGCTCTTTCGCGGATACGCGAAAAAACCCAGTCTCAGTCAGCCGGCGTAACGGAATCATCGGCCGCGGTGCGGCAGATCGCAAAGAATATCGAGTCCCTGGATAATCTCATCATCGACCAATCGTCCGGAGTCGAGCAAGCGTCCTCGTCGATAGAGCAGATGGTCGGCAATATTGGATCGATAAACGCCTCCATTGATAAAATGGCTGAACAATTTTCCCAACTGTCCATAGCCGCTAAAGAAGGCACCGAAATCCAGGAAGCCGGCAGTCAGCGAATAGCCCATATCGCCGAAAGATCCGAAGCCCTGCAGGAAGCCAATACGGTGATCGCGGCCATCGCCTCTCAGACAAACCTTCTGGCCATGAACGCCGCGATAGAGGCTGCCCACGCGGGCGACGCGGGTAAGGGTTTTTCAGTCGTCGCCGACGAGATCCGCAGGCTCGCGGAAACTTCGTCGGACGAGACCCGCACTATCAAAACGGAACTTGCTCAAGTGCAGACCGCTATCGTGGAAGTGGTCG
>JBAYHM010000320.1:0-5303 GCA_041666155.1 Treponemataceae bacterium
CAAGTCCCGCAAGGACCCCGTTTAGAGTCATCGACGCATCGGGTTTCTTAAACCAAAGCCAGGAGAAGAGCAGCGCGCCTACGGCTCCGGCCGAACCGCCGAGCGTAGTCGTTACGGCCACACGGCCGATATCCGGACTCATGCCGGAGAGGGTTGAACCGGGATTGAAACCGTACCAGCCGAACCAAAGAATGAATACACCCAAAAAAGCCCAACCGATATTATGCCCGGGGAAGGCCTTCACGCTCACTTTTCCATCAACCTTCACGTACTTGCCCAAACGCGGACCAAGAACTATAGCGCCCATGAGCGCTGCCCAGCCGCCGACGGAATGAACGACCGTTGAACCGGCAAAGTCGTGAAAACCGAGCTTGGAAAGCCAACCGCCGCCCCATATCCAATGACCAGATACCGGGTAAATTAACGCGGAGATGAATACGGTATAAATCAGATACGATTTAAATTGAGTCCGTTCGGCCATAGCGCCTGAGACTATCGTCGCGGAAGTCGCGGCGAAAACAACCTGAAAGAACCAGTCCCGGTAGAACTTGGGATCTCCCATAGGCCCTTTAAAAAAGTCAGAGAAGCCGATTAAGCCGCCGAGCATGTCGGCACCGTACATGAACCCCCATCCGATCATCCAGAAAGCGATGGAGCCGAAGCAGAAATCCATCAGATTCTTCATTAGGATGTTCGTCGCGTTTTTCGCGCGTGTCAGACCCGTTTCCACGAAGGCGAATCCCGCCTGCATGAAAAACACTAAAGAACCCGTCACGATCAACCAGATCATGTCGATAGCTTTAACTACCGACTCGGGCACGGTTTCCTCCGCGAAGGCAGCAAGACCAACGCATAAACCGAGCAGGACCAAAACTGCTATCTTCTTTCGCACGATACCGTCCTCCTAAAGAACTTGATGTCCTTTATCAGCAGATGTCGTGCCAAGCTCAAATTATGATAAAAAACAAGATAATTTCATTCATTTATGTAGCTTATGATCTGTTTTTGAGAAAAATCCTAAATAAAATTCACTAGTATATAAAGAACGGGTTAAAGTACCTCATGAGAAAGAAAAATATTCATACAATATTGTATGAATATTAAGGGAATCTACATTTTTGTATTCCTAAAGGTCTTCCAGTTGATAGCGTAGTGACGAACGCGAAGCCCCATTTGTCGTTCAGTGACACCCAAGCGCCGAGCGGCCGAAGCCATATTTCCGTTGGTAATTTTCAGAGCTTCGATAATAAACTCCTTTTCCAAACGAGAGAGTGCCGCATCGAGGGTTGTCGAAGGTTCAGTTTTTGTCGACTGCGCCGACTGAAGGCTCGGAGGTAGATGATAAGCATGGATAACCATATCACTTGAGAGGATCACCGCTCGCTCGATGCAATTCTCAAGCTCCCTGACATTACCCGGCCAATGGTAAGAGGTTATTAAATCTATAGCCGGACTTGATATACGTTTAATTATTTTATTATTCTTCATCGCGTATTTTTCAGTAAAATGGTCAGCCAACAACATGATATCGCTTTTCCGCTCTCTAAGTGGAGGCATTCTGATTGGAAACACATTCAAGCGGTAATACAAATCCTCACGAAAATGGCCCACTTTTAATTCGTCTTCCAATCGTTTGTTGGTCGCGGCGATAACCCGAACATCTACTTTTATAGTAGAACTTCCACCGATTCGTTCAATTTCCCTTTCCTGCAAGACGCGAAGCAGTTTAACTTGAATCTGCGGTGAAAGTTCCCCAATCTCATCAAGGAATATAGTTCCGCCATGAGCAAGCTCGAAACGCCCCTTACGTTGAACGACCGCTCCGGTAAAAGCCCCCTTTTCATGTCCGAATAATTCGCTTTCAATTATTGATTCAGGTAACGCGGCGCAATTTACTTTTATGAATGGACCGGATGCACGCCTTGAGCCGCAATGAATCTCCCCGGCTACTAATTCTTTACCGGTACCGCTCTCACCGGTAATGAGAACCGTCGCATCACTCGGCGCAACTTGCGAAACGAGCTCAAAAACAAGACGCATGGCATCGCTTGTTCCAATAAGTTTACCGGAAAAAGAACCCAAAGGCACGGCCAAAGCGTTGCTACTCGACTGCGCAGCTTCTTCCGGCCTAACACGTAGTTGTTCCTCAAGTATTCGTTCGCGTAACTTCGCTGATTCAGCAATAAGTGCGGCTGTACGAACCAAAAAGCTATTATCGGACGCCAAGACGACATCCTTCTTTTCAGATGCCGCTTCCAATCGTCTTTCAGCACTTAGAGTCCCCATAACAGTGCCGCCGGATCGGATCGGAACGCAGTAATACGCGACTCCAATCAAAGCTTCACGTGCACCCCCCCCAGCACGATTCAGAAAACGTGACTCTTCGGAGAGCTCAGGGATCACGAGCGGCTCGCCGGATTCGAAAACGCGCCCAACCAAGCCTTCACCGAGTCGATACCGTCCGCGGACTTTTTCTTCGGGCAATAATCCGTGCGCTTCTTCTATTTTCAACACGCCCGCGCCGCGATCCAACAAAGTAACCATACCACGGGCAAGACCCGCTCTAGTTTCAAGTAAATCGAGAAGAGGAGCCAGCGCACCCCGCAACTCTACATGGTGATCAAGCGCTCGCGCGATGTCGAACAACAAACCGAGCTCTTTCAATTCTTTTGCGCGTCTATCGGCGATCAGTTGTATCTCAGCTAATTCCATAAAATTAGATTATTACAAAAATGTAGGATTTGACAAGATAGAACCTAAATCATTTCAGGTACCAAAACGGTACTTCGAACCGTGTTCCGATAAAATGGTTTAAAGCGGCGCTCTTCGGCGTTCAAATCCTTTTCACCTGAAAAAAGCAAAAGCCCCGCAAAAGCAGGGCTTTCAAGCAGTGCGGCGAAGAGGACTTGAACCTCCATGCCTCTCGGCACTAGCACCTCAAGCTAGCGTGTCTACCAATTCCACCATCGCCGCGAAATTGTGGTTCGATAATAACAATCGGACTAAATCGTGTCAATAGAAAGCAGTAGCGACGATAAAATCTCTATACGACCCGATTTAGTGTCGATCATAATAGCATGATGGTAGGCAAAAAGAAAATTGTTTCCCTTTTAGGTTCGATCGCGTTAGCGGCCGGTGTTTCTTTTTTCGGATGCGCAGGAACTCAAACTCGTGTGGAGCAGAGTCCAAAAAGCGTCGCGGAAGACGATGTTTTTTCTCTATTAGAAAAGGGGGAAAACGCGAAGGCGAGAGAGTTTTTCAAGGGCCGCGCCGACATTAATGGTGCGGATGCAAAAGGTCGTACACCGTTGCATATCGCCGCCATAAAAAAAGATCCGGATCTTATCGTTTTCCTCCTATCAAAAGGCGCGAAAATCGATGCACTAGACGCCGACGGAAAAACGGCTATGAAAATTGTCTATGAAGCCGACGACGACGCTTGCGTCAAGGTACTTGCGGAAGCCGGTTCAAATATTTTTTTTAACGAAGCTGATGCCGCAAACACCGCTCAATTATTGATGGCAAACAAAAAACTCTTAATGACCGTGCTTACAGCAAAGAACGTGAATACTGTCGACAAGAAAGGAAAAACGCTACTGCACTTCGCGACGATAGCAGCGGATAAAGACGCCGTCGCGATCATTCTGGGAAAGAGCGCGAACGTAAATGCTCAAGATGAAAAAAGCGATACATCTTTAGATTACGCATTTTCTAAACCGGACTCAATCGAACATATCCGCGTTGCAGAAACTCTTATTCTGGCGGGAGGACGATCAAAAACAGAACTCCTCGCCTATTGCGTACCGCCTATTAAAACATCCAATTTCGATATTCGTTTTGAGGATGGGTTATCACCGCTTCATTTCGCCGCGCGAGAAGGCCACTTAGGAGTCATTAAGTACCTGATCGAAAAAAAAGCGAAAGTGGATGCAAAAAACGCTTCAGGGGCCCCGCCCTTACAGGAGGCGTTCCGCATGGGAAAACTAGCCGCGGCGGAACTTCTGATACAGGCGGGCGCGAATGTTAACGCGCGCGACGCGAAGGGGAATTCCGCAATGCATTTAGTGATGCCCCATAGTTCAAGACTAGCGGGTCTTGAATTACTGCTCGCGAATAAAGCGGATCCGAATATTAAAGACGATCATGGTGATTCGCCCTTGCATGTAGTGGTCGGGACAAATCTCGGAATCGACGTAGCACGCAAACTGATCCAGAACTCGGCAGACCCAAATATACGCAATACGGAAGGCATGACGCCGTTACACACGGCAGTAGAAAGAGACAGGCTCGATTATATTCCGATTCTTCTATCAAACGGAGGCGATGTATTCGCGGCTGACTTGAAAGGGAAAACTCCGTTCGACTTGGCGCTGGAAAAGGGGGGGACATCCCTTCAAGCCATGATCACGGCCGCAACAGTCGCGGCGACTGACAAAGAAGGCAATACCCAACTTCACATCGCAATCCTTCGAAAAGCCGATGTTAGAACAATTGGTTTAATAATAGATCAGAAAGCTGCGGTGAACGCCCGGAACATGAACGGAGATACTTCGCTGCATTTGGCGGTTCAGGCCGATCTGCGTGAAATCGGGGAATTGCTCATTGCCCGTGGCGCGGATATTTTTGCTGTAAATGCTTCAGGAAAAAGTCCACTTTACACTGCCGCTTACGCGAAAGAAGGGTTTAGGGCCTGGATATTGAATCTAACGACCATTGAGGCGAAGGATGGACTCGGGAACGGCATATTGCACTATGCCGCGTCCTGGACTTTAGACGTTGTCATACCAAGGCTCATTCAAGCTGGCGCAAGAACCGATGCTCAAAACGCGACCGGTGAGACACCGCTATTCGCAGCCATCAAAGCTGATTCGCCGTCCACTATCTCCGTTCTTTTGGCTGAAGGGGCCTCCTCTTTAGCTCGTGATTCGTTGGGGAATACGGCCTTACATGCCGCGGTTCGATGGAACGCGAAACAAGCTGTCGCTGCCCTGATCAAAGGTAACGCTGATGTAAACACCGGCAACCTCAACGGGAAAACGCCGCTGCACGAGTCGGTGAGGCTAGGCATGGCGGACACTGAGGGCCTGCTGATCGCAGCCGGAGCACTCATGGAGGCGCGTGACCTTTTAGGAAACACGCCTCTTATGGATGCAGTGCAAAACGGCTTGAGCGCAGCTATTGAACGACTTCTTGAAAATGGCGCTTCCTTGAACGTACGTAACAATTCCGGCGATACGCCGCTTCATGTGGCGGTCAAGTCTCAACGTTTGGATATCGCGACAGGCCTTCTAACAAAAGGCGCG
>JBAYHM010000321.1:0-5292 GCA_041666155.1 Treponemataceae bacterium
GTCGTTCGTTCACGTGAGAGAACCCCGCGATCTCCACGCATTTCTTTTTTAGTTTTTTCGCGTCTTCCGTTTTCATGATCACGACTGCCGCGGCTCCGTCGGTCACCAACGAACAATCGTGGAGCCGGAGCGGTTCGGCGATCATCGGGTTTTTTTCAACGGGCATACCGAGTACCGCCTCCGCGGTGACCAGCTGCATCCTGTCCGCCGGGCTGCCCTTGCCGAAGTGGGCAAGCGGGTTGTCCAACCCGTTGCGATAGCCGAGCGCCGTCACGTGCGCGAGCTGCCGTGCCAATTCTTCGGCGGACAATTTGTAGCGCGCCGTGTAGCCTTTCGCGTATTCAGCGAAGAGACAAGGAAAGGTCACCGCCTTGGCTCCTTCCTCCGGCCAATAGGAACAGGTCGCCAGCGCGTGGGTGACGCCCTTGGTGTCGAGTAGATTCATCTTCTCCACCCCGACGACAAGAGCGATTTTCGCGCGGCCGGATTCCACCGCGTAGATCGCGTTATAAAGCGCGACCGAACCGGACGCGCAGGCCGCTTCCAGGCGCGTCATCATTTTGAAACGAAGACCTTCCGGGTCGATTTCCGTCGCGTAGGCTGAAAGGTGCTCCTGGTTTGCGAACAGCCCCGGCGCGCACGAGCCCAGCCATACGCCGTCCACATCCTTCGCCGCGACGCCCGCGTCCGCCAGCGCGCCGCGCCCGGCTTCAATGAACAATTCGTAAATACTCTTGAGATCGGTGACTTCCCCCGTCTCCTTATTCTT
Source organism: Treponemataceae bacterium (assembly GCA_041666155.1). Taxonomy (GTDB): domain Bacteria; phylum Spirochaetota; class Spirochaetia; order Treponematales; family Breznakiellaceae; genus SZUA-426. The sequence continues at coordinate 770 of JBAYHM010000321.1, forward strand.
CTGCACGAAGCTCCCGAACTTAGTGTTGTAAGCCCCGACAATCGCCGTCTTCGCCATGTATTGCTCCTTTCGGGCACCTCTAAAAACCCGGTTGGTTTTTAAGGTGCCCTTTGCAAATCCTTTCAGGATTTGCGTTTAAATTTGGTAGACTTCAAAAAACTGAAGTTTTTGAAGTCTTTTTTAGATATAACCCAGTTTTTTGGCTTGGGCTTTGAGGTCTTCGCGGAAGGTGGGGGCCGCTATGTTGATAAGCGCCAGGGTCCGTTCTTTTACGGTACGACCACGCAGTTTCGCGACGCCGTGTTCGGTAACCACGTGGTCCACGAAGGATCGGTGCAGGGTTACCGCGCTGCCTTCGGGCAAGGTCGGGACGATGGTGCTGACCGATCCGCCCTTCGCGCTGGAGTAACAGGCGATGATCGATTTGCCTAGTCCGTCGAAGCCGGCGACCGCGCCCTGAGCCGTGTCCGACTGACCCCCGGTGCCCGAGTACTGGGCCGAGCCGATGGATTCGCTGGCGACTTGGCCGGTGAAATCGACCATAAGGCAGGTGTTGACCGATACCATCTTTGAATTCTGCGCGACGATGGCCGGGTCGTTCACCCAGCGGCCCCTCTGGAATTCCACCGCGACGTTGTCGTCCAGCCAGTCGTAGAACTTACGGCTGCCCATGGCGAAGGTCGCGATTAATTTGCCCTTTTTGAGCGCTTTTTTTCGGTTCGTGATGACGCCCATCTCGTAGAGTTCCATCATCGAATCGACCAACATTTCCGAATGGATGCCGAGGTCTTTTTTGTCGCGGAGGGCGAGGGCGGCGGCATTCGGGATGCCGCCGATCCCCAATTGCAGCGTAGAACCGTCATCGACCAATTCCGCGATCTGCGCGCCGATGGCCAGGTCGATCTCGCTCGGAACCGGTGCGGGGAGGCTCGGGACTTCCTGGTCGTGCTCCACGAAATAGGTGACCTCCGAGATATGGAGGTGCGTATCGCCGAAGGTGCGCGGCAGACGGGGATTCACCTCAAGGATGACGAAGCGCGCGTGTTCCAGGATATCCTTCTCGTAGGTGATCCCCAGAGAGAGACTCACGAAGCCGTGTTTGTCCGGCGGCGTGCAGGTGCCGATAAACACTTCGGGGGCATGCGCGTGAATACGGTCGGAAGCCGCGCGGTGGAGCATATTCGGCACATAGGTGACCGTCCCCGCTCCCGCCTTGAGCGCCGCGCGCGAACCGGGCGCGTGGAACCAGCTGGCCAGTTCAAAGTGTCCCCTCATCTCCGGTTTCATGTAGAAGTCGTAGGGGTTGAGCGTCAGTACCGAGAAAACGCGGACGTCGTTCACCCGGGGGGCCAGTGTGTGCAGCTGGGCCATCGTTCCCTGCGGCTCGCTCGCGCACTGGCCGACGACCACGTCGTAGCCGCTTTGGATGCATTGGATTGCCTCGTCTATCGATCTTAACCGCGACTTATATTCTTCAACGTGATTGGACATAGTCCCTCCTTAGTAAACGAATAGGTTTGCGCCGACCGCGAACCCGGCGCCGCTTGCGCAGAAAACGACGGTATTTCCGTGTTTGACGGTCCCGTCTTTTACCGCGAGGTGGAAGGCCATCGGGACGCAGCCGGACCCCGTATAGCCGTAGCGATCCATGATCGTCGGCGCGAGGTTCGCGGGACGGCCCAGCGCTTCCATGACTTGCAGGATGACGCTCTTGTTGATCTGCGTAAAAAAGAACGAATCCACTTTCTCTAGGGCCGTGTCGCCTTTTTCACAGAGGGCGCGGACGATGGGCGGCCAGAGCTTGACGTTTCGGTCGCCGGGGAGGCGTTGGAGCAGTTCCAAGCCGTACGTTCCGGCGTCCAGTAGTTCCTTGGTGACCGGCTTCCGGGTCCCTCCCGCGTATACGCCCACGTAATCCCACTGGGTGCCGTCCGAAATGAATTTTCCCGTGATATAACCCGCTTGATCATCGTCGCCTACACGCTCAAGTACGACCGCTCCGGCCCCGTCCGCGAAGATCGACCACCCGAACGCGTCTCCGGGACGGATGTGGGCGGGCATGTTGTAGACGCCGACGACGACGGCGTAGCGGAGGCCCGGATCGCCGCCGAGCATGCGGGCGGCGGCGTCAAGCGCCGTCACGAAGCCGGCGCAGGACGCGCCGACGTCAAAAGCGCCCGCATCGGTTTGTCCGCCTTGGATGCGGCCCTGCAAGAGGATGGCCGTGGCGGGGCTCACGTATTCCGGTGTGTCGGTCCCGACGACGAAGAGTCCCACGTCCATCGGGTCGATGCCGGCTGTGGCGATCGCCGCGCGCGCGGCCTTTTCGGCAAAATCCGCGGTTGTTTCGTCGATGCCGCGCAGCCGCGCGATGTGTCGCGTTTTTATGCCGATTTTGGCTTCAAGCTTGTCGGCGTCAAACTCGACCCCGGCCAGCTTCATGAGTTCCACGTTGCCGATAGGCTCTCCGGGCGCATAGAGGCCCGTACCGATTATTTTAGCCTTCCCCATAGTTATCTCCTTGCGTTAGGCGCCGGACAGAAGGCCGGTGAGCAGGTAGTTGCCGATCCCTTCGACGACACTGCGCGCGTTGTGGGGCGAATCGTCAAACACGATTTCAATTCCGTAGTAGTGTGAGATCCCCAGCATGAATTCGATGGCCGTGCTTTCATACAGCGGATCATCGGCGACGATCTTGGAATCCATCGCTTCGGCGCCGGATTTTTGGTAGCCGTGCACGAAGGCGCCGTAGTATTCGCGGACTTTCGCTGGAGCGACGAATTCGCCTTCCCGCACGATGTTGTAGCACCAGCGGTCCAGCGTGAGGAAAACGCCGAAGAGGTAGATACCCTGCATCTCCCGTTCAAGCCGATTGAGGCCCGGCGAAAGATTGTCGTGGATGAAGCGTCGTACCTGATGTCCGGCGTGTTCGATCAATTCGGCGAAAAATACGTCTTTGCTTTCAAAGTATCGATAAAAAGCGCCGACTGATAATCCCGCCGCGTCCGTGACTTCGTGGATGTTGACTGTGTGGTAGCCCTTTTCCCCGAAAAGCCGCTTCCCCGCGCGCAGCAGGCGTTCGCGGGTTTCGTCGTCCAGTGAAATGGGGGAGGGCGTGACCGTAAGATTGAAGACTTTCTCCGCGGACCAATCGAGCCCTTTAAAGATGCCGTCGCAGATTATTGATGTCAGCGCACTTTTAGAAATACGTGATCCGTGGAGCGCCGATCGGATGGAGGCGAAGCGCAAACCGCCGATCGCGAATAAATACTCGGAATTGCCGACGTTCTTTCCGACGGCTTTTCCGAGCGCCTTGCGGTACAAGTCCGTAAGACGCCTTTCGTATTCAAAGAAGCGATATTGCCCCTCCCGGAATACCGTGATAAGTTCCGGATTGTCGGCTGAAAAGTTCACAACCCGGTCCATCAGACATGCCAGCCGTTCTCTGGCCGTATTCCCCGAGACCTTTTCCAGAGTTCCCGCGATACCGTCGATTGCGTCCTCTAATATTTGGCGAACGAGTATTTCTTTGTTTTGAAAGTATTTATAAAAAATTCCGTTGGACAATCCGGCGTGTCGGCAAATCTCGGCCACGGAGACGGAGGAATACCACTTGCGGGCAAATAACGTGATGGCGCTCGCTTCAAGTTTTTTTGCCGTGGTAGTCTGAGTCTCTTCCATATAGTTTGCCTCAATCATAATGATATTGAGAGATGATTCACATCTCTTGGCCGATTATAGGCCCATTGCTAAATATTCGCAAGAAAAATAGCTTCATTAGGTGTGATATTCCGGTAATGCCCATTTTATCGCACATTTTTCTTGACAGATAGGAAAAAGAGATCACTAGATATAGTGAGAGATGATTCACTACTAACTGGAGAAATAAGGATGCATGTAGGTATTGCCGGCATCGGCGTCTATGTTCCTGAAACGTATATGAGCGCGGCGGACTTGGCGGCCGCCACAGATGTGCCTGAAGACGTGATCGCCAAGAAATTCGGCGTAAAGCGAAAACCCGTGGCGGGAAGCGCGGACACGACCGCCGTGATGGGCATCAAGGCGGCTCGGTCGGCGTTAGCTGAGGCAGGCATAGAGGCGGGTGAACTGGATCTGGTGCTTTGGTGCGGCGCGCAGCATAAGGAATATCCCTGTTGGCTCGCCGGCTTGTACGTTGCCAATGAAATCGGAGCCGTGAATGCCTGGAGCTTTGATATGGAAGCGATGTGCGGTTCCATGATGGCCGCGCTCGACGTCGCGAAGAGTCTCATGCTCGTCCGCGATGACCTGAAGACCGTGCTGCTCGTTTCCGGCTATCGCAACAACGACCTGATCGACCTTGCCGAGCCGAGTACCCGTTTCATGATGGACATCGGTTCGGGCGGCGCGGCCTGCGTGCTCAAAAAGAACCTGGGCCGCAATGCTGTGCTCTGTTCCGCCTTCAAGGGCGACGGTTCGTTGAGCCTTGACTGCGTGGTGCCGACACTCGGAAGCAAAGCCTGGCCGCCCAAGCCCGGAGACGA
>JBAYHM010000322.1:0-5284 GCA_041666155.1 Treponemataceae bacterium
AACACAATCCCCAGAGCCCGCGCGCCGCGACGCTGCTTGCCGACTACGTCGAGCAGAACTTGGGGCCTTCCCAGGGAAGAAAACATCGTGCCATGCTCATGATATTCCGCGGATTGGATCCCTGCCGTAAACTTTCCGACATTTGCGGCGCCCTGTACGCCGAAAACCGAAGTATGGAATCCATGACCGGTGAAACAATCCGGGACACTTACGCCGACCTTATCCTAGATCCTGAAAATTCCGAAAAAGTCCGTTATTTCGAGCCGGCTGTTCTTACCCCCAGAACGCAAGATATCGCGGACGCCCATCTGGAAATATTCAGCGATTTTCTAAAAGATCAGCCCACGCTCATCGAAAACGTAAAGCATCGAGAGCCTTCTAAAATTGAGCGGACGCTGGTCATCATCAAGCCGGACAACTGGAAATTCGCGTCCTCAAAACCGGGAACCATCATCGATATGTTTTCCCGCACAGGGCTGCGCATTATCGGGTGCAAAATCCACCAGATGACCATCGCGGAAGCGCTGGAATTCTACGGTCCGGTAAAAGATGCGCTGAAGTCAAAACTCGGCCCGGTTTTCGGCCGCAAGGCTAAGGAATTGCTGGAAAGCGAATTCAAGCTGCCTCTAAGCGAAGCGACGGAGAAAGCGCTTTCCGATACTTTCGGCACCGAATACGCGTCCGAGCAATTCTCCCAGATCATCGAGTTCATGTCCGGGCTTCGCCCCGAAAAATGTCCGATTGAGGAAATGAATAGTCCCGGTAAGGTTAAGTGCATGATACTCGTCTATGAAGGTGAGAATTCCGTCAATAAAATTCGCGACGTTCTCGGACCTACCGATCCGCTCAAGGCGCCCGGCGGCACGGTACGCCGCGAGTTCGGCAGCAATGTAATGGTCAACACCGCCCATGCCTCGGACTCCGCGGAAAACGCCAAGCGGGAAATGGGAATCGTGAAAATCTCCGAAAACGGTTGTCGGCACATTATTCTAAACTACTTAAAGCAATAGCCTTTTTCTAAGGAGAGAAGAACGATGAAAGCAGTCGTACTCGACGGATATACATTGAACCCGGGAGACTTGAACTGGAAAGCGCTTGAGCAGCTGTGCGAGACGAAAGTCTATGACCGCACGGCGACCACGACGGCCGGACTAAAACTGATCATTGAACGCATCGGCGACGCCGAAGTCGTCTATACAAATAAAACCCCGGTTCCCGCGGATGCGATCGCCGCCGCGCCGAAGCTGAAGTTCATCGGCGTCCTCGCGACCGGTTACAATATCGTCGATACCGAAGCCGCCAAGAAAAAAGGCATCGTCGTCTCGAATATTCCGACCTACGGAACCGCGGCCGTCGCGCAGATGGCCATAGCGCTGCTCCTGGAAGTCTGCCACCATACGGGCGCCCACGACATCGCCGTCAAAAACGGCGACTGGACCAACAACAAAGACTGGTGCTTCTGGAACTATCCGCTCATCGAGCTGGCCGGAAAAACCATGGGCATCATCGGGTTCGGCCGGATCGGACAGACCACCGCGAAGATCGCGCAAGCCCTCGGCATGAACATTCTGGCCTACGACACCTTCAAAGTGAAGGAGCTTGAGAGCGACACGCTCAAGTACGTTGAGCTCGATGAGCTTTATGCCGAATCGGACGTGATTACTCTCCACATCCCTTTGTTCGACACCACCAAGGGAATGATCAATAAGGCGTCCATCGCGAAGATGAAGAACGGCGTCATCATCCTCAACAACTCACGCGGCCCGCTGGTCGTGGAACAGGATTTGACCGACGCGCTCAATTCCGGCAAGGTCGCCGCCGCGGGCTTGGACGTTGTTTCCTCCGAACCGATCATGGCGGACAATCCGCTCTTGAAGGCCAAAAACTGCATCATCACCCCGCACATCTCCTGGGCGCCGATAGAATCCCGCCGGCGCCTGATGGACATCGCGGTGGACAACCTGCGCCAGTTCATCGCCGGAAAACCGGTCAACGTGGTCAATAAGTAGTAGCGTTCATGCTGCTGGACGCGAAGACCATCGAACGGATAGACGCGGTATTCGATGCGGCCGCCGCCGAGGACAGGAGATCCTTGAGCGAGCCGGACGTGTATCGCATCCTTGAGGCCTTGGATATCAAGACGCCGCGCCATGTATTCATTGCCGATCCATCTCGGGTGGATGCGGAAATGCTTGCGCCCTTCGCGGGCAAAGCGATCGTCAAGATCGTATCGCCCGATATCGCGCATAAGTCAAAATTGGGCGGCGTGCGAAAAGTCGCCACGGACGATCCCCTATACGTTCGCTTCGTTATGGCGACAATGAAGGAAGAAGTAATCGCGCGCCGCGCCGCCGCGGGTGAAGAAAACCCGCGGATCGACGGTTTCCTCATCGCGGAATTCATCCCTTTTAAGCAGTCCATCGGCAACGAGGTGCTTATCGGCGTCAAGAACGATCCGTCCTTCGGCCCGGTGACGACGCTGTCTAAAGGCGGAGACGACGCTGAGTTCTTCGCGCGCTGGTACGACAGGGCCAACCTCTCGCTGGCGCCGCTTTCCAAGGAAGATGCGCAAACTCTTGCAAAAACGCTGAAAATCAGGCATCGATACGAAGCGATGGGGCATCCCGAGTATTGCGGAAAAATCGGAGACGCGCTCTACGCGGTGAGCCTCCTGGCCTATCAGTACTCGTTCATCGCCAAACGAAAAGCACGCTATTACCTTGAAGAACTCGATGTTAACCCCTTCGTTTTTTCCGAGGACGGGCGTTTCGTAGCGGTGGATGGGAACGGTCGTTTTTCAACCTCGGAGGAACAGGACCTTGAAGTGAGGCGTCCGGATGGTGGCGCGCTCAAAGCATTCTTCGAACCGGAAGGCATCGCCGTGGCGGGCATCTCCAGCGAACCGGGAAAATACTCACCGGCCCGTGTCATCGTCGAGCTTCTCCATGATCTGGGAAGAACCGACGTTTTTTGTCTAAATCCAAAAGGTGGATCGGCAGAAATCGGCGGTAAAACCTATCCGCTCTACCAAAGCGCGGCCGCGCTTCCTCGGTCCTGCGCTCTCTACGTATTTGCCGCCCCCGCGAAAAACACTCTCCTCTTTCTGGATGCGATACCGGATGGTTCCGCCGTGGTGTTGATATCAGGGTTGCCGCAGGAACTCCCCTACGAGGAATTCGCCGCGAACGTCGCGCGACAGAGGAAGCGTGGCATACGAATTATCGGCCCTAACTGCATGGGCGTATTCTTCGCGCCGGATGAACGGAGAGCGGGTATTAACACCCTGTTCATCGGTGAGAAACGTCTCAAAATCCGCTGGTCCGGCCGCTCCAATACCGCCTTATTCACGCAATCCGGGGCGATGGGGATCACCGCCTTGGAACGCGTACAGAACTCGCCGGTGTACAAATCGATAGTCTCATTCGGCAACAAAGCGGACGTGAACATTCCCGACCTGGTCCGCTACTTCAGCGCGGAACAGTCGGTGGCCGTCATGGCTATGTACCTGGAAGGGCTCGGAAAGAGGGAAGGACGTGATTTCTTCGAGCTTGCCCGCGAATCGACCAAGCCTATCATCGTCTATAAAGCGGGAAGGACGGAAGCCGGAGCGAAAGCGGCTGCCAGCCATACCGCGTCCATGTCGGGAGATTACGACATTTTCCAGGCAGCCTGCGACCAAGCGGGTGTGGTGCTTATCGATGAATTACCGGATTTCTACAACACGATCAAGGCTTTCTCCATGCTGAACGGGAAAATACCGCGAGGCAACCGTGTGGCTGGGGTGGTGAACGCGGGGCTGGACGCGACGATGGGCGCCGACCAAGCGGGCTCTCTTGTGCCGGCCGAATACGCCGCGGCGACCAACGAACGCCTTACCGCGCTCAACGAACACGGGCTACTGAACGTGGGGTCTTCCTTTTTAGACGTGACGCCGATGACCGACGATGTGCTGTTCGGGAAAATCGTGGACGCGGTACTGGCCGATCCGGGTACCGACTGCGCGTTTATCGCCGTGGTCCCGCACGTGGAAACCCTCAAAACAACCGACGACGTCTGCCGCGACGCCGACGCGCTGGCGCGGCAATTGGTGACGGCGGCCGCGCGTTACGGGAAACCGGTGGTGGTTTCGGTCAACTCAGGCAACCACTACCAGGGTTTTGTGCAGGCGCTGGAAGAAGGCGGATTGCCGGTGTTCCCGGACATCAGGTCGGCGATGCGGGCGCTGGAGACGTATTGCGCGTATTCGTTATTAAGAAGGAAGAATTTTTAACCGCGGAGGACGCAGAGGGGGAGAAGAGCCCACGATTCGACATCACTCTCCTCTTCCCTCTTTTCTTACCTTCGCGTCCTTAGATTTCTTAGCGGTTAATTATTTCCTCTCTAAACCTTACGCCTTCTCCACCCCATAACTCACGCAGCTCGTATGCGAACAGCCGGGCAGCAGGGTGATCATTGAATCGATGCAATTGGCGGCTTCGACGCAGAGGAACTGATTCCACATACCGGCCATTTCAGGATTCTTGGCGGCGCTCGCTTCCCAGGGATTCCATACGACGGTGTTGGCCAGGCCGCACTGCTCGGCGACGATCTTGCGCTTATTGACGGAATCGAGGATTGCGGACTTTGCCGGAGAGAGCGTGTAGATGTGGGTGGTTTCACCCGCGGGAGTCAGGTCGCCGCTTTGTACCGTGCGCGCGTCGCCCTTGCCGCGGTTGAGGAAACCGACGCCGTCCAAGCCGGTGACGGTGGCTTTGGCCGTATCGCCGACGGCGAAATAAGTGTGGAAACAATCCTCGTAGGTGAAGGCTTCCTTGCTCGTGTTGGTGACGGAGAGCGCGAGTTCCAGGGATTTTCCGATCGTGACAGTCATTTCCAGGCTAAAATCGTGAGCCCAGAACGCGCGGGTGGCGTCGTTGGCTTTGAGGCCGAAAACGGCGCGGGTACGGCCGTCGGAAAGCTGCGCGGTCTCCAGAAGTTCACAGGAGCGGAAGCGGACAAAACCGTGTACCGGAAAATCCTTGACCGTCTTGTGGGGGCCGAACCAGGGGAAACACACGGGAATTCCGCCGCGGACCGATTTGCCGTCGGCGAAGGGGCTGGTCGGACTTGTCCAGATCATCGGCTTTTCGCCCTTGGGATCAAAGCGGGTCACGTGCGCGCCGTGCAGATAGATTTCGGCGTCGGCGAACTGATTGGTAACCTTCACCATGGGGAGGCCGCCGCGGCCCTCAACCACTTCAAGTATCTTAGGTATGGAAAAAGAGGCGTACTTTGCTAGGGACAT
>JBAYHM010000323.1:0-5234 GCA_041666155.1 Treponemataceae bacterium
AACAACTACACAATCGCCGAGCTATTGCTCGCCGCCGGGGCCGACCCTGACCTTCCCGACAAGCTTGGATTCACCGCCCGTAAATATGTAAAGCTGTTTCACGACCCCCGGATGACTTCGATTTTGGAACGCTATCCTCCGGCTTCCTAGTCTTGCTTAAAACTCGTTGCGTAAAGAGCCTCTATCGTGTAGCTTGGAATTCTATGATCACTATTGCGTTCACCGGAGGCGGTACCGGAGGCCATATATACCCGGGTTTAGCCGTCATTGAACGTCTGAGACGAAAAATCAATTGCAATGTAGTTTGGTTAGGATCTAACGTCGGCATGGATCGCTCAATCGTGGAAGGGGCAGGTATCGAGTTCATCGGGATTCCATCCGGAAAACTCAGACGATATTTTACCTTTCGTAACGCCCTAGACGTATTTAAAGTTTTTTTTGGGTATATAGTTTCACGTTCAGTTTTATCCCGGATAAAACCTGCCCTTCTTTTTTCAAAAGGCGGTTTTGTTAGCGTTCCGCCGTGTGCCGCGGCGCATGGGCTGAAAATTCCCGTATTCACACATGAATCCGATTATAGTCCCGGTCTTGCGACGCGTTTGAATTCACGCTGGGCCGATACAATTCTCGTTGCGTATCCGCAGTCGATAAGTGCCTTGCCTGAGGCAGTTAGACCGCGGGCTTTATCGATCGGGAACCCGGTTCGTTCCGCCTTTAAAGATGCCGACCCCGACCGCGGTCGACGTTTTCTTGAAGTTGGAAGCGACGATCGTATTCTTCTTGTGCTAGGCGGCAGCCAAGGCGCGAAACAGGTCAATGATCTAGTCGCCGCAAATTTGGCACAACTTTCTGAGAAATATGTCGTCGTTCATCAGACTGGTCCGGATCAAGCATCCGCCGGCCCTGTTTCCGCGCGGTACAAACCCTACCAATACATACGGGATGAGTTGCCCGATGTCCTTGCGGCTGCGGAACTCGTTGTCGGAAGAAGTGGCGCGGGGACTGTTTGGGAATCCGCCGCTGCCGGGAAGCCCATGGTGCTTGTCCCTTTGTGCGGTTCGGGAACTCGGGGCGACCAAGTAGAAAACGCCGATTATTTTCAAAGTATCGGAGCGGCAATTTCTTTAGTCGGCTCGGCGGCTACCGCGGAGGCTTTTCTCTCCGCAATCATGCGCATTGCCGATGATGCTTCCCTTCGTTTGTCCATGGCTGCTGCATCGGAGCAGGCCTATGGATCGGACGCCGCGGAAGCGGCGGCGTCTTTGATAGTGGAGAGGCTTGGAGGATCCAAATGAATATCGCGGTTATCGACATCGTTTTCGCTTCCTTTGTTCTTATTCTTGTCATACGATGCGCGTTACGCGGATTTATCGAAGAGTTCATGTCGATGGCCGCGCTTGTACTCGGTGTGCTGTTCGCCGTTGTGTTTTTAAAGCCCGGGACAAGCTTCGTGATTGAGACGTTTGGGGTGAAAGTGCTCCCCGAAGTAGTGTCTTTCATCGGCCTTTTTCTCATCGTGTTTATAATCGTGAAGCTGGTTGAGCGCATTCTCGGCGACATCATCGAATCCATAGATATGATCGGTCTGGATAAGGGCTTGGGTATCGCGCTCGGTTTGGTTGAAGGGTTGCTGGTCGTATCCGTCGCGCTTTTTATTCTTTCCGTCCAACCCTTGTTCGATCCGGCACGTCTACTTGAGAAAAGTCTTTTCGCCAAGTATCTGATGCCCTTCGTTACTATGGCCGGACAGACCGCCGCGGCAGTCGTGCGCAAAGGGTCATGAATCCATGTTTGAGAATGTGCTCGGGCAAGAAGCCGCACAGCGCCTAGAGGCGGATTTGTCCTCCGGTTCTCTTCCCCCGTCCTTATTGTTTGCAGGTCCCGTAACCTCGGGCAAGGGAACTACGGCTCTTGAACTCGCGCGTGCGTTGTCGTGTGAAAAAAAAGAGGCACCCTGGAATTGTTCGTGCCCGTCCTGCGAGCGTCATCGGCTTCTAGCGCATCCTGACCTCCTTATGGTTGGCCCACGTTCTTTTTCGTCCGAGCTCGCCGCTTCCGCTGCCGCGTTTTTAAGGGAACCCGAGTCTGCGGCTCGGATGCTCTTCATTCGGGCGGTCCGAAAACTCCTTTCCCGTTTTTCTCCGATTCTCTGGGAAGGCGATGAAACGAAATTCTCAAAAGTGTCCACGCTTGCCGCCTCTCTTGGTGAAGATCTGGAAGAACTCTGTCCTCCTCGCGTGTTAACTGACGGGGGTGGTTTGAAGAAATTGGTTGATTCGATTGTCGCGACCGCCCTCAAGCTTGAAGACGAAGGTATCTCCGATTCCATCCCAATTGCCCAAATCAGGCGCCTTGCGTAGTGGGCACGCCTTGCTCCGACGGGAAAACGAAAACTGATCCTTCTGGAGAATGCCGACCGTATGCAGGAAGGCTCCCGTAACGCGCTCCTTAAAATTTTGGAAGAACCGCCGGCGTCGACGGTACTCGTTCTTTCCACTTCCCGCCGCGGAGCGATGATGCCGACTATTCTATCTCGGCTTCGGCCGTACGTATTCGCTAAACGTCCAATGGAAATCGAGCGGGAAGTTATTCGGCGGGTATTCCGAGATACAGTCGATATCGAAACGAGCGGAGTCGCCGAATACTTTGAATCGTTTCTGCCGGTGCCTCCATCCCGCCTGGAAGAAGCGGCTGTGGCCTTCCTTTCCGGCGCTGATGCCCGCTCCGCCGCCGGGACTGTCTTGGATCTTACACGCAAGTTTGAACCGCGGAGTCTCTTTCCCGCTTTTCTCGATCGCTTATCGAAGCGTGTCGCACTATCATTGCGCGCACCCATTTCTGATGCCGGCGTCATTGTTTCGGCTGAAAACTGCGCCGCCGCCGTGCGCCGGGCGGATCTGGCCGTCGGGACGTATAATCAGTCGCCCTCTCTCGCGTTGGAACGTTTATTTTACGAGATTCACCATTATTCCAAGGCGGCGGACCGATGAGGACTTTCATAGAGCGCGCGCTCAGAAAACTGCCGAAGATGACGGCGGAGCAGATTACCGCGCTCTTGTTGTCCGTGGCCGCCGAAAATGAGCGCTTGGAATCCGTTATTGATTCGCTTGCGGAAGGTTTACTCGTATGCGACGCCAACCACGATTTGATTGTCGTCAACAAAGCCGCCGAACGATTTTTGCCGCTCAGTCTCTATGAACAAACTGAGCGGCCGCTTTGGTCCGTCGTCTCGGACGATGCCGTCGCCGAGTTCCTAAAAGAAGCTCTTACCCTCGGGGATCGCATCAGCGACCGCGAATTCGATGTCGAAGTGAAGGGGGTGTCTCGGCTGTTATCGCTTTCGGTGCTTCCCTTGGTAAAAGATCGAAAAGTCACCGGTTCCCTTATCCACGCGGAAGACATAACGGAAAAACGTGGAAAAGAAGCACGACTCAGGCGGGCTGAAAACCTCGCTAGCCTGACAACTCTTGCGGCGGGAGTCGCGCACGAGATCAAAAATCCTCTTGGCTCTATTTCCATACATATTCAGCTCATCCAAAAAGCGTTGAAAGTCAGTCGCGCGGCCTGCTCCGATCAGGAATCCGCGCCGACGACCGCCGATATCGAACGCGTTGCGCCGCCGGCTCCTTTTGACCTTATCGATAAATACTTAGGCATAGTTAATGAAGAGATCGATAGGCTTAACCGAATTGTCGTGGATTTTCTTTTTGCGGTCCGACCTATGGATATTGAATTGCGAGAAGGGGACCTGAACGCTCTCATCCATGAACTTGTTGAATTCGTACGATATGAATTGGAGGCGGCTAAGATCGTCTGCGATTTGCGCTTAGCACAGGATATCTCGGATCTTCGCTACGATGAACGGTATATCAAACAAGCCTTGCTGAATTTGATAAAGAATGCCGTCGCCGCCATGCCTTCCGGCGGTACGCTCACCGTGAAAACAGAAAGAGCCGCAGACGAGGTCCATTTGGTCGTCGCTGACACTGGTATCGGCATTCCTGAAGAAAATCTTCCGAAAATATTTGAACCATATTTCACTACCAAGGAAAGCGGTTCCGGCCTCGGCCTTACTCTCGTGTTCAAGATCATAAGAGAACATAGAGGGGAAATTTCCGTAAAATCCAAGGAAGGCGAGGGGACCTCATTCTCAATCACCCTGCCGATACCTCAGAAAGAGACGAGACTTATCGCTTACGGAGGAGATTCCGCATGACCTTCAGGCTGCTCATCGTCGATGACGAAAAAAATATTCGTGAAGGGCTCGCAGCCGCTTTGCAGATGGACGGATATGACGTCGTTGTGGCCGCCGATGGTGCGGAAGGCTGGAAACGCTTCCAAAAAGGCGATGTGGATCTGGTGATTACGGATCTCCGTATGCCGGGTGTAAGCGGCGAGGAACTCCTGAAACGCATCGGCGCGGAAGCCCCAGGCATTCCGGTAATCGTGCTTACCGGCCACGGTACGGTTGAAAATGCCGTGGAAGCGATGCGCAACGGCGCATATGACTTTATTACCAAGCCGGTTAATCTGGATCGTTTGTCGCTCTTGGTTAAGCGTGCCTTACAGAACCGTGAACTTGCACTCAAACACAGTGAACTTCAAGAAGAACTGGAGCGCAAGCAGCAGTTCGATACAATAGTAGGGAAAAGCGCCGGCATGCGGCGCGTGTTCGATATGGTCCGGCAAGTGGCGCCTACAAAGGCTTCCGTGTTGGTCACCGGGGAATCGGGCGTCGGTAAGGAACTGATCGCCGATTCGCTCCATAATTTGTCTCCGCGTAAAGGAAAGCCTTTTATCAAGGTTCACTGCGCGGCCCTTGCGGCTACACTCCTTGAAAGCGAACTTTTCGGTCATGAGAAGGGGGCTTTCACCGGCGCTATCGCGCGAAAGCGCGGCCGTTTCGAGCTGGCTAACGAGGGAACCTTGTTTCTGGATGAAATCGGTGAAATCGATCAGAACGTCCAGATCAAAATACTCCGCGTACTGCAGGATAAAAAGTTCGAACGCGTCGGCGGCGAGGAAACGCTTGAGGTCGATGTCCGCATCGTCGCGGCGACGAATCGTGATCTGAAAGCCGAAATAGAAAAGGGCAATTTTCGCGAGGATTTGTTCTACCGGCTTAATGTAGTGAACATCCATGTTCCGCCTCTGCGCGAACGTAAAGATGATATTCCGCTTTTAGCGACCTCCTTACACAAGGAATTCGCCGACGAGAACGGGAAGCGCATAGA
>JBAYHM010000324.1:0-5184 GCA_041666155.1 Treponemataceae bacterium
ATCGACCATATCTTCTCCATCAGCGTCGCGCTCGCGGCCGGTATTCTCTGGGATCGATTCGGATACCAATGGGTGTTTATTTCAGGTACGCTTATCGCCGTCGCTAATTTTATCGCGACGAGGTGGGTGAAAGTCCCGGCGGCAAGGATCGACGCTGTTCCATAAACCCGCGATCCAGTTTTTATATTCTTATAGGAGGCAATCGATATGTTCAGCATTCATTCAGAAAAGAACTACGCCGAAATTCTTGCCGGCATTAAAATTAAAACGCTCGTGCACGGTGATTCGACGCTCATGAGCGAGTTTCAGCTGAAAAAGGGCAGCGCGTTGCCCGCTCACACGCACCCGTACGAACAAACAGGCTACCTCGTTTCCGGGAAATTGGACTTACATATCGGCGCTGACCATCAAGTTCTCCTGCCCGGCGCGAGTTGGTGCGTCCATTCAAACATCGAACACAGGGCCGAAGTTCTCGAAGATTCAGTAGCGATTGAAGTGTTTTCGCCGAAGCGGGAAGATTATATTAAATTTCTGGATCTAGAAGCCGTCAGATAATAAGCAGAAAAACATATTATTGATAGGCGGAAAAAATGATGTCTGATAAAAATTTTCAAAAGGTTTGTGTTAATGGCCAAACTAAAAAAGGAATTGGAATCAAATGGATACCAATTCAAAGAATAAAAATGCATGCGAATGGAAATCGAATAACATCTATGGTCATGTTTTCAAAACCTGAAGAGTTTTGAAAACACCTCAACTTATTAAAAAAAGAAAAGCCCGAAAATAAGGCTTAGAGGCGTCGGGCTATCGCGTCGATGAATTCCCAGGAATCAAGAGTTTTTTGGGGGGCCGGCTGAGCGATACGCGCAAGGTCTCCGGTCATTTCGCCTTCTTCGATCGTATCTATTGTCGCTTTTTCCAAACGAGCGGCAAAAGCCGCCAGAGCGCTTGTGCCGTCCAGTTCCGCCCGTTTTGATAAGGCTCCCGACCATGCGAAGATAAGCGCGACGGGATTTGTGCTGGTTTTCTCGCCTTTCTTCCATTTATAATAATGCTGTTGAACCGTTCCATGCGCCGCCTCGTACTCGAAGGCACCGGAAGGGGAGACCAGGACACTGGTCATCATCGCTAGGCTTCCGTTCGCGCTGGCTATCATGTCGCTCATGACGTCGCCGTCATAGTTCTTACACGCCCAGAGAATGCCGCCTTCGATCTTCATGACCCGCGCGACCGCGTCGTCGATAAGCGTGTAGAAGTACTTGATTCCCGCCGCGGCGCATTTCCCCTTAAATTCGGATTCGTATATGCGGTTGAAAATCTCCTTGAATCTACCGTCGTAGGTCTTTGAGATGGTATCTTTTGCCGCAAACCAGATATCGATTTTTTCTTGGAGCGCGTAAAGAAAACTCGCTCGCGCGAAGCTTTCAATTGAAGAGTCAAGATTGTGCATACCCTGGACAACGCCTGCGCCGGGCATCTGCATGACTACGATTCGCTTTTCACTTCCGTCGGGAGCCGTGTATACCAGCTCCACTTTACCGGGACCGGGAATTTCCATCTCGGCGTTCTTATAGATGTCTCCATACGCGTGGCGTCCGATAACAATGGGCTTGGTCCAACAGGAAACGGTAGGCTGGACGTTGGAAAGAATAATGGGTTTACGGAATACGGTGCCGTCCAAGATTGCTCGTATGGTCGCGTTAGGGCTTGGGTACAGGGCTTTAAGACCATACTCCGTTTTTCGTGCGGCGTTGGAAGTGATGGTCGCGCATTTTACGCCGACCCCGTACCTAAGGATAGCATGGGCTGAGTCCGCGGTGACCTTATCGTCGGTCGCGTCGCGATTCATGAGACCGAGGTCGTAGTATTCGGTTTTAAGGTCGACGAAGGGGAGGATCAGCTTTTCTTTAACCAGCGCCCAGAGGACGCGGGTCATCTCATCACCGTCGATTTCAACCAATGGGGTTTTCATGGAAATGCGTTCAGACATCGGCGGGCCTCCGTGGGCGTAAATATGCGATGAGTTGCTGAAATTTGTCAATCTGCAAATACGTATGCTATAGTCTTGCAAAAGCGGAGTCAAAAATGAAAGCGGCATCTTCCGAACACAACGCTTATTTTCGCGGTAGAACCGCGACTCTTGCTTCTCCTCTTGAAGTAACACGCGATTCACGCGAAAGAAAACGATGTTTGGATCTGCGCGGTCGTATTGTTCTCAGTCCCATCGGAACTCAGTTTTTTATACCCCGGGTCGCAAATCTCCATCGTTTTGACGGCGGTGACGGAGAAGCCCGCTACGGTTTTCGTCTCAAATCGATCGATGTTCCTTGGCTCAGGAGACTTCTGCTTTCCAATTTTATAGATAAAGCTGAATTTCCGGTACGCAGCGTCGCGGGTGTTAAAAATGAGATCACCGATCTTTCACGCCTGGTCGTCTTTTCTCTTTTATATGGGCGCTTCAATTCCTCCGTACTGGCTCGGGTTATTGATACCGACGTGATCCGACGCTGGAATCGCCAGCATCCGCATCGCGCGCTAGACGTCAGGAACGCCGTTTCGCCTCCAGAGCTACGCGCGGCAATGGAAATGAGAAAAGAGGCGGTTGAACACGTCAAACGTGAAATCATCGATCCCCTTCGTCAAAATCTGACCAACGACATGCGGCGAAACCCCGAAGACCGCAAGCGTCTTTCGCACTTCATTGTTGATCTTGTTAAAAGCATGGATCCGTTGGTGTTTTTCGTGTTGTTAGCCGAGACTTCGGAAAAACGTCGACGTCTCATACATGAAATCGGTATGGAAATCGAAGCGTGCCTTGATAAAACCGATTTAGCCGATTATCTGGTTCTCATGGTTCTGGAATTGATGAGTGCCGCGGAACGTGTAACGCTCATAGATTTGATCGGGCCGGGACATACGAGCGGGGAAATCAGATCCATCCTTGAAAACACGCAAACACGGGAGGAGATGCTCGCGAAGCTGCCGCACGGCTTGTCCGCGTCGATGGCTTGGTCTCTTTCCCGTCGGTGGTCTCTTGATCGCTGGCGCTATCGACTTCGGCTCGGCTTACACGATGGAACGTCTTCATTTGAGGACGGAAAGCGTTTGTTTGAGGAACGCGCCAACCTTGTGGTGCGGGATAGAAGCCTCAAAGAATTCTACGAACAGGGTACCGGACCGTATGGGGATGATGGGCTAGGTTGGTATTACCTTTCCTTCCTCGCTGATGCGTGTTCCAATATGGGTATACAGTTTGAAGCCTCAGTTCGTGAAAAAGCGAATAAAGGAACAGCCGCCGTCAACCTCTCCTTCGTGTTCTAGAAGGGCTAATCGATTTTTTCCTTTACGGGGAAATCAAGAAAGAGTATCGATGCCCCATCCGTCTTCGCGAGTGTTCGTACCGGAATCCCCAATTCGATATCCCTATACGGCGCCGAAACCGTCCATCGGCCGGGTTGCGAAAGCGAATGTTCGATATGATCGAAAAAATAGGGGCGATAGCTCCATCGCCGGCCGAGAGCGCTTGCATCCGTCCGCAAGCCAACGGACGACGGGTACATGTTCGGGGTAGTTTGTTTTCCCGTCAGATCCGTCGCGTAGATCCTGATCAAGTCATCCAGCTTTCGGGGATCATCCGCGACAAGTGATCGTATATCCGTTTCCGTCGATTCCGTTCGAAGTCCCAAAGATTGAGCGATTTCAAGTAGCTTGTTTTCGCAATCAACGCGGCGCCGAGAGTCTTCATACCGCCTATGAAAACAGTATTCCAGGTGCCGCTCCAGATGAGGTAGGAACGAAGCGGGCGCGGCGAAGTTCGGACGGGCTTCGGAAAAAAGAAAGCCTTGAAGATAACGGGCTCCGTACGATAAGGCGTTGAAAAGTTCCTCGTCCTGTTCTATTCCCTCAAACAAAAGGTCCGCCCCAATGCGTTCCGACAAACGGGCAAGGGCGTCGAGTATGTGTTTGAAAGCCTCGGAAACCGAAGACCGCTTGAGGAGCTTGAAATCGATCTTGATGATGTCGGGTCTGAAGAGGCCGACCCTGTCGAGATTTGAGCTCGCGCTGCCCACGTCGTCGAGCGCTATGGAGAAGCCCTCGGCCCTATATTGATCGATAACCTTGAGCAGGTCTTCGGGATCGGTTTCCATATGTTCTTCGGTGATTTCCAGCACGATGCGTTCTGGATCGATACCATATTCTCTTACAAGGTTGATCGTATGCGGAATTCCACCCCCGTTATGGGCTAGATGTCCCATGATGAGCGACGGCGCGATGTTGATGAAGAGTTTCCCGTCGCCTCCTGAGGCAAAAGCCTTCGATATCGCGTCTTTTCGTATTGATCGATCGACGTCGCGTTTCAGTTCCGCGATCCGCGTCCGTTCCTCCCGCGACAGGTCCCTGGGGGCTTCCGCAAGGAATAGTCCCCCCAGACTCTTTAGCTTACCTTCCGCGGCTTCATCCGGCGATCCGAACCTTCCCAGAGCCTCGTGTCCGAAAACGAGACCTGTGTCCGTGGCGACTATCGGTTGAAAATAAGCGGATAAAACAGAGCTGCCGAGACGGCTCCGCCATGCCTCGAAAGGATTTTGAGAAATACTCTTGGATTGAGCACTTGGATCAGGTGTTGCCATCTGCTTCCATAATACGGACTTGAGTATAATCGTTCAATCTAGGATCTCTATTTTCTTCATTATTTTTGTCCTCTTGCGTTGGTCCGTTGGATGGTTTACAACGAATTCAGTGAATATAATACCAAATGGCTCTGTGCGAACGTCGCAAGGGAACCCGGCGGAGGAAGGATATTACATGCCCGCTGAATGGGCCCCGCGCGAAGGCACCTTGATGGCTTGGCCGGTCCGTGCCGAAGCTTGGCTTAACGGCCTTGAGGAAGCGCGCGAAGGGTACGCGGAAGTCGCCAACGCGATATGCGAAGCGGAACGCCTGATCATGATCGCCCGTTCCGATTGTATTGCCGATGCGCGGCGGCGTCTGAGTTCCGCCATAGAAATCTGGGATCTGGCGCATGACGATTCCTGGATGCGCGACAACGGTCCAACCTTCATAGTGAAGAATTCCGGAGAATGCGCCGCCGTCAAATGGCGCTTCAACGCCTGGGGTGAGAAATACCGTCCGTACGACAGTGATGACGCCTTGGCGCCGCTAATCCTGGATCGAATGGGAATC
>JBAYHM010000325.1:0-5182 GCA_041666155.1 Treponemataceae bacterium
CCACATCCGTGACGGTCAGGGCGTAGAGTGTTGTACCGATGACCGCCAGATCCCGTATTTTTAGATTTGAAGCGGAACCGCCGGATGAGGTGAATGTCGTTGAAACAGTTGCCCATGTACCGGCGGCGGCGGCGGTTCGCTTCCAAAGTGTCCCGTTGGCCGTATATAGCTCGGAACCGCTTTTCACGATGCGGGTGGGTGACCCGTTGATGATCGCGTTCTTTTTTTGCGTTTCATTCGCGATGGAATTGAAGATGGCGCTTTGATCGCAGGCTGTCGCCGAAAGAGCGACGACGGCGGTTGCGAGTATGATTCTAAAGATTGTAAAAAATCGCTTCATGGTGAAGTTTGCTCCCGTTTTATTCGCGCGGATCTTAGAAGTGATAACGCGCCGTCAGCGTAAGTTCGAGGAAATTACCGAAAATGGTTGTTTCCGACGAAGCGGTCAATTGCGGAACCCACCAATAGGTCGCGTTGAAGCCGAATGACCAATCGGGATTATATCGCCAATAAGCCCCGGCGCTCGGTTTTACGATGAAACCGAAGTAGTTGGTGCTTAGATATCCCTGAGAGGCGCCGCCGACCATGAGAGAGAAGGGGAATTCGAACGGTGATAGGATGATTTGAGTCGTTGCCCTCAAGCCGAAGGGCAGGATGAACAGCATGTTTCCACCGAGCGTGCTGGAAAACATTCCGCCGAATTCACCGCCCAAGGCGAAATGCGGTGAAAGAAAATAACTATAGCTTAAGGAACCCGCGCCGCCGAGATTGGATTTTAAATCGGTCACAGTCCCGTTAGCGCGCAGGTAGAAAAGGGGATGCATCGTTCCCAAACTAATTGA
The DNA here is from genome assembly GCA_041666155.1 of Treponemataceae bacterium. GTDB lineage: Bacteria > Spirochaetota > Spirochaetia > Treponematales > Breznakiellaceae > SZUA-426. The sequence continues at coordinate 843 of JBAYHM010000325.1, forward strand.
GAAGGTTTGATCGCCTTTATTGTAGAGCGTGGGGGATGCGCCCGCCCAGTCCGATTCTATCGGCAGCTTTCCACCGCCGTTTTCTTGGGCGCTCAGAACCGTGATCGCGACAAACGCGACGATCGCGAGTAGGGGTATCCGAAGTTGCTTTATGGGCATGAACGTCTCCTTGGCCGGGCTTACTATATCGCAAGCTTCGTCGTCTAGCAACGTAGCTTTTTACGTGTTACAACATGCACCATAACAACGGGGCGGTCCGAACGGTTACCGCCGGGAGGATACCGCATGTCGGCTACCTGCATCGACGGTAAGGAAATCGCGCTTCGCGTTCGCCAAGACGCCGCTAAGCGGACTGCTGCTTTGAAAACTCAGGGTGTGGAGCCCTGTCTCGCGGTAGTGCTGGTCGGCGAAGACCCCGCCAGCGTATCGTACGTGACCGGCAAGGAAAAAGCGCTTGCCGAAGCGGGCATGATCGGCCGCGATATCCGGCTGCCGGCGACAACCCCGGAAAGCGAACTGCTTGATCTCGTCTCCCGTCTCAACGCCGATCCTTCGGTTCACGGTATCCTGGTTCAATTGCCCCTTCCCAAACATATTCGCGAAGACCGAATCATCATCGCTATCGACCCCGCCAAGGATGTTGACGGCTTCCACCCAATATCGGTGGGCAATATGGTCATCGGCCGACCCGGTTTTCTTCCTTGCACACCGCACGGCGTCATCGTCATGTTGAAGGAAATGCGTGTAGTTACCACAGGCGCGCACGCCGTTGTAGTCGGCCGTTCGAATCTTGTCGGAAGACCGCTAGCCAATCTTTTAACCCGGCGCGATGTAAACGCGACCGTCACCATCTGCCACACCGGTACCAGAAATATCGCGGAACATACGCTTAGAGCCGACATTCTCATTGCCGCGGCCGGCAAACCTCGATTGATTACCGCCGATATGGTACGCCCGGGCGCCGTCGTCATCGATGTTGGCGTCAATCGTGTGGAAGATCCCACGGCCAAGAAAGGTTTCCGTCTAGTCGGCGACGTTGATTTCAATTCAGTGAAAGAAGTTGCATCCCTCATTACTCCGGTTCCCGGAGGTGTTGGCCCCATGACTATCGCCATGCTGATCCGGAACGTAGTCGAAGCGGCGGAGATCCGCGTCAGTCGGCCATGATCGATGTTCAGAATCTCGCTGATGATCGGGATGTTCCGCTGCACAAGGTTGGAGTAAAAGGCGTAAGCTATCCGGTAACCGTGCTGGACCGAGCAAAAGGCATCCAGCATACAGTTGGCGTGGTTGACCTTTTTGCCGACCTTCCTCGCCATTTCAAGGGCACGCACATGAGCCGCTTCATAGAAGCCTTCCAGCGCCACCGGAAGGACCTTTCTATGCCCCGTTTTTTGGAAATGCTGGATGAAATTCGCGCTGATCTGGATGCTGACGCCGCTTTCGGCACACTTTCCTTTCCGTATTTTGTCGAAAAGGCCGCGCCCGCTTCGGGGCTTGAAAGCGCGATGTCCTACGAATGTCGTTACGAAGGCGAGGTTCGTGACCGCCGTCGTGATTTTTATGTATCCGTAGCGGTTCCCGTTCAAACTGTCTGTCCTTGTTCCAAAGCGATCAGTGCGCGCGGGGCGCATAACCAACGCGGAGTGGTAAAAATCGAAGTGAAACTCGGGCCTTTCTTTTGGATAGAAGATTTGATTACGATTGCGGAAGAAGCCGCTTCCAGCCCCGTTTTTACTTTACTAAAACGCGAAGACGAAAAGTACCTCACCGAACTCGCCTATGACAGACCGAAGTTCGTTGAAGATCTCGTGCGCGATGTGTATATTGGAATCAGATCGCTTGACCGTTTCCCCTGGTTTTCGGTGGAAGCGGAAAACTTCGAGAGTATTCATAATCATAGCGCGTTCGCGTACGCTGAGTACGGTTCGCGGCAAGGAGCGAGTCGATGAATGACGTGGTTCCCAGTAGAACTCTTACCAAATACGGCGTCGCCGCCGTTGGCGGTATTGCCGGAGGCGTGGGCCTCATGGTTCTCAACTTTCTTACGGGTTTTCCAATAATCGGGTTGATCGCGGGTGGTGTAGTCGCTCTGGTCGGCCTCGGTGCTATGGCTTCTCCGGCAGCAGAGGACAAACGCGCAGGCGGTATCGCAACCGCTGCGGGTGGCCTAACGGTTCTTTCTCATTTCTCATTTCTCGGACCTATTGCCGGTATAGCGGGAAGCCTCGTCAGCGTAGGCATCATCGGCCTGTTGGGTATGGGCGCATGGAATGCGTATAAATTCGTAAAGGGACTCAAATCGCGCGCCTGATTTCTAAGACGCCGCGTCTGAGTTCTCAGACGCGAAGGATCGCTGTCTTTTCCCTTTTATCTCTTTCGTATATTCTCTTTTTTGAATGAAGTATTTTTTCGAAACCTACGGTTGTCAGATGAATAAGGCGGAGTCCGCCGCGCTTGAGCTTGAGCTTAACAGGCGCGGATGGACAATCGCGGAAAACGCGGAAAACGCCGATCTCGTTTTGGTTAATACCTGTTCTGTTCGTGCGACCGCTGAAACCAGGGTGATTGGTCGTTTGGCTCATTTCGCCGCTGAGAAGCGGAAGCGTCCGTTCAAATTGATCGTCGCGGGCTGTATGGCGGAGCGGCTCAAGGATTCGTTGAAGGACGCTTCTCCGGCAGTCGATTACGTAATGGGCACTGCCGCCCGTTCCTTTTTTCCCCGTATCCTTGATTCTATAGAAAAGTCGGCGCCGCTTGCGGGGCTTGATGAATCACCTGTTTTTTCCTTTTCCACATCGTATTACGAACCGGGTGCGTTCCGCAGTTTCGTGCCGATTATGCATGGTTGCGATAATTTCTGTTCCTACTGCATCGTACCTTACGTGCGCGGAAGAGAAATATCTCGCAGTCCCGATTCAATACTCGAAGAAATTTCAATGCTTGAACAAAAGGGTGTCCTTGAGATTACCCTTCTCGGACAAAACGTCAATTCTTATCGTTGGGTCGATCCTTCAGGCCTTGTAGTTGATTTTCCCGCTTTGCTTCGCCTGGTAGCCGACCGCGTTCAGTCTATTCGGTGGGTGCGTTTCCTTTCCAGTCACCCCAAAGACTTATCCTCCGCTGTAATCGCCGTGCTGAAGGAATACCCTGTTTTCTGCCGTCATATTCATCTCTGTGTCCAGCACGGTTCAAATCGTATTCTTGCCGCAATGAATCGGCGGTATACGCGGGAACGATATCTTGAATTGGTCGATGAAATTCGTTCTGAGCTACCGGGCGTCTCGCTTTCTACCGATATTTTGATAGGGTTTCCCGGCGAAACGGAAGAAGACCTTGAGGAGACGCTCGACCTTATGAAGCGGGTCCGGTTTTCAAATGCGTACATGTATCATTATAATCCTCGTGAAGGTACGGCCGCGTACGCGCTCCCCGGTCGTATTGATGAAGCGGTTAAAAAAGAACGTCTTGCGCGCGTCATCGAACTGCAACTTGCCCAAACCAAAGAAGCAATGCGATCCCGTGTTGGTTTCCGAGAGACCGTCATCGTTGATTGTGTCGCGAAACGAAACACGAATGAACTTCTCTCCCGCACACAGCGCGATGAGATGGTCGTATTTCCCGGCGATGCGTCCATGATCGGACGCTTTGTTGATCTCGAAATCTCTTCACTACGCGGCATGACGTTCCGATCCAAAGGATTGGAGTAGCGTGATGCCGGCGAATAGATCGATATATAGTATTTTTTTAACTTTTGCGTTTGTCCTAACGGTAAGTCACGTTTTTGCCGTCGAATGGACGGATGCGGAACTAGCGGCGCCGGGAGCGGGGGAGAAGCTGGCAATCGCTTCCACCGCTGAAAAAAACGTCGCGGACGCTCTTGTGCTTTTGGAGAAAAACGCCCCTCGATTACCGTCCGGAGTCGGTAAACGCCGCGCTTACGCGGCTTTGGCTAGATTGCGGGAATTGTCGGGTAATTTCGCGCTAGCCTCGGCTGCGTGGGTGACAGCGTCCGAGGCTGAGGCTGGGAGCCGGCATGACGCATCGCTGCTGGAATCAGCTCGTTGTTTAATCGCGGTTGGAGAAACCGAAAATGCCTCCACCCAAATACGCACGGTACTCTTGACCGGTAAAGACGAGGTTTCACTTTCCCGCGCTCGAATACTCAGCGCCTACGCCGCAGCCTTTCAAAGGGATCCGTCCGCTATTCCTCTTTTAAAAGCTTTCGCCGATAACGAGTTATACGCTGCGGAAAAACCTACCATGCTTTTTTTGCTAGCGCGCGTTTTCGCCGATACCCCCGCGCGGGAACGTCTTCTCGGTGAATTTCCAAATTCACC
>JBAYHM010000326.1:0-5178 GCA_041666155.1 Treponemataceae bacterium
CACGCTGTCGGGCACGGGCGATGAGCTCCTGGCGGACGACCGCGTGCGGAAGGCGTATTTGGGAGAGGCGGAGTAGTAAGGAGGCGTCCGTCTCAAGTCCACGGATTTGTCAGATGGACGCCCGTACGCTCAAAATCCTTGGTGTTCCGGGTAGCCAGTAAGGCGTTATGGCGAATGGCGCACGCCGCGGTCAGAGAATCCATGATCGCGGTGGGGGCGCCTTCTTTTTTGAGACGGGCGCTCAATTCGCCCCAGATCAGCATGGTTCCCGCATCAATATCCAGTATTCGATCAGCGAAGCGTTCCCGTAGCTGTTCGAACCAAACCCTCAGCGCGCTTTTCTTTCCACTTTCATCCAGAAGTTCTATGCCCCGATGCAATTCACCGAGCACAATGACGCTGAGGTAAAGGGCATCTTCATCGATCGTGTCCAGCCAATCGAGCACGCGGGACTCCGGCTCGCTCTTGATCGCCTCGGAGATGACGCAGGTATCCAGCAGGATCACAGGTTCAGCTCCCGTTCGCTTTCACCCGAACGCGCGATGTCCAAGGCTGCGCGGGGCGCGCCGGTTAAAAAGGCGCGCACGCTTCCCTTTCGTTTTTTCAGGTTCTGGTAGGTGTCCCACGGCAGAACGACAACGGTCGGTTTTCCGTGCTTGGTGACTGTTTGAACCCCTTCCGCCACGCAGGAATTGACTAGTTCGCTGAACTTTGCCTTCGCGTCCTGTAGCGACCATGAATTGTTCATGTATATGTCAGCCATTGATTCCCCCTGCAATCAACATAATACGACTAGACTGACTAGTCAATAAAGAGATTGGAAAAACACATTCCAGGCAACAGAGAGAGCGGTTTCCGACTGCTTCACGCCCTGATCCTGTACCCCATTCCCCAGACGGTTTCAAGGAAGTCGGGCTCGGACGGATCGCGTTCGATCTTTTCGCGTATGCGGCGGACATGGACGGACACCATGCTAGTGTCGCCGAAGCTCTCCGCTCCTCTGATGCGGGAGAATATTTCCTCGCGGGAGAATACGCGGCCGGGGTTTTCCATGAGGAGCCGCAAAAGGTCGAATTCGGTGGCGGTCAGGTCGATTTCCGCCTCCCGCGCGAACACGCGCTTCGTGTCCGGTTCCAGGCGCAGGCCTCTGATCTCGATTCCCTTTTCCTGTTTTGCCGCTAAGGTCCCCGTCAGGCGTCGATACCGGCCGAGATGCGCCTTGACGCGGGCTACCAATTCCCCTGGGCTGAAGGGCTTGGTGACGTAGTCGTCGGCCCCCAAGCCGAGCGCCCGGATCTTGTCGATGTCCTCCGACCGGGCCGAGAGAATCAGCACGGGCTTGTCGGACTTTTCCCTGAATTCGCGGCAGATCTCAAAACCGGTCTTCCCCGGCAGCATCAGGTCAAGGAGAAGCAGGTCGAAGTCGCCTTCGATAGCTAAGCGTAACCCCTCCGTCCCGTCCGCCGCGGTGATCACCTCGTAATTGGAGAGTTCAAGGTAATCTTTGATAAGGATGGAAAGGCTCTTGTCGTCCTCAACGACGAGGATTCGTTCACTCATACGGTTTTCTCCTCGGCCAGCAGCAGCTCGATGACGAAACGGGCGCCGCCGCCCTCGGGCCGCTGGGCGCGGATGGATCCGCCGTGCGCCTGGACGACGAGTCGCGCGATCGCGAGCCCCAGCCCCGCGCCTTCCCGACGCCGCGCGGGGTCGAGCCTGACGAAGCGGGTGAAGACGCGTTCCAGGTCTTCGGTCGGTATGCCCGGCCCGTTGTCGGTGAACTCGATCCGGGCCGATCGACCCGTCTTTTGAAGCGATACCCGGAGGCGGGCGTCCGGACCCGGCACGTAAATGGAAGCGTTTCGCACGATGTTGGCGAACGCGCGGCGGAGGTGTCGGGGATCGATGTCCGCCGGATAGTGGCCGTCGTCGATCTTGATGTCGATCGACAGGCTCGGATAATCGGCGGTGAGCTCGGTGACACAGTCCCGGAGGTGATCGCCCAGATCGACCCGCTTTTTCTCAAAGGGAAAATCGGGCAGTTCCAGCCGCGAGAACAGGAACAGGTCCTCAATGAGACTTTCCATCAAGCTCGCCTTCGCCAGGATGGTGTCCGTGTAGAGCTTGCGCTTTTCCTCCGTGGAGGCGACGCCGTCCCCGAGTCCCTCGGCGTAACCCTTGATCGTAGCCAGCGGCGTTCTGAGGTCGTGGGAGATCGAGGCGATGAGTTCCTTGCGGTTATCCTCCTGAGCGAGCTGGCGTTCAAGCGAGTCCTTGAGCCGCGCGCGCATCTCCTCAAAGGACGTGAACGCCCGGTCAAACTCGTTTTCCCGCCGCGCACGCTTGGGCCTGTGTCTCAGAAGGAGCGTCCGGCGTGACGGCAATTCGGGGTAGGGCGAAAGGTCTCCGTCGCGTATCCGGAGCGCCATCGACTCAAGCCGCTTCAGCGGCGGCACGATGCTCCGCGAGACGAGCCAGGTGAGGAAGCCGTTGGTGAACACCAGTATCAATACCGCCGACAAGAGGTAGGCGAGGCCGGGAATGATCAAGAGAGATAGGGCGGAGCGGTAGTCGAAGAAAAAGTGGATGACGGCGTCCGCTTCGCCGGGAACGGCGAATTTCCAGGAAAAGACCGGCACGATTCCGTGACGTTTTCTCGTCCGCTTTTGCTCGATTTTTTCCAATTCCTCGCGGACGCGCTCGGGATCGTTGTCTCCGCTCAAATAGATAAGGTCTCTACCTTGGATTATCGCCGTGCCGCCGCGCCAGCCGAGATCCCGTTCCAGGTCTCGGACCGCGGCTGGATTGTGGAAAAAGCCGGGCGCCGCGGCGATGGTTCCCGAGAGCGTTTTCAGCTGAGCGCTGTTCAGGCTGTGGGCCGAAAGAAAGGGCGGCGGCCTGAAATCAGTGGCTCGTCCTGTTTCTCCCGGAGCGTTGAATAGAAAGCGGAAGACCCCGCTCATCATGCCCATCAAGATAAGCGGGACGATGAGCATCGCTATGTAGGATAGTATCAAACGCTTTCGGATGGTCACGGCGATATCTCCCGGCCGGAAAGTTGAGGCCGCCGGAACGGTACTTGTTCCAGCGGCCCCATGAGCATATCACGAAGCAAGAATACTTTTTATTTTCCGATACTCCGCTTCGGTGATCTCTCCGCGGGCGAAACGTTCGGCCGCTACGGCGATTCCCTTAGATTCGGCGAAGCGGCCGCGATGCGCCGTCATCCTCTTTCCAAGCGCCTCGGCTGCCCGGTAGCCTAAAAGTCCTATGAAGATCGATCCTGAAGCGAACATCGCGATTGCTACGTAGAGTTGCCACGCCATATTATTCCTCCCCTTCTTTCTTCTGGTCCACGCCGCGTTTCTTCGGTTTAAGGACGTAAACGCCCACCCCGATCAGGAAGGCGGGAAACCCGAAGCCGCCGTGATGGGGCCTGCCGTGGAAGCGCCGATACGCCCACGGTGATTCCGTCGCGGATTTTTCGGCGGTGGCCGGTGCCGCGCCCGACCACGCGCGGCCGTGGAAGCCGAACTGCGGGCCGAATCCGGCAGCCGGCGGGTTGAACAGCAGTACCGTCCCCAACACAAGCGCGGCCGCGCCGCTGCTTATGAGGGCTATTGTCGTTCCTCTCATCTTGCTCATTGCATCCTCCTTATGGATGATTCCGATACAACGAATATGCCCAACGTTTCTTTCCGAATTCTGTGATATTTCTTAAGCGTTTATTAAGAAAAACGGCGCCGGCCAATGTCGCTCAGGTTCTCGCCGCATTGGCCGATTTCGGATTCGGATCTCTCGGACTATCGCTTGCTGATTTCGAGATGCCGAATCGCGTCATTCAACTTGGAGTCGCGCCAAGGATCTTGCCGATCTGGAGGCGATCGAAGAGTGACCGGCGAGTTCCCGAGGAATAGCTTTTTCTCCACATTTTCAAATTTGTATTCTCAATGCTTACTGTGAAGGGCTATACTGGTTCTTAATTATGAAAGCAAAAATCATCGTTCTCGCCCTCGTTCTTCAAACGGTTTTCCTCCCGGCGTTCGGCCAAAGCGGGCTTGCTCCCACACTCGCGCCGGTTCTGGATTCCCTGGCCGCTTCCCATTATGAGGATCAACTGCAGGCCGCGTTCGGAACTTTCACCTTCGAGTATTCCGAACTGGCCACGCCGTTCTCCCGCTGGCTGGAGGACGAATTGACCCGTTCCGTTCCCTCCGCGAAGCGCGTGCGTTTGTTCAACCGGTCGGCGGCCGCGGCGATGGACCCCGCGTTCAGGACGATGTACGCTGACTTTTTCGCCTCCAACCAGGTTGACGCCCTGCTTTCGGGAAAGTACTTCAAGGAAGCCGACGGCGTCCGCGTTCGCTTCGACCTGACGAGTCTGCGCAACGGCAATCTGATCGGTTCGGGGGAGATCCTCCTCCCTTCCGCCGAACTACCCCGTTCCGTCGCGATCGTCCCCGAGGCGAAGGTCGCCGCCGCCGCTCAATCCCTTTCCGGGCTTTTCACGAAAGCGGAAGGGACTTCGGCCGCGCGGCTCGACGCCCTTTCCGTCTCCCTAAGTACCGAACGCGGTCCCGGCGGCGCGTACCGGGACGGAGAAAATCTGAAAGTGATCGCGACCGTCAACCAAGACGCGTACCTCAGGCTTTTTCACGTGGACGTCCAGGGCAACATAAAACTGATTTGGCCCAATCCTTACGGCGGCGGCGACGGCAAGGTCCGCTCGGGAACGGCCGTAACCATCCCCGGCCCTTCCGATCCTTTCGATTTCAAGCTCGGGACCCCCTACGGTACCGAATTCATCAAGGCCGTCGCGTCCACCGCGCCTTTTTCGAGCAAGGAATCGGCTTTTCAGGATTTAGGTACCGACGCCGGGAAAGTCATCACTCGCGGTCTGGAAATCTCCGTTAAAGCGGATGCTCAAGTCGCGCGCCGCGCGGAGGCGCTGGCTAGTTACGTCATTCTGGAAAAATAGGGAAGTGTCGCTATGCGAACCCCCGCGTTTGTTCAGGTCTTTTCGTTGTTCGCCTTTCTCACGGTGCCGTCTCTCTCCCAGCCGCTCGCCGCCCAGACACGAGGTTTGGACGTAGTCGCGCGGAGCCTTGTCGGGAATAATTCTTTCGATGTGGGCAAGCAGTACGCGGTGATCATCGGCATCAACCGGTACGCGCAGTG
>JBAYHM010000327.1:0-5173 GCA_041666155.1 Treponemataceae bacterium
ACGGCCGGCAGCGCGGCGAGCTCCTTCGAATATTCGAACGCCTTGTGCATTGCCTTCCGTAGGTGCAGTACACAGGGAAGACCATATTCGTGAGCGATGGAAAGCTGTTCGCGGAATAGAACTTCCTGGTCCGCGGCGCATGAACGGTAGTCTTGATTGAAATAATCAAAGCCGATTTCACCGACAGCCGCGATCCGCCTTTCTCCGGCAAGCCGACGCAAGAAGGAAACGGCTTGCTTTGCGGCGTGAATATTCCCAAAAGCCAGCTGCGGATGCGCACCGAAACTGAGAACCATAGGCGGTCCACCCGAAGACATGGTTTCTAACGAAAGTCTTTCTTGGAAAAGAAATTCCGCTTTGTTCCACGAACTTGCGCAGCACGAAACGCCAAGAGAAATACGTTCTATTTCGGAATCAGGATTGAGTTGAATCAAATCATAGGGATGCGCATGAGCGTCGCTTGCCATTCTTCTTCAACTTATATGAAAAAGCCGACAATCCAAGCGATCAACGCGATCCAGACGGCAATTATGAAAATAGCGAAACCCCAATTTTTGGACAGATGAAGCGGCTTTTCCGCAGCCTGTTTTCGGGCTGGTTCAATAATGGATGGAGGGATCAAGCGAAGCGCTAGCTTGATGAGAACGGGAATAAGAATGAGGTCATCCAAGTAGCCGATAACCGGGATAAAATCCGGGATGAGGTCTATGGGACTCAGCGCATAGCCGATTGTAAACAGAATCACCAGTTTTGGGGCAAGCGGCATCGCCGGGTTACGGTACGCATAATACAATACCGCAAGTTCGGCTTTGATAATCGCTGCCTTCGTTTTTAGACTATCAACAAAGCCCATGGTTACTTGATCGCCGGCAACAACGCGTTTTCTATCGCTTTCAGAATAACCTTGCTGCTGTACGTGGCACCCGCGACCGCATCTAAATTCATATCCTGCTTTTCAACGACAAGAGCGGGAAGAGCTTCAGCGCCCTTCCCTTGCCCGTTCACATGCTTGAGTATATCGATCCGTCCGATTCGACCGCCTTGCATATGGACAAGGACCTCAACATCCACGGGAAACGCTTTATACGCTCCCTTATATTCGCCGTCCGCTATTTTCGAGGTATCAATTCTGGCGATAGTAACATTTTTAAGATCCTTGAGGTTGCGCTCGACGAAGAACAAAGCGATCTTCATCCCAACAACTAGAACCAGAATCACACCCGCGATTACTGCCAACACCGTCCACATTTTCTTACCCTTTCCCATTGAAACCTACTTTAATTCTGTCAACCACAGCGCCGCGGAGGCATCGCTGGGCATGCGCCAGTCGCCGCGGGGAGACAGACTGATCGATCCGACCTTAGGACCGTCCGGCACGCACGACCTCTTGAATTGCTGTGAGAAAAAACGTTTGTAGAACACTAGAAGCCATTTCCGGATCGTCGCTTCGTCGTAGGCGCCGGAGAAGGCGTGTTGAGCCAGAAAAAGAATCTTTTTCGGGGCAGAGCCCCAGCGAACGTGATGATAAAGGAAGAAATCGTGCAGTTCGTAGGGGCCGACCAAATCTTCGGTCTTTTGCGCGATTTCGCCCTTTTCGTCCGGCGGAAGCAGTTCAGGACTGATGGGCGTGCCGATGACGGCAGCAAGAACCGTGGCAGTCTCCTTGTCGGTTTCGTGTTCGGCGACCCAAGAAACCAAGTGCTTCACCAAGGTTTTGGGAACAGAACAATTTACCGCGTACATCGACATGTGATCGCCATTATACGTGGACCAGCCGAGAGCGGCTTCCGAGAGATCCCCCGTCCCGACGACCATGCCGCCCGACGCATTCGCCAAGTCCATGAGAATCTGCGTCCGTTCGCGCGCCTGGACGTTTTCATAAGTGGTGTTAAGGATGGTCGGATCGTGGCCGATATCGGCGAAATGAGTGAGACAGGCGGGCTTTATGTCAATTTCCCGGCTCGTGACGCCTAGCCGATCCATGAGGCCCCGCGCGTTGGTCAGCGTTGTTCCGGTGGTGCCGAAGCCCGGCATGGTGATTGCCAGAACATCTTTTCTCGGGCGATTCAGGAGATCCAGTGTGCGGACGGCGACCAAGAGCGCGAGGGTTGAGTCGAGGCCTCCGGAGATACCGATCACAAGGGTTTTGGAGGCGGTATGCTCAACCCGTTTGGCAAGCGCGGCAACCTGTATGGAAAAGATTTCACGACAGCGTTCATCTCTTTTATGCGCGTTTCGTGGGACGAAAGGCAAACGGTCGACGGTGCTTTTAAAATTCTTGCTTTGCCATTCACGGCATAAAACCGGAACGATCCGCGACGCGCCGCCGAAGGTGCCCGAACGGGCGAGCGCCGCCTGATCCGAAAAGGTTGTAAGGCGTCTTCGTTCGCCGTCCAAGCGGCTGGGGTCAAAATCCGCAAAGAGATATTCGGTTTTTCGGGAGAAGCGTTCGCTTTCGCCAAGCACGACGCCGTATTCGGCGGCAAGACAATGACCGGAAAACACGACGTCGGTCGTGGATTCGGTGGGACCGGCGGCCGCGTACAGATACGAAGCGACACAGCGGCCTGACTGCGTGGCCACAAGGTCGCGCCGATAATCCGCTTTCCCCACGATTTCGGTCGAAGCGGAGGGGTTGAGAAGCAGCAGAGCGCCGCGCAGGGCCAGGAGAGAAGACGGAGGTAAAGGCATCCACAAGTCTTCGCAAACCTCAATACCGAAGAGCACGGGTTTGGATCCCTCACGCCGCACCTCAAAAAGGAGATCGGAACCGAAGGGGATCTGGGCGCCGTTCAGTGGAAGGGAGCTCATGGTAACTTGGGCACCGGAACTGAACCATCGCCCTTCGTAATATTCTTTGTAGTTCGGAAGATAGGATTTGGGCACGAGTCCGGCTATTCCGCCGTCCGAAAGTACCGCCGCGCAATTCCACAATACTCCGTCGTGAGATACAGGGAGACCGACTACGGCGATTACGCCCATCCGTTGAGCAGAACTCGCGATGCGGTTCAGCGACGTCGCGGCTTCATCGATCATCAGGTCCTGGTGAAAAAGATCCGCGCAGGTGTAACCGGTGACGCACAATTCCGGAAACAAGACGAGCGACGCACCACCTTCAGCCGCCTTCGTCAACGCGATAACGATCTGATCGGTATTGAAACCGACGTCACCTGGACGAAGCGTCGGAGAAACCGCGCAAGCACGCAAAAAACCGTAATCCATAGCTAACTATAGCATAAAGCATTAGCGCCGGATAAGAAGCTTACGGTAATCTTTGATATTAGAAATCGATAATTTCTGTAAACGTCCTCCCATGTAGGCCGATAATTGTAGTGTGGGAGGACACCATGAAACGTTTCTGCATAAAGTGCGAACCCGACCGTGTCGAGTTCCTCGATGTCCTGCGGGAAAACGACGAAGGTTTTTTTGTACGCGTCGTACGAGTTAAAGATGGATATGATAAAGTAATTGAAGAATTCATGGCCCGTCACCTTTTTGAAATGTGCGTTAAAACGGGCTTCATCTACGCGGTCGCGGAATCCGCTTCCTCGGTAGCCTGATTGCCTTAACTCGCCGAGAAAAGCCTGCGTCCTGACGGTAAAGACCTCAGGACGCAGGTTTTTTTGTATCCGCTATTGATCGATCTTCAAAAACGACCATACGGCGGGATCTTCTTGCCCAAGCCGCCAAAATGCGACTGCTGAGACGTTTGCGGTTTTATAGAGTCTCGCCTTAGACAGTACAGACAAGGCATCTTCATAGAACAAACGTACCGTCACCATTTCCTGGTATTCTAAAAAAGGAATTTCCTTTTCACGGCCTGTTATTCCGTTGGATTTTTCCGTTAATAGACGCGTAACTCCCGCGTGCTTGTAGGCCCGGGATAAATTCTTATCCGGCCATGCGCGCCCGTAGAAGGGAATGCCCATGACCAGTCTTTTTTTATCGATTTTAGAAAGTGCGTAGGAAGAAACATTCACGCACCAATCCAACGACGCTACGGGCCCCGGCGTGCTTGAGCTCCAATGCTCGTCGTAAGCCATAACAACGATCCGATCGACTATCTTGTTGAGGCGCTCATAATCATAGGCATCATCGATCACGCGGAAGCGAGCCGGTACGGCAACACTGAGAATCTTTGTCGCAAGTTTTTTTTTCAATACCGATAAAAAATCGAGAAACGCCTCCTTATCCTTTGAAAGTATCGCCTCAAAGTCGATCTGGATGCCATCGTATGGAATCGCCGCGGAGGCGATATCGTTGATCAGCGCGTCGCGCAATCGGAACTCGGGGGTCAGCACAAAATGCGTCAAGGCAAGATTTCCCAGTTCCGCGACAACCAAGTGTTTACGTCCCTTGAAAAATGCTATGCGACCAATATCCGGGATTCCCGCCAGTTGTCCCAAATTATTGATGTTCGCGCAAAAATAAGCGGCGTCGGTGATCGGCAAAGGCGCTGAGAGCCCGTCTTCATCCCCGTTTCCCAAATAAGCCCATACTTCCGTAAACATGACGCTTTCGGAAATATCCTGGGCAAATATAGGGATGGGCGCCGAAAAAGAGACGACGACGATCATCAGGGCTAACACGTAAGGTTGTCTCATTTATCGCTCCGCTTCCGGCAAAATATTTCAGTTTTTTTGGGCGACTTCAACACGCTTCAGGTTATGAAGTCGCTTCATTTGATTTCAAATTTGACTACCTTCCGTGGCGCGAAACGGACGCCTCCCGCTTTCAGACCTTTAACCGCGTAGTCCTGCGATTTGAAAACTTCCTTAAGTACTCGCACGCGAGGTTTCGCTTCGTAATGCAGTGTTATGGTAAACTTTTCGCGCGTATCGATGTGGAGGATTTCCGAGCCTTCCGGAGCGATGGAGTAATCCTTATTCATGATCCAGCCTTCAATCTGGCAGCGTTTGATGCACGCGTACCCGGTGTCATTTTCGCGATAAATCACCGTAAACACGACTTTGGCCAAGGCCTCTTTATCCGCCAATCCGCACCACCACGCGCCCTTGTCCACGAACACCTTTTCCGGAAGATCCATGATCGTATAGATGCCGCTCTTTCTAAGGGCAAGCACGCGATCAAAAGGCGACGCTTCAGCAACGACTTCTCCACCCACTATGGCGGTGCCCAGGTAGCCGGAAGCGGAATCATAACGGAGCAGCAA
>JBAYHM010000328.1:0-5173 GCA_041666155.1 Treponemataceae bacterium
CGTTCCTTCCTCAACGATCCCGGTGCCGCCCTTTTCCAGGTTCGCGGCGATGAGGACGGGGACCTTCGACGCGGTCTGCAGGAAGCGCGTCGCCGTGATCGCGGTCGCCGCGGGCATCGGCCGGTACATGATGCCGCCGAACGGAACCTTTTTGAGCGCTTCGCCCAGGTGCGCCTCGTCGGCGTCCCAGCCGATCATGCAGAACAGTTGCCCGATCTTCTCTTCCTCGGTGAGTCCCGCGAGGGTTTCGTTCACCCAGCGGATATCGTCGTCGCTCAAATTGAACGGTTTCGCTTTCAGGTCGATCATAGTTTCGTTCCTCCTCAAAATTTCGGGTCGATAAGCTCGTTAAAATCCGCTTGAGAAAGGTCGACGGCCTTTGACTTCGCCTTGGGAGACGATGCGGCCGAGCCGACGGCGAAGCAGCGCATGCCCGCGGCGTACGCCGCTTCGAGCCCCGCTTCCGCGTCCTCAACCACAACGCAGTCGGCGGGCTTCAGGCCGAGCTTCTTCGCGGCGACGAGGAACACTTCCGGGTCTGGTTTGCTGTTGGTGATGTCGTTCCCGTCGGCGATCGCGTCGAAGCTGTCCTTCATCCCGATTTTCTCAAGAATCGGGATCGCGTTCTTGCTGGACGAGCCGACCGCGACCTTGATGTGGCGCTTCTTCAGGGCGGCGAGCGTTTCCTTCGTGCCGGGAAGAATATCGGAGGGACTGAGGCTTTTCAGGGAATCGCGGTAGTACGCGTTTTTCCTGCCCGCCAATTCGGTCTTTTCCGAGTCGGTATAGGTATGGCTCGATTTTTCAAGAATGATAGCGAGGCTTTCCATCCGGCTCACGCCGCGAAGCCGTTCATTGATCTTTCGGTCGAAGTCGATGCCTTCCTCGTCCGCCATTTTTTTCCAGGCTTTGTAGTGGTAGTCGTCGGTCGTCACGAGCACGCCGTCAAGATCGAAGATGACGGCTTTGCACGCGCCTTTTTCGCTCATGGTAACCTCCCTTTTCGCAGGACGGCTCAATGTTCGCATGAGTGGCGGAAAATAGATTCCCCTATTTTGTTCGACTCGATGGGCGCTTTTTTACTTTTTTGAACCACGGCGGAAGAAAAAGAATCACACTACGCCTCTTCCTCCGTGTTACCCCGTGTCCCCCATGGTTCATCATTCTTAATATTTAAGCACGGTGGAAGAGGTGGTACACGGCGGAATACAATTATTCAACAGGATACAATGAATAAGCAACTTAGCGGTTGTGATTCTTGAAGATTTTTAAATCGCCAAGCTAAGCAGACGGAAGGTACCGGCGGATCAGGGAAAGGGCGTCCTCGTCGTTGAGCGCACCGTACGCGTCTCCTGAGGCAACCGCCTCGACGGACCCCGAGGTAGTCGCCACGGCTGTGTCTATTCGCCGTTCGGACCGCCATTTGATCGGAGTCTTTCCGTACGCGCGCTTAAAGACCATGTTGTACGATTTGACGTTCGGGAATCCGTAGTCGAGAGCGATGTCTACGATTTTCCGATCGGTCTCCTCCAGCGCCGAGAGGGATTTCTTCAGGCGAATGAACTGGACGAAGCCGGTGAAGGAGTACCCCATCTTTTCCTTGAAGAAACGTGACAGGTACGTCATGTTCACGCCCTCCTGTCGCGCGATATCGGCGAGGGACAGCCGTTCGCGGTAGCGCCGTTCGATGAAGCCGACGACGCGGTTGATTCTCGTGTAGAAGACGGCGGCGTCCATATCCGGGCCTGTCTCGGCATCGTCGCGCGGCGCGGGACTCGATTCGAAACCGCGTACCAACAGGAGCGCCAGCTCCAGACCGAGGCTTTCCGCCGCGAGCTGGTAGCCGATCCGCTTGATGCGCGTTTCCCACAGGAGCCGCGCGCAGATTTCCCGGACCCGCTCGAAAACGCGCTCATCGGGGGCGGCCTTATAGGCGTCGTTGAAGGCGAAGCGGCGATACTCGATCTCCGGATCGTATTTCCCGGCGATTGCCGGATCGAGCTGGACCGCCAACACCAGGTTTTCTCCTCCCTCGTCCTGCGTCAGATGCGGCTCGTTCCCGTTCACCAGCGCGAGGTCTCCGCTTTCCAAGAGAAGCGTGCGGCCTTCGATGCGGACGGAGATCGTCCCCTTGAGTACGAGCAGGATCTCGATTTCCGGGTGGGCGTGCAGCGAGGAGCGCCTGATTGAGTGCGCGAACGCGCGCAGCGGCAGTCTGTCGGGCCTATCGATCGACTCAAGTTCCACTTTCACTCAGGTCTCTCCTATTCCGACTCGTCGGCCGAGCCGCAGAAGGGATCGACCGGGCTTACGCCGCGGAAGGGAAGCGCGCCGACCAGGGCGTCCGCGACCGCGCGCTGACTCGGCTCCGCCGACGAGTAGGCGTTGATGATGGTGCGGCAGGCGGGAAGTTCGAAGGCGTGGAACGGACTGCCGAGCGAGATGAACAGCGTCGGGAAATCCCGCCAGTAGCGACGCATGGTCGCCTGGTGGTTCGCCCCGAAGCGACGCCACTTGATCAGGAGCGACTCGGCGACGAAGACCGGCTGTTCCTCCACGACGTAGATCAATAGGTCGAAGAGGTCCCTGTCCACGACCGTTCCTTCGCGGTAGACGGTCGTTTCGAATCCCTTCTCCTCCAGGATGCTGTCCAGAATGAACGGCCGCTGCGCGGCGATGAACTCCGTCGGGCGGGATACGAATAGGAGGACGCGCGGTGTCCGCTCCGCCGAGAGCGGCAGGAGGCGCTGCGTGTCTTTTACCAACGTGATCGATCTTTCGGCGCACTCACGAGCCCACGCGTTCCGTTCGGCCGCTTTCGATGAGCGCGCTACCGCTTGGCTTTTCATGGCCTTCTCCGCGTCTCCGTGGTGGAGGCCGAGCGACGCCTTGAATGCCAGGACGCGCGCGGCCGCCTCCTCCACGCGCTTACGCGAAAGCGTTCCCCGCTCGATCGCGCGCTTGAAGTAGGCGACCGACTCTTCATCCGGCGGCGGAAAGAGGACCATGTCGCAGCCGGCGCCGACCGCGGCCGGCGCTAGGTCGGCCCACGCGAGGCGGGACGAGGCGCCGCCCATCACCAAAGCGTCGGTAACGATCAGGCCTCCGAAGCCCAGTTCGCCGCGCAGGAGGTCTATATTGAGCAGGGCGCTGAGGCTCGCGGGAAGGTGCGCGTCGGTTCCCGTTTTCCCGTTTTCAAGCGCGTAGGCGGGAAACGAGATATGGGCGCTCATGACGGCTTTGGCCCCGGCTCGGATCCCGGCGGCAAACACCGCGCCGAAGGAGGACCGCCATTCGCTGACCGTCAAGGGGTTGCGCGCGGTCGTGAAATGCTGGTCGCGCTCGTCCAGGCCGTCTCCCGGCCAATGTTTCAGCGTCGCCGCCATGCCCGTCTCCTGGACGCCCTCGACGTAGGCGGCCACGAGCTCCGCGGCTCGGGCGGCGTCCGCGCCGAAGGACCTGAGGTTGACGCTCGGGCTGCGGTGATTGAGCGCCAGGTCGGCGACGGGGGCGAAGGTCCAATCGATGCCCGCCGCGAGGCCCTCGGTGCCCGCGATTGTTCCCATGCGCCGGGCGAGTTCGCGTTCTCCCGCCGCGCCCACCGCCATTTGGCAGGGGTGGTCTGTTCCGTCCGTGATCCGCCCGTGCGCGGTGAACTCCAGGTCGGCCGCCGTCAGGATAGGGATGCCCGGCAACGCGTGGACCGCCGCCGTCCGCGCGCGTAGCTCCGCGGCAGCGGCCCTGCAGCGGATGAACGCGCCGCCCGAGCCGGCGCTTGGCGTTCCCTCGTGGATCAACAGCTGGCGGATCTGGTCTTCCGGCGTAAGGCGAGACAACGACGCGGCCACCCACGACAACGCGTCGTCGTCCAGGTGAAAAGGCGGCAGCCGAAATCGATCGTGACCGGGGGCGGACATGTCCCCATGATAGCGGCCGAATCGGCGGATGTGAAGATGAGAGGACAACGTCTTGGATAAAGCTCACCGCGGGAGAAGCGTTTACCGGCGCTCGGCCGTATTATCGACCGAACGATTGTGCGGAACGCTCTATGTTTGGAAATAGTTTCCAAGTATTGATCTATATCTTGAAACTATTTTCCATATGTGTTATTCTCTCGGTATGGAGAAGAGCGCGGTGTCGAAATCGGTTCCCGGTTGCCTGGTGCGGATCAACGCTCTCTATTCGCAGCTGCGCGAATCGGAGAAAAAAGTCGCCGACTATATCCGGCTAGACTTTGAAAAAGTCATCCATCAGTCGATCACCGAGGTTGCCGAGACCGTCGGCGCGAGCGAATCGACCGTCGTCAGGCTCTGCAAGGCGCTCGACTACCGCGGCTTCCAGGATTTCAAGATCCACCTGGCCCAGGAATACCGGGAACCCGCTTCCCAGATTCACGAGGCGATCGGCAAGGACGACGACGCCCTCGCCATCAAGAAAAAGGTATTCGAGTCGGACTTGTTGGCAATTACCGAGACGCTCAAAGTCTTGGCGGATGAACCATTTTTGAAAGCCGTTATCTTGATCGCGAAAGCGAATAGGCTGGAATTTTACGGTACGGGCGGTTCCGGGTCCGTCGCTATGGACGCACAGCACAAGTTCCTGAAGATCGGGAAAAAATCGTCGGCGCACGCGGACGCGGACCTGCAGGCCATGTCGGCGAGTCTCCTCGGAACGGGTGACGTTGCGGTGGGCATTTCCCACTCCGGCGGCAACAAGGAAGTGTTGGACGCGCTCGAAATCGCCAAAAAGTGCGGGGCTTCGGTCATCGCCATAACCAACTACGGACGTTCTCCGATCACCAAAATAAGCGATGTCGTGCTGTTCACCGCCGCCGGAGAGACAGCATTCAAAAGCGATGCCCTGTCGTCGCGCATCGCGGAGCTGGTCATTTTAGACGCCTTGTGGACCGCCGTTGCTTTTGAAGACTACGACAGGTCCTCGGAATGCATACGAAGAACGCGGGAAGCGACCGCGTCCAAAAAAATATAGGTAAACGAACCCTCGCCGGGTTCGATGAATAGGAGGCAATGCCATGAAAGCGGTCGTTTTGGAAGCGCCGAACCAGTTCGTGACGAAGAACGTCGTGGATCCGAAGCTTGAAGACGGAGACATCCTGCTGCGCGTAAAAAGCTGCGCGATCTGCGGCACCGATATACGTATTCTGGAAGGGAAG
>JBAYHM010000329.1:0-5159 GCA_041666155.1 Treponemataceae bacterium
CGTATCGGCGGGCGCGGAGGCGGCTTTCTGTTTATCCCAGGACTCCCGGGACTAGATCCTGCGGCCGATTGGTGATGATGCCCGTACAGCCGATCGAGACGAGTCTCCGGGCTTCCGCCGGGTCGTCCACCACCCAGGGGACCAACGGTCGTCCGCCGAGACGGGACAGGAAGGCTAATGAAAAAAGCGTGGCCTTTTTCTTGATGGGCTTCAAGTAGTCGCAGGAAGAAAGCCAGCGTCCTTGTCCGCTGCGGAGGTAGAAGGGGAGTTCCCCGTCGTCGGACCAAATAACCGCTGTCGCGTACTCTGGGGCCGCGCGTTTGAAAGTGGCCAGCGCGAGCGGGTTGAAGGAAGACACGACGATACGGCGTTCAACGCCTTTTGATGATTGCACCCGATCGTGGAGTAGATGCGCGAAGGCTTCGGGCAGCGGATCGTTATTCGTTTTTTTCGTCTTCAATTCTATATCGATGTAGAGGGCATCCGAGAATTCGTCCAGCACGTCCGAGAGGAGCGGTATCCGTTCCCCTTTGCCCGCGTCCAATTCCTTGATGCGCTCGTAGGTCGCGTCCTCTACCCGGAGGTCTACGCCGGTCGTACGTAAGAAGTTCGCGTCGTGGATGACAACCAGTTCTCCGGAGGCGCAGCGATGAATGTCCAGCTCAAGCCCCGGCGCGCCGTATTCACGGGCAAGACGGAAAGAAGCCATGGTGTTTTCCGGGGCGAGCGAAGAGCAGCCCCGGTGCGCGAAGACGAGCGGCCGGGGAAAATCGGGCAGCAGTGGGACTCGGCTCATTTCTGATCGTCGCCTTCGTTTTTTGCCAGTCGTTCTTTGAGCGCCGCCAGTTGGTCATCGGCCGCCGTGTGTTTTTCAAGGCTCGCCAACTTGCGTTCCGCGTCTACGGCCGACTGTTCCGCCTCATCGCCGGGCGTACGCCCCGCGGCGATAAGGAGTTCCTGTTCCAGCAGATCCGGATCGATGCTGCGTTCCCGCGCGCTTAAGCCCGGCAGTTGCCGGCGCATGGTATCGATCTGCGCGGAGAGTTCTTGGGTTTCCGTCCCCAGCTTATCCCGATCGCCGGATATCCGGGCAATCTCCACGTCCGCTGCCGCGGCAAGATCCTCGATACCCTTTGACCGGGCTAGCGCGGCCCTATCTGTCCATTTGGAAAGACTCCCTTCAAGTTCGGCAAGTTTCTTTTCGTTCAGTAGTTTGGTCGATATGTACGCGGCTATGTATTCCCGCGCGGCGGCCGGAGTCATTCCGTAGAGGTTGTCGGGCGGTAGTTCCATGTCATTTCTCCTTATCGGTTAAAAGATTGCGAGTGTATCGCGGCACTTTTGACGCCGTTGTCTCGAAGTATTTCTCCTAAATCGCGCGCAAAATCGCGCGGACCACACAAACGGTAGGAGGCGGAATTCCATTCAAATTCGTCACTCGCGAAGCCGAAGAACGCGGGCACCAGCCGTTCGATTTTCTCCCGGTCGACGCGGCCGTGTTCACCGGCCCAACGGGGATCGTGGGAAAGCACCGGCACAAAGCGGAAGCCGCTCATACGCTCCCCGGCGCGGAGTATGGCTTCTTTTTCCGCCATGTCGTCACGCGTTCGGGCTCCCCAGATGAAGAGCACCCGGGCGTCCCTGTCGGCATCGGTCATATAGCGTAACATGGAAAGAAAAGGCGCGCCGCCTATCCCTCCCGCCAGGAATACAAACCGGCCGGAGCCTGGAGCTTGCAGATAACTGAACGTGCCGTACGGTCCCCAGATCAGCGCCGGTGTTTTGATGCCGAGCGTTTTGGCGTTACCGCTCCAGTCGCCGGTGTCCTTCGCCAGAATTTCGATAAAGCGCTTTTCCGTCGGGGAGGATGCGATGGTAAAAGGCCGCGGAGAGGCGAGAATACCGCGGCCTGGGAAGGAAAGGTACACGAACTGGCCAGGTTTGAAATCCGGTACAACGCCGTTTTCCGGGGCGAGAGCAAGTTTGAAGAGCCGCGTCGAACAAGAGATAGCGGCATCGTTGGAGGGGAAATCGATCGTTTTCCACACTGTCGGACGGACAAGAGCGCGGTGAAACACGCCGGATACGACCGAACCGAGACCGGCAAGGGGCTTTTTTTTGTCACCGAACGGATCGGACTTCATCAACGACATTTTCGCACGCGGGTGGCGGAAGGACAAGCGGCTCCGGTATTTCCAAGGAACGTCGTGTCTGGTATCCTAAGTCCCATGAGCTCTTTCGAACCGACAAGAGTGTACGGAATTATCGGGTATCCGCTCAGTCATACCTTGAGTCCTCTTTTGCATACGACGGCGTTCCGCGAATCGGATATTCCGGCAGTGCTCGTCCCCTGGCCGCTCGAAAGCAATCGCCTCCCCGCGTTTGTCGGCGCCGTGCGGCTGCTGCGCATCCGCGGCGTGTGCGTGACCATCCCGCACAAGGAACGGATCCTGCCGCTTCTGGACCGGGTCTCCGATAGGGCCAAGGCCGTCGGTGCCGTCAACCTGCTCTATTGGGACGGCGATACGCTCTGCGGCGATAACACGGATGTCCCCGGTTTCGTCGCGCCGCTCCGGGAGGGCTTTCCCGTTCCCGGAGCGCGAAGCGCCCTGGTCCTAGGCGCGGGCGGCGCATCCCGCGCGGTGATCGCGGGTCTCAAGTCCATCGGATACGACCGTGTTTCCATCGCCAACCGGACTGAAGAGACGGCAAGGCATCTCGCATCCGAATTCGGGCTTGAGGTTTGTCCCTGGGACACTCGCGGGGAAGTCGACGCTGACCTTGTGGTGAATACGACCCCGCTGGGAATGAAAGGAAAAGCCGAGGATGAGACTCCGTATCCGGCGGGTGCTTTCGCCGGCCGAAAACGAGTCGCATACGATATCGTCTACACGCCGTTACGAACCCGCTTCTTACGAGAAGCCGAGGATGCCGGCTGGCGGACTATTTCCGGCCTGGGTATGTTCATCGCTCAAGCGGATTACCAATTTCGCGCCTGGACCGGCCTTCCGCTTCCCGACGCGGCTAAGGCCGCGGTCTATCAAATGCTGGACTGCCCAACCGTATAAGAATTTCCGCGCCGATCTGGGCAATGGTTTTTCCATCGGTATCTATGGCGATGTCGGCCGCAGCTTCATAGAACGGTAGTCGTTTTTCCAAAACTGCCGTGATTTTCTCCACGGACATATCGTCGTTCAGGACCGGCCGGGTGCCTTCTTCCGCGATGCGCGCATAGACGGTTTCCGCTTTCGCTTTCAGCCAAACGGAGACGCCGCGTTTTCTGATGTTCTCCACGTTCCGCGCGTCCAAAATAACGCCGCCGCCGCTGCAAACTATCAGCGGACCTTTTTTTCCGTTCATCTCTTCGACGGTTCGGCGCTCCAGGTCCCGGAAATACGTTTCCCCGCGCTTTTCAAAAATTTCGTTGATGGTCATGCCTTCGCGGGACTCGATCAATCGGTCGATGTCGATCAGTTCCGCGTTCAGGACGCGCGCCAGTTCACGGCCGACGCTCGTCTTTCCGCTGCCCATGAAGCCTATGAGCGTGATCCGTTCCGGCGTCGTTGCTTTCATCGAACAAGTCCCCCGAGCGCGCTTATGTCCGCGAAGAAATGCGGATACGACTTTTTTACCGCCTCGGCGCCTTCGATCACGACCGGTTTGTCGCACTTGATCGCGGCTATGACAAGGCTCATTACGATGCGGTGGTCGTTCCACCCGTTCACCTGCCCGCCTGTTAGCCGCTTTACGCCTTCAATGGTGAGCCCTTCCGCTTCTTCGGTCACTTTCGCCCCGAGTTTATTGAGTTCCGAGCTGATCGATTTTAATCGATCAGATTCCTTGATGCGAAGGCGGCCGGCGTTGATGATGCGCGTCGTGCCTTCGCTCACGGCGGCCAGGGTCGCGACGATGGGGACAAGATCGGGGCATTGCGACGCGTCGACGATCGCGCCGTTCGTACGGCCTCCGTGGACTCGGAGGCCCGCGGCTTCCCACTCAAGCTTACCGCCCATGTCGGTGGCGATTCGCAAAATACGTTTATCGCCCTGCGTGGAGTCTTTTTCCAAGTCTTTGAGGAGGAGCCCGTCTCCCATAAGCGCCGCCGCTATCCAGAAAGCCGCCTGGGAATAATCTCCTTCCACGCGGTAATCGCGGGCGCGGTAGGTCTGTCTCCCCTGTATCTTCCACACATTATTATCGATTTTATCGACTTTGACTCCGTAGTAACCCATGATCCAGGTGGTCAGATCAACATAGTCTTGTGACTCAAGAGCGGTGGTGACGCGAATTTCCGAATCGCCGGAAAGAAGCGGCAGTACGAAGAGGAGGCCGGAAATGAACTGGGAACTGACGTTCCCGGGGAGTTCGAAGCGCCCTGGGGAAAGCTTTCCCGTAACTTCCAGAGGAAGGCGTCCGTCGTAGCGATATGCGATTCCCTGTTTCTTGAATAGATCAAAATACGGATCAAGAGGCCTACGGACAAGCTCCCCGCAACCGTCGAAGACGACCGGCCTGCCGATAAGGCCGGCAAAAGGAATTATGAAGCGGAGCGTGGAACCCGATTCACGGCAATCTACCGGTTTGAGCGGCACTTCCAAGGACGCGTTGCCGACAATTTTAACGGAATCGTCCGTTTTTGAAGTATGAATACCGAACGCGTTCAGCGCGCTGAGGGTCGCTTCAATATCGTCCGAGTACACGAGGTTGGAAACCACGCTTGTTCCCTCGGCCAGAGCGGCAGCGAGCAGCGCGCGATGGCTCATGCTCTTGGACGGCGGAACGTCGATCTCTCCCCGCAGCATTCTCGGTTCAACGGTTTTCGTCACGCCTTCTCCTTGCGCGGCGCGGTCGCCGCTATTTAAGAACAGAGGGTATCATGTCCTTTTTTCGGAAAGCAAGAACCAGGGCAAAATACAAAATCGTCCGGAAATCGAAGTTGCTATATCAATATTAATAACATATTAAGACAATTGACTCGACTTGAACGGCTCGATACTGTAACTTCGCAATGAAAGCAATCATAGTAGGCGGCGGCCTTGTCGGCAGCCAGCTCGCTCGCCATCTCATTCAAGAGAAGAGCGACGTAGTACTCATCGAACGAAACGGGGAAACGGCGCGTCACGCGTCGAATCGATTGGATTGTCTGGTCATCCAGGACG
>JBAYHM010000330.1:0-5127 GCA_041666155.1 Treponemataceae bacterium
AGGCAATCCCGATCTCAAGCGGAAGAACCTGGGCGAGGAAGCCCTCGGCCACAACGCGATTCTTGCCGGCTTCCAGGGTCAGCGCGCCTGGAATGACCACTTCCCCAACGGCGACTTCCTGGAAACCGTCCTCAATTCCAGCTTCGACTGGAACGCCATCCGGCAGCCCTACGTCGTCGCCACCGAGAACGACGCGCTCAACGGCGTGTCCATGCTCTTCGGCCACCTTTTGACCGGCACCGCGCAGATCTTCTCCGACGTCCGCACTTATTGGAGCCCCGAGGCCGTCAAGCGCGTCACCGGCTGGAAGCCCGAAGGCGCGGCCAAGGACGGCTTCATTCACCTCATCAACTCCGGCGCCACCTGCATGGACGGTACCGGAAAGCAGAAGAAAAACGGCAAACCTAGTATGAAGCCCTTCTGGGAAATCGACGCGAAGGAAGCCGCCGCGTGCCTGGACGCCACCAGCTGGCGCTACGCCGACCTCGGCTATTTCCGCGGCGGCGGCTACTCCTCCGACTTCCTCACGGAAGGCGATATGCCCGTCACCATGACCCGGCTCAACCTGGTCAAAGGCGTCGGCCCCGTCCTCCAGATCGCCGAAGGCGTCACCGCGACCTTACCCGACGCCGTGCACGACAAGCTGGACAAGCGCACCAACGAAACCTGGCCCACCACCTGGTTCGTCCCGCGCCTCACCGGAGAAGGTCCCTTCAAGGACGTCTACTCCGTCATGGCAGCCTGGGGAGCCAACCACGGCGCCGTCTGCTACGGCCACGTCGGCGCGGACCTCATAACCCTGGCTTCAATGCTCCGCATCCCCGTATGCATGCACAACGTCAGCGCGGACAAGATCTACCGCCCCAGCTACTGGAACGCGTTCGGCATGGACGGGGAGGGGAGCGATTATCGGGCGTGCGAGGCGCTGGGCCCGCTGTACGGGAGAGTGTAAGAGGAAGAGGGGAGGGCGCGTCCCGGCGGAGCCGGGTCGGGCTTTCCGGGAGTAGTCCTCGCACCGAGTACGGCGCTGTGGGCTACTCCCTTCAATCCCTCGCGCGGCGGCCCGGATGCCGCGCCCTCGCGCAGGGATGCGCGAGCACAAAAATGCGCAGTTTGCGAACGCAAACTGCGGCGGCATGGATGCCGCGCCCTCGCGCAGGGATGCGCGAGCACTGAAATGCGCAGTTTGCGAATGCAAACTGCGGCGGCATGGATGCCGCGCTTCTTCTGCTACGGTCTTGTCATGAATCGAGTGCTTACGGTTAGGTTTACTATGCGATCCGGCGCGAAACGCATCATTGGAGCCGCCTTCTGGCGGAAAGGAGTTGCAGAGTATGAAAACCGCTGAACAACGGTACAAAAATCGACCTGACATTTTTGCGGCTGACGGATACGAAGTAGCCGATGCTCCGGAAGACGTTGCCGTAGCGATGGACGCTTCCCGACAAGTCCCAGCCCTCCCCGTTGATTTTCTTCCACCCCCAGGCGAACTGGTTCGCAGAAAGCCGAAACGCGCCACGACGATCAGAATAAACGAGGACACGCTTGCATGGTTCAAGTCCTTGGGGAGCGGCTATCAAACCAAGATCAACGCCATCCTGGATTCGTACAAGGCAACCCACGAATCGCGCAAAACCTGATCTACCTTACTTTCCGATTATCCGTTCTCCCCCAGCGGCAGAACCCCGCAGAATATCTCGCCGGTACTCGCCGGGCGTACATCCGGACCATTTTTTGAAAGCCTTGCGAAAGGAGCTTGAGTCGGAGAAACCAAGAAGAAACGAGGTTTCCTCGACAGTGGAATTTTGACCCAAATATCTACGGGCTAATTTTTCCCTTGTCTGCAAAAGCAAGTCGCTGAATACCGTCTGCTCCTCTTTAAGCTTCAGCTGCAGGCTGCGCACGCTCATTCCCATCTCACGGGCGATGTTCCGGATAGAAAGGTCTTTGTCCTTCAGTTTAGTGACCATCAAAGAAATAACCGCCTCGGTCGCGCTGCCGTTCTTTTCAAGCTGAAGGACGATATCTGACGCCAGGCTCTGAAAATACTTCAGCAGATTCGGGTCGCTCTGCGGCAGGGGCGTTTTTCCAATTGCCGGGTCGAAGGTCATGGAATAGCGCTCGCTCCCGAAAATAACCGGACAGTTGAAAAAAGAGATGAATTCTTTCAAAGCGGCAGCGTCCGGTTCGGGATCCCGGAAACGCACCCGTATCGGAGCTATCTGTTTACCGGTCAGCTTCCTCATCATCTGCACCATGCCGGCTTGAACAGTGTGGTAGCAGTGCGGTGAAATTTCGGAATAGTTCGCGGGGACATACAAGATCACCTCGGCTTCTCCCGGCCTTATCTTCAATTTCGATTTGATCAGATAACTGACGATTTTTCCGTATTTTCCCGAAAGGATTAGTCCTTCGCCCAGGGTGCGTGAATTCATGACGATGTAATCAAGGATAGACCAGCTGCCGGGAGCGTAGAACTGACCGACATGTAGGCCGAAACAGGGATCGGATGTCATCGCCGCCGCTTTTTCCTCGATGGCAAGATACGCGTCCACAGGTATTCGGCTATCGGGAGAATGAACGAGGCTGGGGTCGATTCCCGCCGCCTCAAGGAGCGAAAGCGGCTCGATCCCGATTGATTCAAGATACCGTAAAAGCTGGGACAGCACCGAAAGGGATAGCGTCTTGTCGGAAAAGCCTTTGTCGTTCATTTATGCCAATATACACCAAAGTACCGATTTTTTGCGCCGAATGACATGACGTTTTTCGCGCTCTGCGGGTATCATTATGTACGAGGTATCACTATGGGTCCATTTGGTCACATGGCGGCAGGTTTCGCGGTTCGCGCAAAATCCAACCGTATTCCGCTTGTCGTTCTGTTGGTCGCGGCTTATTTTATCGAAATAATGTATTTCTTGTTTGCCGCCCTGGGCATGGATACGCCGCGGTACGCCCCTTGGTCGCACAGTTTGGGCATGGCTCTGGTATGGGCGATCGCCGGCGGTGGACTCTATGCGCTGGCCGTAAAAAAATGGCGCGACGGTTTACTCGTGGCATCGGCCGTCTTTGCTCACTGGGCACTGGATATTCTGGTCTGGGATACCCTCCCCCTTGCGCCCGGACTGTCCCAGCAAATACCCGGGGTCGGGCTTTACCGTATTCTGGGGTTTAAATTTGAGGTAGCCGGAGGCAACCTACCGACGCTATTGGTAACAATACTTGACTTGGGCCTGTTTACGCTCGGACTCGCGTTTTGCATTGCGCGGTTCCGGCAAGAAAAAAGGAAAAGGAAAGGATGATGGATACAGATTGGCGCAATTTCCACAGATTGAGCGGATACGCTTCGTTTTTACTGCTCGCGTTGATGATCGCGTATGCGGTTATTATCGCGTTTCTCGGACCCCAGCCGACCGACGCCCTCTCGTATTTTAACCTTGCGCGCCAAAGCCCGATCAAGGCGCTTCTTGTCAGCGACCTGAATATTCCGATTGCCCTCACGGCGTATTTTTTTATCTTTTTGTCCCTCTGGAAAATACTGAATGAGCTGAACCGGCCATTGGTTGCGCTCGCTTCGGCCTTAACCTGCATGGCGGTGGCCTTTACCATTTTGGGTAATACAGATCTCGCGCTGATCCGGCTTGCGAAGGAGTATTTCGCGAGCAATGACGCGCGGGAAAGGCAGATGATCGAAGCCGCCGGGAAAGCACTATTCGCGAATAATATGTGGCATTCCAGCGCGGCATATTTTTGCGGCATATTCATGCAGGGTTCCGGCGTTCTGATAAGCCTTATCATGCTGAAATCGAAAAAATTCAGCCGGATAACCGCGTACTCGGGTATTTGGGGAAACGGCTTCGATCTTGCGCAGCACCTGATTCACCTAGCTTTCCCGTCGGCCGCCGGTATACTGCTGAAGATCGCGGGACCGGGATACCTTGTTTGGTATATATTTTTAGGATTGGATCTCCTGCGAAATTCGAAACAGCGGGAAACCGCTTCATAATCTCACCCCAACGGTCAAGCGATCGAGTGTGTGATCGCCGATTCCCTTCCCTGCTGGTGCTACGGTTCGGAAACCATTCGGCAAACGACGCGAAGCGGCGTACGGGGAGGGGCGCGACTACCGGACGTGCGAGGCGCTTGGGCCGCTGTACGGAAGAGTGTAAGAGGAAGAGGGGAAGGCGCGGCCCGGCGGAGCCGGGCCGCGCCAAGTCTCTATTGGATGTCTACATAATCTATCCAAGTCTCGTAGATGTCGTTGTTCACTCGTACCGTGACTGTTGAAATTACGTCTCCGACCGAGAGCGTGGTTGGGGTTCCCGTATTGACATTGTTGAGGTGCATTTGCAGGGTCTGCATTCCGGCAAGAGGAATTTCGGCGGTGTACCACACGTTGAAAGCCGTTTGAGTACCCGGTCTGGTATCGCCGGACGAGACGTGGGCCGCGTCGGATCTGATGAGAACTAAATATTGGATGCCGCTTACCGTAAACAGTACGCTGAACGCCGAGCAATCATAATAATATGTACTACCAGACTGATTGCTCTTCATTTGGAATCTAACCTTTAGCTTGCTGGTTGACGTTATCGTGTAGGCGGGATTTTGCTCCATATAAATAGCATTGCCGGATGCCCCAGCAGTTTGTTTTAAGATGGCGTAATTGTTGGTGGCTTCGTTTCCAATATTGATTTGAAGACTAACCGCGCTATTGACTCCATAGCTCAAAGTCCACCCCGGAAGTATATCGGTGACGGTTTGGCCGCCGGTCGTATAGATTGTCGGGGAATCGTATGAACCGCTGTCTTGGAAATCCCAGTTCAGAAGAGCGTGCGATGTCCCGGTAGTCCCCGCGGCTGTCGTGAAAGTCCAGACTTTGTCTGATGCCATCACGGTGCCGGAACTGTCCTTGACCGCCGCGCTGATCGTCGCGGTATAAACGGTAGAAGGAGTGAGATCCGCGCTTGGCGTAAAGGTCGCGGAATTATTCGTGGCGTTCCAAACTACTGTTCCGGCAACATTGATGGATGCGCCGCTTTTAAGGGTGAAACTAGCCGTATTTATGGTCGTGGAATCCATCGTTTCGCTGAAGTTGGCGAATATTGGAGTATCCACGGCGATGGCCGTAGC
>JBAYHM010000331.1:0-5106 GCA_041666155.1 Treponemataceae bacterium
CGCCAAGAGGCTGACGAACGTAAACCCGAGGGCCGCCACTATACCGACCAAGGAATTGCGAAAGACGTGGGCGATGGTCACCCGTAAAAGGCTCAAACCCTTGGCGCGCGCGGTGCGCACATAGTCTTCTTTAAAAACGTCGAGCATGCTCGCTCGGGTAAGGCGGATGATGAGGGCCGAATTGGGCGCGGCGAGCGCGAGGCAGGGCAGAATGAGGTAGCGAAGATTCGCGACATTTCCGGTTTCAAGGACTGAAGGGAATCCTGAACTGGGAAGCCATTTAAGGCCCACCGCGAATATCGTCATGAGGTTCAAGCCCAGCCAAAAACTGGGGATTGAGGCAAAAAACATGGCGATTCCGGAAAAAAATTGGTCGATCTTTGAATTATATTTGACGGCGGAAATGATGCCGATGGGGATGCCGATCATAAGCACGAGCAGGAAAGAAAGAACGGCTATGAAAAGGCTCGTCTCAAGCCTTCCCGCGATAACGGTAGTAACGGCTTGGGAGAGAAAAATGGATTGACCGAAATCTCCGCGCAGAATTTTGCCGATCCACAAGAAGTACTGAACGTACAGTGGTCTATCAAGTCCAAGTTCATTTCGGAGCTTAGAGATTTGATCGGGACTAGCGAGGTCGCCCAGCAGTATAGCGGCGGGATCACCGGGAATAAGATGAATAAACAAAAAAACCAAGATCGATAAGATGATCAGTGAAGGCAGCATGCTAACAAGCCTTCGCGCGATATACGCCGGCAATTTTCCCTCCAATACCGAGCTGCCCTGGAAATTGGTAATTCTCAGGACAGCCCAATACGATGCTTTTATTTATTTGGAAAACGACGCGTCCCACAAGCGCGGCCAGATCAGCTGGGTTTTTCCGAACCCGATGACCTTAGGCGACGCTATGTCGTAGCTGAATATATCCCCGGTTTTAATGACGGGGACTTCCTCGTATACGAGCGCCTGTATTTTTCCCCAGACCGCGGCGCGCGCTTTTTCGTCGATGGTTTTTCCGAGTTCTTCCGCCAAAGCTTTTTTCTTGTCGGTAACCCACCAGCCCGCGTAGGAATCGTTCATGAAGGACAGCAGCGCCGGATCGGGAACGAATCCGTGGTGCGTAAAGAAAAGGTCCCACTGTTTCGGATCGCCTCGTTTGGAAATGAGAGTCGCCCAGTCGTACACTTGCATATCGATATTGAAGCCCGCGTCCTTCATCTGTTTGGTCATAACCACGCAGCTGTCGTAGTGATGCTTATACGCCTGGGAGGTCATGAGGGTGATCTTTTCACCGTTGTATCCGGCTTCCTTGGCCAAAGAACGAGCTTTGTTCGCGTCGCCTTTGCTGTAGTTATCCAAGCCGGCCTTGGAGTACCAGGGACTCCCCGCTGTCAATATTGAACCGTTTGCGCTCCACAAATTTTTCGGCCCGATCGCCGCTTGAAGAACGGGAGTCATATTGACGGCGGCGAGAAGCGCTTGCCGCAATTTCGGGTTGTTCTTGAGGACTCCTTCCTTGGAGTTGCAAAAGAGCAGACCGAATATCGCGCCTTCGTTGACCAACGTTTTAACTGAGGCGTTGGCGCTCAGGTCGTCATAAAGGTCTCCGGATATCTGTTCGGCGTAGTC
Source organism: Treponemataceae bacterium (assembly GCA_041666155.1). Taxonomy (GTDB): domain Bacteria; phylum Spirochaetota; class Spirochaetia; order Treponematales; family Breznakiellaceae; genus SZUA-426. The sequence goes on from JBAYHM010000331.1 coordinate 1,630, forward strand.
GTAATCTCCCGCGATGACACCGTTGACTCGGGTGGATACGTCCGGAACGGGAATGAACTGCAATTTGTCGAAATACGCGGTCTTTTTTCCGGCGTATCCGTCCGCGCTTTCCGACCGAGCCGAGTAGTCCTTGAACTTCTCCAAAAGGAGGTATCGACCCGGTTTCTTCTCCACGAATTTATACGGGCCGGTCCCGATGTACGCGGTTTCGGGAATAGGTTTTTGATCGGTGCCTTGCGCTATTTCTTTTGGATATATCGCGGGACCGCCGTTCATAAAAGCGAGCAACGATTTCCACGGCGCGAAAACGTCTTTGAAAACGAGGTTGACCGTATAGGCGTCGGGAGCCTCAACCTTCTCAATATGGCTGAAGAGTACCGGGCCGCGCACGCCGAACTTGCCCCATCGTTCAAGGGAAGCTACGACGTCGGCTGAAGTCATTTCTTTACCGTTGTGGAACTTTACGTTTTTTCGGAGTTCCAGGGTGATCAATTTACCGCCGTCTTTTACTTGGAACCCTTGGGCAAGCATCGGGACGGGGTTGTATCCGGCGTCGAAAGTAAAAAGACATTCGAACACATTCTGCGCGATGATGGTGGCGGCATCCGACGTCAAGACCTGCTGATCCAGATGGGGCGATTCCGCGACGACCGCGTAACGGAATGTTCCACCGCCGACGAGCGCGGTCGGGCCTGCTTGCGCGGGACCTTGAGCGGATTTACTCGGTTCCTTCTGCCCACCCGCAAAAGCGGCTTCGGCGGCGACGAGCGCCGCTATGACGGCGAGCGCGCTTACGGTTTTCCCTTTCATTGGTTATTCCTCCTTGGTTCTTTCTCTGCTATCTAGTTCCGAACGGAAATCCCTCAGCTCTGATGGTACCTCTACACAAGAAACGCCCGGCTCCAGACCCCTGAACCGCCCCCTCCGAGTACGACAATTGTCCGTTTACCCAAACGGCGCGAATGCCTTCAGCCGTCCGCACGGGGTGAAGAAAAGTCGCGGCGTCTTTAATCGTGTCGGGATTGAAGAGGACTAAGTCCGCCCAGTAGCCCTCCTTCACTAAGCCACGTTCATCAAGACCGTACCTGGCGGCGCTCCGGCCCGTCATTTTGTGAATGGCCTGAGGCAGTGTGAACACTTTTTTTTCTCGGCAATAATAGGAAAGAACGCGGGGGAAGGCCCCCCATAAACGAGGATGCGGCAGGGGATCATTCGGCAAACCGTCCGAACCGATGCACGTCGCCGGATGAGAAATGATGCGGTCCACGTCAGCTTCCGACATGTTGTGGTAGATCGCTCCGGCCGGAAGCAATTTCTCCGCGGCGGCGGTGAGGGAAAGTCCCCACGAAGAAGCGATGTCCGAAAGCGTCTTTCCGGCGGCTTCCGGATGCGGAGTAGACCACGTGATATCGATGCGCAGGGTCGGATTTACCTGCTTGAGGTCGAGCAGGGATGAACTCGCGGTATAGGGATAACAATCGCAACCGCGGAGGCGTGTCTTTCCCGCTTGTTCAAGGTGCCGCAGGACTTCTTCGCTCCGTCCCCAGTTTTCAACTCCCGCGCACTTAAGATGGGATATGACTACGGGGACGCCGGCTCGGTTGCCCACGGTAAAAGCCTCGTCCATCGCGTCGATGATGGCCGCGAATTCGGTCCGCATGTGCGTCGTGTAAATTCCGCCGGCTTCGGCAAGTAACTCCGCGAGGGCGACGATCTCGTCGGTCGTCGCTTCATACGCGTTCGCGTAGGCGAGTCCGGTGCTCAGCCCGAGAGCGCCTTCATCCAAGGCTTCCCGAAGCTGGTCCCGCATCTTTTCGATTTCGTCGCTTTTCGCCAGCCGGTCCAGAGTGTCCATATGATTACCGCGAAGAGCGGTATGACCGACGAGCGCGGCAACATTCACGGACGGCTTTGCGGCCTCAACAGCGGCCCGGTATTGGGAGAAACGGGGGTACACGAAAACGTCATCGGGACCGAGAAGACTCATAGGCGCGGGCGCGGGCCCTTTAAGAGTCACCGGCGCGGCGCTGATGCCGCAATTACCCACGATGACCGTAGTGATTCCTTGCGAAATTTTCGCGAGCATATCCGGAGAACGGATTACGTTCGTGTCGTCATGCGTGTGGACATCGATAAAACCCGGTGAGAGAACAAAGCCGTCTCCTTGTATAACTTCCCGGCCTTTCCAGTCATGGTGGGTACTACCTTCATCTTGATAGGCTATTTTTGAGATTCGCCCGGCGAGGATCGCCAGATCACCGGTTCGGATCTTACCGCCTCCGCCGTCGATAATCCGTACGTTTTTTATAAGTGTATCGAACATCTTCGGACTCCCGATGAACGGTTATCGACAGGACGTATCAACAGTCCCGATCACAAAAACAGTATATGATCGCATTTTTTTACGTGTCAACAAAAATATTTTTGTTACCTAAAAAATTTTCTTGTGCTGAATAAATGCCTATGATATACTCCTTTTCCATGAACTCCATTAGCGATGAGGAAAAATTCTTAAACTCCTTGGTGAGAGGCATCGCCGCCCAGTTCGGCGATTATTGCGAAGTCGTACTCCACGATCTGAAGGATCGGCCCTACGACCATACGATCGTCGCTATCGCTAACGGGCATATAACCGGTCGTTCGGTCGGCGACTGCGGTACGAACCTTGGGCTCGAAGTCCTTCGGGGGACTGACAAGGAAGGCGACAAATACAACTACGTGACTCAGACGAAAGAGGGAAAAGTCCTCCATTCCACATCCATTTATATTCGGGACCCTGCCGGAAAAGTGGTTGGATCTTTATGCATCAACCTGGACGTCACCCAATTCCTCATGGCTGAAAAAGCGTTGGGAACGCTTATCCATCACGGGGTTGGAACCGGGAAAGGAAACGACAGCGTGGAGGAAATCTTCACGAACGACGTCAACGATCTTCTTGAGACACTCATCCAGAGTTCAATCAAACACGTGGGCAAACCGGTCGCGATGATGAGTAAGGAAGATAAGATGGAGGGGATTCGCTTTCTGGACCAAAAAGGGGCATTGCTCATCAAGAAATCGGGCGACCGCATCGCGAAGTTCTACGATATATCGAAATACACCCTGTATTCCTATCTCGACGGGACCCGGCTCGATGATGAGCAGGGCTTAAAGAAATAGGCAAAAGCAAAATGAACGAATACGACGTTAAGCATGTATCCTCTCTACCCTCTCCCGCTCTTTTGTTCTATCGCGACGAAATCAGTAAAAATATTAAAAAAGCGATACAGATAGCCGGAGATGTCCGGCGACTGCGTCCTCATATCAAAACGCATAAAACGAAAGAAATCTCCGAGATGGCCATGGAACTCGGTATCACGAAGTTCAAGTGCGCCACTATCGCGGAGGCGGAAATGCTGGCCATGATCGAGGCGCCGGACGTTCTTCTGGCGTATCCTTTGGTCGGCCCCAACATCGAACGGCTTCTCGTTCTAGCCA
>JBAYHM010000332.1:0-5105 GCA_041666155.1 Treponemataceae bacterium
CGGCGACGATCAAAAGCCGCTGCCAGCAGTTCAATTTCCGCCTGATCCACCCGGAAGTAATTCAGACGATGCTGAAGGCCAGCTGCGCCGAGATGAAGATCGAAGCGGACGATGAGGCGCTTTTCTGGATCGCGAAGGAAGCGACGGGATCGATGCGCGACGCGTATACCTTGCTCGACCAAGTCGCCTCCTTCTCCGACGGCAGACTGAGCGCCGAACTTATCCGCGAGAAACTGGGATTGGTCGGTCTGGACGCGGTAAACGGGCTCGCAGAGGCGTGTGCCGAGGGCCGAACCGCGGATGCGTTGGGTGCGGTGGACTCAGTCCTGGACCGCGGTGTCGCTATCGAACAATTTATCGTGGATCTTGCCGAATACTATCGGAGCCTTTTGCTCCTCAAAAACGGCATTGATCGAGAGTCTTTGCTTGGATACAGTCCTGATCGTTTTTCGAAAATAGCCTTGGAGGCGTTTTCCGCCGTCCAGATCGAGCGGGCCGTATCGCTTCTTTTGGATCTCTATCGCGATATCCGTTTTTCCGTCTCTCCGCGTTTTGAATTGGAAACGGCTGTGTCTCGCCTCTGTTGGCTCAAGAGCTGGGTGTCCCCCGCCGAGCTTCGCGCCGCGATCGACGGCGTCAGGGGGCGTCTTCTAAGTCCTTCACCGTCCGCTCGCTGGGGACCGAACGACGCCGAAAGTTCGACATCGTCGGCCTCAGGATCTTTTGAAGCGCCGCTAGTTGAATCGTCGCCACATGCTGAGGCGACGCCTCATACTGAGGCGTCGCGTGTCGCATCCGTGGTCGAGAATCCTCCAGCCAAAAACATCGACTTGACGAAACCCGGCGGATTGACCGAGGGGTTTAAGCGGTTCATGGCGGAGCGTGATGGACGGGTCATTGAAAAGACTGCGCAACACAATCCGGCGTCGTCGATTCCTGCCGCCGTTCCCCAAAGTCCGCCGTCGGCTGAGGTGCCCTTTGATCATTCGGCACCCACCTTGGAAGCTGAGCTGGAACCGGAAACGGAATCGCCGCCTGATGAATTGCCTTCGTCCGGAGTGGATACGGCGTCGTTAAAGAACGCAGTCATTATCGCATTGAAAAAAGAGCGCGGGATGCTCGCGTCGGGCTTGGAAAAATCAGCTGAATGGAAAATCGAAGGCGGTAAGGTTATTATTCCTGCCGCCGATCGGCTTGCGGCGGAATTGCTGAAAAAAGATTCGGCTGTTATCGCCGTGGAGTTGAGTAAGGCAGCCGGCTTCGCGTGCGAAGCGGATATCCGGGAACAGGCACCGAAAAATGGAGATTCCGGGACGATGCCCGCTGGGAAACAGGAAATGCCGCCGCAAGTGGAGACTGTCCGCCGTCTATTCCGCGGAACCGTTGTTCGGATCGCGGCAAAACAACAACTTGATAGGAGCAATACGTGAACATTAATCCGTTCGACATTCTTAAGAACGCCCAGAAAATCCAAGAGCAGATGGGCGTCATGCAGGAAAAGCTGGGCCAAATCATCGTGACCGGCTCTGCCGGAGGCGGAATGGCCGAGATCGATATGAACGGCCGTTTGGAAGTAACGGCGGTGCGTTTGGCTAAAGAAGTGGTCGACCCCGCGGATATCGGGCTTCTTCAGGATCTGATTAAAGCCGCGTTCTCCGATGCGGGCGATAAGGCCCGGCAGGCCGCTCAGTCGGAAATGACTTCTCTGACCGGCGGCCTCGGACTGCCCCCTGGGATCATGGGTGCGTGATGAACTCGCTTGATCGTCTGGTCGCTTCTTTTTCCAAGCTTCCCGGCGTCGGTAAAAAAAGCGCGATGCGCATGGCCTATTATGTATTGGACGCGGATCGGAGCTACGCGCGCAATCTAGCCGAGCAGCTGGGCGTTCTTCATGACGCGATTCACCGCTGTTCCGTCTGCGGTAGCTATACTGAAAGTGATCCTTGCCCCGTCTGTTCCGATCCGACCAGGGACGGATCGGTCATTTGCGTGGTGGAACGGCCTCAGGATGTACGCGTAATCGAGGACGCCGGCGAGTATCGCGGCCGATTTCATGTACTCGGCGGAACTATCGCGCCTCTGGACGGCATAGGCCCGGACGATCTCTCGATCGGGCCTTTGTTGGAACGCGTGAAGAAAGGCGGCGTGGCCGAAGTTATTCTGGCCACGAATCCGACTGTTGAGGGCGATACAACCGCCCTCTATCTCCAGAAAGCACTTCGGGACACCGGCGTTTTGATTTCCCGGCTTGCGTCGGGCTTACCCGTCGGAGGCGATCTCGAGTATGCGGACAGATTGACTCTCTCCCGCAGTTTCCGCGGGCGAACGTCACTGGGCTGAACTTAAAACCTAGTTGTCCTTCGAACCGAAGGGGGACACGCCGCTTGAAGCGGTTTTCGGTTTTCGTCCGCGCTTGGCGCCGGCCGTTTTAGACTCCGAAGCCGCGATAACGGGAGCGCTCACTTCGGTGGCGGCCGCTTTGGTTTTTTTGGCGCTTTTTGGCGCTTTTGCGACTTTCGCGACTTTCGCGGGAGTCTTTTTTCCACCGACCAAAGCGAGTAATTGGGCAAGTTCCAGCTCAACAATTTGCTTTCCATCGACGATTTTCAATTCAACTTCAAGATTCTCGGTTCCAGTTTCAATCTTCAATGTAGTGCGCATGTAGACTCCTTAAGGGTATTCTTTAGTAAGACTTTATCTGTATTAGAGATAATCGTCAAGATCATCTGCCCGCTACAATCGTCGGTAACAATCGTCGATTATAGGGGCAACCGAGTTCAGGTCATATCCCATAATTGAGATGTTTTTTTTCGCGTCGCTTGTCTCCCAGTCCATATATGGATTCGCATAGTTGTCGCGAAGGAAGGCGAAGACCTGGTCTTCCGCTTCCTGGGGGATAGACGGGAACATCGTTTTTTTTCCGCTTTTTGTTTCAGAGAGGACAGAACGGATGGCGGTACGAGCTTTTGAAAGAAATCGATCCTGGAAGACGTCGTATGATTTTCCCGATAATTTTCTCAAACGGTCGGAAACCGACCCCTTGGGGATTCGCGTAACGACTGTCTGAGCAGGCGTTTTTAACACAACACGTTCCCGTTTTTTTATAGCGGTCTTGACGGCAGGTTCCTTTTTTACGCGTTCTTTCTTAACCGCTTTCAATGCGTTATAGGCGCGTGGTTGTCGGATATTCGCTGCCGACGCTTGGATCGGGCGAGTTTGTCGCGTTTCCGGCATAGCCACGGTGACGGGCGTCGGGGCAACGCGGCGAGTCGGTTGTTCGGCGCGCATGCGGCGCGGCGGACGTTTTGTTGCGCCTTCCACCGGTTGTTCTATTTTTGCCTTCAGCCGAGCCCAGCTCCGTTGGAGGTAAATGTCGCCGCGTATCGAATAATAGTAGCCGGAGATGAGCAGACCGGAAACAGAGGAAAGGATTTCTTCGTCGCGCCGCCCCCGTCGTCTACCGTCTCGGATGATGGAGAAAATGTCGTAATGCTTGACGCAGTTTTTTCGCGCAAAGAGGAACAAGACCCTTTCAAAGGCGCGGTCTTCCGTAAGGTTCCAATACTTGAAGCAGAAAGCCAAAGTCTTATCTTCGATTTTCACGAGTGTCGCGGGGATTTGTATGCGCGCTAGATCCGCGGCGGAAAAACGTATGCTTGAAAGATCGAGCACCGCGACCCGCTTTCGCGCTGGTCGAGTGTGTTTTCTTCCGGTTCCCTTTTGTTTCGCGCTCCGTTTACGCGTGTCCTCAATAGCCTTCTTGGTGTCCGCTTGATCCTGCGCTACGAGCAGGCTTCGGCGTTCGACGATGTCGCGTTCCTTCTCTCTCAGGCGCCGTCGGCGTTCAGCTTCGACAACGTCCAATTGCTCATTCAGGTACGAGCGGACTAGTTCTTCCGCAATCTCAATTTCGGGGGCTTGATAACGGAGAAGATCGGCGTGACGGCGTAATCGCTCCACCGCGGCGACAGCTTCGAAACGGTCCCTGGGCAGCATGCGCAGGATCGATTCGGCGGCGCGGATGGTGGCGTACGCGTCACTCCGATCGTAGGAAGAAGCGAACATCGCGACGTACTTAATCTTACGCTTCGTTCTTTCAAGTAATTGATCGCCGAGCGCGATATAGGCTTTTTCTATAAATACAGGATACGCGGGATCCCGCAAGCGATACGCTCGGAGAGCCGCGGTTCGATGTGTATCGTCGGGATAGCGGGGTTTGATCCGAGTTTCGTAAAAAGAAAGCGCTTCCGCCGGTCTTCCCGAGGCGCGCATGTCGAAATAGCGCTCAATGTCGGGATCGTGGTCGGGACGAAGCGAGGGAAACTCGGAGCGCAACAACTCGACCTTCAAATCCTCGAGACTCATTGACCGGATTATACGATGATGAAGGGACTTCCGCAATCGATATTGAAGCAAGCGGTGATTTTAGAGTTTTTTGATGCTATACTGAGTATCCGGGAGGCGTGTTTCGATGCCTAAATCTGAACGATACATTCTTGCGCTTGATCAAGGAACCACCACTTCGCGCGCCATAGTGTTCAACGTATCGGGAATTCCTATCGGAAGTTCCCAAATACCGTTCAAGCAAATTTATCCGCGTCCGGGTTGGGTGGAACACGATCCCGAGGAAATTTGGGCCACGCAGCTTCGCGCCGCCCACGAGGCGGTTAATGTAGCCCAGATATCAGGCGATCAGATTGCCGCTATCGGAATCACCAATCAGCGGGAAACTATTGTTGTATGGGACGCGCAAACGGGAAAGCCGATCTGTAACGCGATTGTCTGGCAATGCCGCCGATCTGCCGCGATCTGCCGCGAACTTGAAGGGCGTGGTCTGGCGGGAACCGTTAAAGAACGGACGGGCCTTGTCCTTGACCCTTATTTCTCCGCTACCAAACTCATGTGGCTCTTTCGCGAACAGCCCGGTTTAAAAGAACGTGCTGAAAAAGGTGGCATCCTGTTCGGGACTATCGATTCCTGGTTACTCTTCAAGTTGACCGGCGAGCATCGGACCGACGCGACGAACGCTTCCCGCACCATGCTATTCAATATACGGACCGGCGCCTGGGACCAGCAACTCCTACGCGAGTTAGACATTCCCGCCG
>JBAYHM010000333.1:0-5091 GCA_041666155.1 Treponemataceae bacterium
ATCAGAAGTCCCCCGCGGAAGTCCGGCTCATCCTCATCGACCCGAAGATAGTTGAGCTCAAGCTCTACAACGATATTCCGCATCTTCTGACACCGGTCATCACCGAGCCCAAACGCGCGTTCCAGGCCCTGCAATTCTGTATCTTCGAGGTGGAAAGGCGTTACGCGCTCTTGGATTCCATGGGCGTGCGCGATATTCGGTCCTACAACAAACGAATCAAAGAGCGCAACATCGCCACCGAGCACCTGCCGTACATCGTCGTGGTTATCGACGAGTTCGCGGACCTCATGGCGACCACCGGCAAAGAACTTGAATCCACCGTGGCGCGCCTGGCGGCCATGAGCCGCGCCGTCGGCATCCATTTGGTGCTGGCGACCCAGCGGCCGTCCATCGACGTCATCACGGGCCTGATCAAGGCGAACATCCCCAGCCGCATCGCGTTCATGGTCGCGGGTAAAATGGACAGCCGCATCATCATCGATATGGTCGGCGCGGAAAAGCTCCTGGGCAAGGGCGACATGCTCTACGCGGGCGTCACCGATCCGTTCCCGATCCGCATGCAGGGCGCGTTCGTCTCCGAAGAGGAAGTGGAGCGCGTCGTTGAGTACGTGAAGACCCTGGGTGAACCCGACTACATCGACGAGGAAATCTTCTACGATGACGAGGACGAAAACGCCGAACCGAGCCTCTTTTCCGAAGGCGATGATCCCCTCTACGAAAAAGCTCTGGAAATCGTCATGCAGCAAGGCAAGGCGAGCGCCAGCTTTATCCAACGGCGCCTCAAGATCGGTTACAACCGTTCCGCGCGCCTGGTGGAAGAGATGGAAGAGCGCGGCATCGTCGGCAAGGCGCAGGGTTCCAAGCCGAGGGATCTGCTGCGGATGCCGTAGGGGGCGCGTGCTGAGTCCATCGGCACGCGGCTTGTTTTTTCCCCTTCCCTTCTGTCACACTCACCTTATGCGTATTCTCCGACTTCCCTCAGTCGCCTCCGTTCTGCTCGTCACGCTTTTGATCGCCGGCGCGCTTTCCCGGCCGATGGTTTTCGCCGCGGAAGCCGACGCGACGCTCTCCGTGCTTTACTTCGCAAACACGCGGCAGGCCGTTGAGTTCGACTGGCTCAAGAAGGGCCTTGCCGATATGCTCGTCTCCGATCTCGGTTCGGTCGGGACCTACAAGATCATCGAGCGGGAAGACCTGCAGAAGATCGTCAAGGAACAGGAGTTGGCGCTTTCGGGGCTCCTGGACGAGACCAAGGCTCCCGAGGTCGGCAAGATACTGAACGCGAACGTCCTGGTGTACGGTTCGTTCATCGCGTCGGGCGGCGACATCCGGCTGGACGCGAAGGCGGTCAGGGTCGAGTCCGGCGCGGTGCTCTGCGCGGTTTCCAGCGCCGGTAAGGCCGACGCCGTGCTCGCCTTGGAGCGCGACTTGGCCGCGAAGCTCGCGGCGGGCTTGGACCCGAACTGGAAACGGAGTTCGTCGCCGGCGGACGCGTCCGCCGCCACCGATTCTCTTTCGGCCGCGCGCGCGTACTACCAAGGCATGGAGTCCTTCGACGCGGGGCGCTACGGGGAGGCCGCGGAACTGTTCGGCCTGGCGGTACGGGAAGACCCGTCATTCCTCAAGCCTGGTAAGGGTTTGGAAGATGCTTATAAATTCCTGAAGGACTTCAAAAAGCAGCGCTGGCGCCGCGAGATGAACACGCTCGCCGCCGATATTGCCGATCTTATACGACGCATCAAAGCGCCGGTCTTTTATTCCTTCGGAGACGCGGTGATGAATCCGGCAAAGTACGGCTGGAAGAGCGCGGAGGAAGTGACTACCTTCTACCATGCTCGGCCGAATGTCCTCAACGGCAACACACCGACCCAAGCGGTCTGGTATCTGCAGAATCTGCTGGGTGAATTGGGCCGTAAAGCCGTTGAGTATTTTCAGGATACGGCGCTACGGGAGCGTTGCGGCGCGGAAGTGCTCCGCTGGGCCGATTATGCGGAAAAAGGTTTCCCGAAGGATTCCTTCCTGCCTGAAACGATATACCAGCGTCTCTTTGTGCTCCGTGAGAAAAGCGATTGGACGGGAGTCAAGGACGTCTGCGAGCGCTTGATGGGCGACTATCCGGATTACCGCATGATGTGGGCGGTTGAGGATATGTACGAAGACGCGCTGGAAAAGCTAAAAGGGAGTAGTGAGAGCATAGCTCCAAAAACGGAGAAAAAGTAGCATATAGGTTGCCGTTAGCGCGCAAGAGCCACTTTGAGGAGCTGAGCCTTGGAGGCACGAGCCTTGATACTTGGGGATCTGTAAACGACGATCTTTTCCCTCTTGAGCAGGGCCTTATCCTTCCAGATGACATCCAGAAGCCGACAAGCTGCGCCGCTAGGGCTATTGCGGCCGGATTCCCAAGCTTCGACCGTCTTCTTGGATACGCAAAGAACATCGGCGAAAGCGGCTTGTGAAAGACAAAGCTCCATCCTCAGCGTCTTAATCATCTTTGCGTCACACTGAGGAATCGGAGCGATTTCGATCGTCGTAGTCTTGAGCTTGAGCTTACCTTCGCGATGAGCCTTGACCTCAACGAGGCCGCGCATGATGCTCTCGAATGCTTCTCCCATGATTGAACTCCTATAGCCCTTTGACAAAGGCCTTGATGGCTTTCTTCTCTTCAGGGCTTAAGTCCGCCTTCTCATCTTTACCGAAGACGGTTACCAAATAAATATGCTCGGATGAGTGCATATCGATATAAATTGTCCGAAGGCCGCCTGACTTTCCCTTGCTTTCGCGTGCCCACCGGATCTTTCGGACTCCTCCGGTACCCTGGATTACGGGAGCGCGTTCAGGGTACTCCAGGATAAAATATTGGAGCTCGCGAAGGTCATCCTCCGTCATCCCAAGCGCCTTCCAACGGGATTGGAACTCTGACGTCTCAATGAAGATACGTGTCATGGCTCTAATCTTTCTACCCTATTGGATAGGGTGCTCCAGATAAAAAAGATACGACGAGCGACGACACTCGTCAAGTCGGGGTCGGAGATGTCCGGAACCGCGCTTTCGAACGGCATTATGCGCGAACATACCGGGTCTCTTAGTTGAACGATCGTCTTTTTTCATATATCCGAGCTCCCTTTCTCCAATAACCCACACCATGCTTTTTTTTCCGGTATTCCAGGTACGAATAGAGGAACAGATACAGAACTCCCAGTATGATTCCGACCGGACAAGGTCGGCAGATCCTTAGCCTTTCGGCTATACTCCCCCAATGGTTTTCGATGCGATAGTAGTCGGCGCGGGACCCGCGGGTTTGTTCGCCGCCGTTTCCGCGGCTGAGGCCGGCGGTCATGTGCTTCTGTTGGAACGTATGCCTTCGCCCGGACGGAAACTACTCATTTCCGGCTCCGGACAATGCAACCTTACCCATTCCGGCCCCGTTTCCGATTTTCTCAAGCGTTATGGCTCGGCTGGGAAATTTCTCCGCGGCGCGTTGTACGCTTTTTCCAACGAAGCGCTTGCCGCGTATTTTGTCGACCGTGGCCTGGAACTGGAAGAGACGGAAGGCGGAAAAATGTTCCCGGTTTCCCGGCGCGCGCGGGATGTGCTTGATATCCTCCTGTCGGAGCTCGGCAAGCTGGACGCGGAAGTTCGCACCGGCTGCCGCGTACTGTCCGCCCGGTTTTCCGACGGCGCTTTTGAGGTAGAAACGGAAACGGGCACCGAACGTTCCGTGTCCCTGATCATCGCCACCGGCGGTCTCTCTTATCCCAAGACCGGTTCAAGCGGGGACGGCTACGCGCTGGCCGCTTCTTTCGGCCACCGGATAATAGAAACGGCGCAGGCTCTTACCCCCGTCGTCGCGGTATCCGGCGGTCCATCGCCCTTTGCCCCCTTTGTTTCTTGTGCCGGCAACGCTATCCGTGATACTTCGATTTCTGTTTTCCATAGCGGAAAAAAAGTAGCGGAAGGACGCGGCGACGTACTCTTTACGCACGGCGGTCTGTCAGGGCCCGGTATACTCGACCTTTCCCGGAACATCCGCGTCGGCGACGAACTCCGCGTTTCCCTTGTTCCGGGCTCCGGCGGTCCGGAAGGGGTCGAGCGGCGGCTCTTGGCGACGCTGGGCGAGCACGGCAAGCGGAGCGTCGCGCGCGTCCTTCACGATTTCGGTCTAGCCGATAGCGTGTGCCGCGCGCTGATGGAGGTCGTCGGTGTTGCAAGCGACGTCAAGGCATCAGTGCTTTCCCGCGCCGCCCGCCGGGCTTTAGCTGTGTCCCTTGCCGAGGGCGGAGACGCCGGGCTCCGTTTCATTGTTGCCGAAATCGGTCCCTGGGCCGAGGCGATGGCCACCCGCGGCGGCGTCGACCTGTCGGAAATCGACCCAAAGCGTATGGAGAGCCGCCTGGTTCCGGGGCTTTTCTTCGCCGGGGAGGTGTTGGATATCGACGGGGATACCGGCGGCTTCAATATCCAAGCCGCGTGTTCTACGGGTCGGCTTGCGGGAATCAGCGCGATAAAGGCGGCTGAAGCTTAGATTTTTTCAATTTTAGCTATTTTCGCGCCACTCCATATACTTAAGAAGTAGAACGGGGGTGTCGCATATGAACTTCAAATCGATCAGGACTCCGCTTGTTTTGTTGATTTGCGCCGTATCCGCGATTCCTATCGCCGTATTGGGCTCGGTAGCGTATACCCAGCTGGCTAGGGTTGAGGCGATCGCCGAACGGGAAAGCAACGCGCTCGCTTACGCGGACCTGGACCATATTCTTTCAGGCATAGTCGGAATGGCCGAAGCGCAGCGCGAACTGCTTATCCGTTCAGCCGCATCTGATTTTGAGGTCATGCTCGATCAGGTCTCGCGGTCCGGCGGGGTAACGCTGGGGAAAAGCAAAATCTCGGTTACGGCGACCAACCAAGTCACCGGTACGTCGGCGCTTGTCGCTGTTTTTCCTTTATTGGTCGGCGGCCAATCTATCAATTTGAACGCTGATCCTGCCGTCCCTTCTTCCATAGTCGACCGGGTTCGTGAATTGACGGGCTCCTACTCCACTCTCTTCGTTCGCATGAATGAAGAGGGCGACATGCTGCGTATGGTTACGAATG
>JBAYHM010000334.1:0-5090 GCA_041666155.1 Treponemataceae bacterium
CATTTCCCCGCTACTGTACGCGCGCTTCCTTTCCCGCCGTTCCCGAAAAATGAAGGCGGCGCGATGAAAAAGCTTTGGTACGCCCGCCCGGTCGCCGCTCTCTGTTTTGCGATGGCGCTTATCGCCGTTTCGGTGGCCGCGATTATCGGTCGTTCCGGGTGCGAACGGAAAACGGGGAAACTCAGGTCTTACTCGATCACGCAGCGGTACTACGGGATGGACGCGCGCGAACTGGAGCGCCTGGTCGCCGTACCGCTTGAGGACGCGCTTTCCGCTGTTTTAGGCGCGCGCGATATCGTGACGACAAGCGAATACGGCATGGTGCGCGCGTCGGTACGGATCGAATCAGGGGCCGTCGAAAGCTACGGGGCGCTCCGGGAGGCCGCGCAGACCGTCTACGAAAAATTGCCCCGCGCGGCGCAGCGTCCTGAAATTTACGCTGCCGAGGACGGTCGCGCTCCGGTCTGGATAGCGGCGGTTACCGCGGCTTCCGACCTGGATCGCCTGATGGAAAAGGAAATCAAACCCGCCTTTGAACGGATCAACGGCGTCGGGGAGGTCGAGGCGGCCGGTACAGGCATGCCGGAGATCGCTCTTCTTGTGGACGAGGAAAAAGCGGCGAACGCCGGCATAGACGCGCTTGTCATAGCGCGCTTCCTCGCCGAGAACGACGCTCTGTACCCGGCGGGAGTCCCTCGGGACTCGGACGTCGAGCGGATAGCCGTTCTTGACGCGCGCTATCCGACAGTCGATCTCCTGCGTGGGGCGCTGATTCGGGACGGGGCATCTCTTCCAATTTCACTCGCTTCCATTTCACGCGTGGAAGAGCGTAGCCGAAAACCGGAAACGCGTTCGCGGGTAAATGGGAAGGCTGCTGTGGTCCTCTCGATCACGGCAAGTTCAGACACGGATGAGGCCGCTCTTTCGCGCGCGCTCAAGTCGGCTGTTGTTCGAGAAATCGAACGCCTTACGGCGTTCGGCGTCGATTTTCGGGTTCTGTCCGACCGAGGCGCCGAACGGGAAGCGTCTTTCGCGTCCACCCTCGGCGCCGCCGCGCAGGGGACCGTCGCGGTTGCGGTCACGGCGGCGATTCTCTCTTCCGGCGCGGCCCTTTCGGTGAAAATCATTTCGGCGCTCGCCGTGCCTTTTGTGCTCCTCGTTTCCGCCGCCTTTTTGTCGCTTGCCGGTTTCCCTCTGGACCGGCTCTCAATGGCTGGGCTCGCCGCGGGTCTCGGCGCCGCCGTGGACGCGATCATCCTCGTCGTGGAACGTATCGCTTCCGTCGCGGACGCCGCGGAAAAACGGAGACGGATACGGAACCTTGCGCCCCCCTTGATCGCCGGCGCCGCCACGACATTGGCGACGCTGATTCCTATCGCCTCAATGGATTCCTTCGTTGCGGGATCCTCGACGCTCGCCGTTTCCGTCGGCGCGACTACCGTTGTCGCCTTGGCGGTCTCTTTCTTCTTGCTGCCGCCGCTCATCGGCGCGCGGAGAAAAAAGCCTCTGGATCGCTTTGAATCAGAGCTGCGCGCCCTAAAAAAAGGTGCACCCGCCGCGTCCTTAAGAATATCAGTCCTGCCTCATGCATCCCTTATATTTCGCCGCGCACGGCGCATCATTGCCAGGCTGCTCGCTTTTAACGCGACGGTCTGCGCGCGTCGACCCCTGATACCTCTATTATCGGCGGTCATTCTTACCCTTGGCGCCGCCGTTTCTTTGGCGATAGTCGGTACGGACTCGGTTTCGCCGAGCGAGGGAAACGCCGTGTACGTCCACTTGGAATTTGAACGCGGAGCGACGACCGAAAGCGTAGACGATCGCTTATCCAAATGGGGAACCGAGGCCGCCGCTTTGACCGGCGTCCTCAACGCGCAGACGAGCGCGAAGCCGGGCTCGGGTACCGCCCTCGTTTCCTTTGATTCCGGGAAAACCGACCGCCGATTATTGTCTGAAGCGATCCGCGCCCTTCCGGTTCCCGGCGGTTTCGCGTTTCTTCCCGAGACGACTTCCCGCGACCGGCTCTGGGAAATCGTCGTGTCCGGCGACGACGACCGCGTGTGCCGAAGCCTGGCGACAAGCGCCGCGCGAGCGCTTGGGGAAGGTTCCTTCGCCAAGGATGTCGTCCTCAATTTCAAGGACGGGAGTGAACGACTCCTCCTTGTTCCCGATCGACAACGTTTGGCGCTTGCCGGCCTTTCTTTCTCATCTGTCGCCGATTCATTGCGGCGCAGCGTGTACGGACCGCCCGCGTATAAGAGGTTGGACGAGAAGGGGGAGATCGATGTGCGAGTCGGCTCTTCGTCGGCGGGCGAAAAAACCGCGGCCGACCTTGCGCGGCTCCCGGTACGCTCCGAGAAAGGCGTTGTCCGTCTGGGCGAGGTGATGAAAGAATGTCGGGAGGGGGACGTCGGCCGCGTCATTAGAAAGGATAGGCGTCCGGTCGCCGTAATCACGCTTCGGACCGATCCGATGGATCCCCGGCGCGCGAAGGAAGTCGCGATGGAAGCGTTGAAAAGCCTCCGCCTCCCGCCCCTGTACGCGATCGAGTTCGATCGGGAAGCGGTGAACGGGGCGGAAAAACTTTCCGGCACAGTTTTGTTGTTTCTGCTCGCCTTGCTCCTTTCCTACCTCGTACTCGCCTCGGTCACCGAATCCTTCACCGCGCCGCTTGTCGCCTTGTCGACCGTCCCTCCGTCCCTTGCCGTTCCGGCGATTGTCGCGGCGATCTGTGCGGGAGCGGTGAGCGCCGCGACAGCCTGCGCTTTCGTCGCCGTCAGCGGCATGGCCGTCAACGCCTCCGTGCTCACCGTCGACGAACGGCGCAAGGGCGGTTCCTCGCTTAAGGCCGCCGGGCCGCTCGCGCTCTATCGCTTGACGCGGTCTCGCTTTTCCTCACTCGCCGCGACCTGTCTCATCGCCGTCATCGGTTCTCTGCCACTCTTGTTCCTCTCCGACGCCGGAAACGCGACCGCGCGTTCCCTCGCGTTCGTGAGCGCCTTGGGCGTCGGCGCTTCGTTCATCGCCTCCCTTACCATCGTTCCCGCCTTGGCCGCTTTTGCGCCTCGGCTCTTCGATACATGGAAACACTCAAGTCACGCGTCCGATGTATCGGCCGCGCCGGGCGGATCTTTCGTGTCCGTCGTATCAGCAAAATAGTTCTTGAAAGGTTCTTGTTATGAAGAAAACCGCCGTCGTCTCCCTTTTCGCCGTTTTCGTTTTTTTCGGTTTTTCCGCGTTCGCGGAACGCTCTCCGGACGTACGTTCGCTTGATCGGTCCAGCTTTGACTATTCCTTCTCACGGGCAGACCGTGAAACGGAAAACGGAAGATGGATAGAGGAAGCCCGCCGAGGCATCTCCCTTTCCGTCGCGGCGTGGGAACGAACGGCGGTTGCTTTGTACGAGGACGCCGCCGAATACGAAGCGGCCCGCGCGACGGTGCGTGCTTGGTCCGAAACGGAACTGGAAGAACGCTTTACCGTATGGCTCCGCGATCGGTTTTTTGGACGGGAGGCTGTTGCGCTAAAGGCGCTTCTGGAAGAAGAGACGACGGCCGCGAATAAACGGTACCTCTACATCACGGACGCCGAAGGAAATATTCTCTACGATGAGGAGACCGGCGATCCGCTCACCGTGCGGCCCGATGACGGTGATACGCTTGCCGCTCATACCGCGTCCTGGGAAAATGAATTGATCACGGCAAAAAATTCGGCGCTAGCTTCGTATATGAGTCGGATGGAAACGCGCTATCCCGAACTCTTGACCTATATTCCCGCGGAACGCCGGGCTTCTTTTATGGGGAACATTACCGCCGCTCTTTCCTCGGCCGCCGTCCGAGTGGAGCGAGAACTCGATGCCTTGGTTTCACGGGAGGAGCGTCTTTTCGTCGCGCGGCGGACGGGAGACGTATGGAGTCTCCGCAAACAAAGCGAAAGCGAGGCTGCCGCCGCCATCGTCGCTTCGTTGGCGCGGGAGACGGAAGCCGAATGCGACCAGGCCCTCAAGACACTCCAAGCGCGCGTTGAAGGGGCCTCCGCGGAAACCGGCGATCTCGCTCTTGCGGGAAAGGAATGGCTTGCGGCCTATCGAACCCAATTTGACCGAGGCCTTTCCGCTTGGGAACAAGCCGAGCAGCGCTTTATGGTTCGACGCATGGAGTGGGAACGGGACGCCGCTAAGAGCTACACGGAAAACGAAGCCGTATGGTCTTCAGCGTTTGAAAAGCTCGCTGTAGAGCGGCGCGCGTGGGAGGCCAAAGCCCGCGTCCTGTTTGAGTCCGGAGAGGAAGCCTTTGCCCGCTCTTCGGCTACGCTGGAACGGAGCATCTCCGAGGCAAAAGCCGAGTTTGATCGTGACGCTTCTCTTCGCGGCCAGGCGACGGCCGATCGGGCGCGCGCTTGGGTGGATACCTACGTTACATCCTGTTCGGTTACCCAAAACGCCCGGGAGAATATGGAATTCTGGGCCGCCAAAGAGAATGGAGCGGAAGAGCTTGCTCGATGGACAGCCATCCGCGCGGAATATCTGGCAAAAGCAACCGAGGCGCGTGACGCGTTGACGCGCGACTATGGTTTGGCTATCGGTTCGGGCGCTGGTCACTTACGCGATGTTTTGGAAGCGGGCGTATCCGGCGAGGATTTCAATCTGGACGAGTATCAGGTTGAACTTTTGCGAGCGAAAGCTGTCGCCGCCTATTGGGCCAAGCGCGTAGGTATCGCCGAGGCTGTGTCCGCGTACGCGACGGACATCAGCGCCGGACGAGCGACGGAGGCCGAAAGCGTCGCCGCGTGGACGGCCGCGAAAGCCGCGTACGACACGGTGCTCGCCTCGTACCAAACCGCGCAATCTGCCCTCACGAACGCTTCGGGAAACGTCGGCGCGGCGCGCGACGCCGTTGCCGCCGCCGCCGCGGATTTGGCCGCGGCCGATACGGCGCTCGACGAACTCAATTCCGAATACGCGCTCAAGATGTCCGTACTGGCGACCCAAAGCAAAGATTTCCTTAAGGAGGAAATCGTCGCCAAGTACAAGAGTCTTTTGGAAGTTAACGGACTTCTTTATGGCGCCGATGCCGGTTCCCTGCGTTCGC
>JBAYHM010000335.1:0-5071 GCA_041666155.1 Treponemataceae bacterium
CTCGGATCTATCGATCCACCTGTTGCGCGTTCATCATTTCTGTCAGGGCAAGGGAAGTTTTTTCCGCCTATCTCCCGACGCGTTAAAACGGGTATTCAGACTGTAGTTTCCGGGACGGGCAATGAATAGCAAAGAAATATTCTCTTACCAGGCCGCTACCTTCAAAAAGGGTAGCGCCACCTATTTCAATTCCAGCCTGTTTTTCCCGCGCGCTGTCCGCTCCCGTGTGTTCGCTTTGTACGCCTTCGTGCGCCGCGCCGACGATTTCGTGGATGCGACGCCGCAGGACGCGGCGGGTTTTCAGGCATTCCGCGACTATTATCGTTCGCGGCGTGACGCCCCGATGGCGCCCTCCGATGCCGCGCCCGGTTTCAGCCGTCTCTCCCCCGAAGACCGCGCCGTCGTCGACGCGTTCATAGGCTTGGAAGCCGAACGACGCTTTGAGAGCGAATGGACCGAGGCCTTTCTCGCTTCCATGGCGATGGACTTGGAAAAACGCGAATACGATACGCTGGACGAGACACTCCGTTACATTTACGGGTCCGCCGAGGTTATCGGTTTATTCATGGCACGAGTTATGGACCTTCCGGAAGCCTCTTATGAGTCCGCTAAACTTTTAGGGCGCTCGATGCAGTACATCAACTTTATTCGCGACATCGCCGAAGACCGTACGCTCGGCCGCCGCTACCTGCCGCTTGACGGAGCGCAGTCCGATATCACCGATCCGCGCGTCGCCGCCGAAAAAAGCGAAGAGTTTTCCGCATGGCTTCGCGCCCATCTGGACAAATACAGGCAATGGCAAAGCGGCGCCGTCGCGGGCTTCTCCTTCATTCCTTACCGGTGCCGCATCGCGGTCGCGACAGCCGCGTCTTCCTATTGGTGGACGGCGCGGCAAATCGAAAAAAATCCGCTGGTCGTTTTCGACCATAAGGTGAAGCCTTCTCCCCGGCGAATAGCCGCGACGGTGCTTCTCAAAGCACTTACCGGCGCGCGGCTTTGACGGATCGATTCACTTTCGCGCTTATGTCGGCCCTGTTCGCAGCCGGCGCGCTGTGCCATGCTCTCGGCGCGACACGTCCCTTTATGATCGCGGCTACACCATGGATCCTCTTGTACTGGGGCTCGTTCGTTCTTTTTACGGCGTTCAAAGAGCAAGGCGCGCCGATTGTCGCGTGGGCCGCCGCCGCCGCGGTCGTGACTTTCTTTCTGGAGGCGCTCGGCGTCGCTACTGGAGTAGTTTTCGGCTCTTACGCCTACGGGGACGTGCTCGGGGTGAAAGTGCTGAGCGTGCCGCCGCTTATCGGTTTCAATTGGGTTGTCGTCGTACTCGGCCTTTCCCGTTTCTTACGTATCCGCTTCCCGCTTCTGAATCCGGCGATCGGCGCTTTTTCCGTCGCGGCGGCCGCCGTCGCGTTTGATTGGGTCCTGGAACCATTCGCTATCAGCTTGGAGTACTGGACCTGGTCATCTGGGGTGATTCCCCTTAAAAATTACTTCGCGTGGTTTTTGATCGCCTATGCGTGCGCGCTGCCGACCTTCTTTGTTCCGCGCAAGCCGTCTTCCTTTGTTCCTTCATTCTATGTCCTTGCGCAAACTGTTTTTTTCGCGGTTACCCGGTTTTTTCTTTCCTTCCGCTGATCGGGCTTTGACGATAGAGGTCCGTAAGGGTATATTACGACCAGCGATGCGAAAACTTGCGTTTTTTTCCATTCTTTTTGTTCTTCTCGTCTTTGCCAATGCGGGTATCGGTGCTCAAGAAACGCCGACCATCGGTGAAGTCCTTTCAGTCGCCGATCAGAGTATCGCCTGGCGTCCCGATTGGCCTTCGGATCTGCCGCCGGACGCGTTCGCGCTTAAGGGCGTAAAGCAGGCGGCCTCCATCACTCTTATGATAGAAACGCCTGAAACGTCCGAGGCATCGGCCGATACTTCAGCTGAGAAGTCGTCCGAAAAATCGTCCGCGGTCGCCTACTTGGTACGGTGGTCCCCTTCCGGCGCCATCCTGCGGCGGCCGTATTTCTCTTCCGCGGCGGCGTACGCGCTGACGTTCGAACGCGACGCGACTGATCGCCCCAGCGGGTACGAAATCGAAATAATCGCTTCCGATAAAGCTTCAAGCGTTACGAAAGCCGGTGAAACAAAAAAGAGCGCCGCGGACAAGAAAACCGAAAAAATGCCCGAGTCCGCAAAAACAAGCGCCGAGTCCAAAGGCGCGGAAGACTCGGCTACAGAATCGGTATCGCTTACCTATGGGCAGGACGGGGCCTTGTCGGGAGCGGAACGCAAAACCGAGGGGAAGCGCGAAAAGTCCGTGTTTACCGCGATTGCGGACGTTCTGCAAGAGCTTTCCTATGACGAAGGCGGGAAGGCGATCGGTCGAATCGCTTATTCGTTCATTTCCTCCGGTTTGACGGAAGTGCGCAGCTACGAAGAAGACGGCAAGGAAACTGAGCGTGTACGTTTTGATTACGATTCCGGCGGTAGGATAACGCGGGTGCGGACCGCCGAGCTTTCCATTGAATCCCTCTACAACGCGGCGGGTTATCCTCTTTTTGCGCGTTCAAGCTCCGAACGCCGCTTCCAATGGGATGAACGCGGTCTTCTCGTGCGCGAATCAATCACGGCATCCGACGGGAAGACAGCTGAAACAGCGTATTCTTACTCATTCGACTCCTTCGGTGAATGGACGGAGCGTCGATCATTTACTTACGTTGAACGGTTCGGTATTCGAGTTCCTGAAAAAGGCGGTCGCGTGCTGAGAAAGATTACGTATCGATAATTCTGAGGAGCCTACGGCATGTATGGATCGGTCGATTGGCGAGACGCCAAGTATGAGGAAGTTTTGGAGCAGGAGTTCCGCGGACTAGAGCGCAGGAGAGAATCCGATCCGAGTCTTACAGTCTCGGATGTAGAGGGCCAATTGAAACACTTGTACATCATGCAGGGATCCGATTGGGCAGGCCGCGGAGAATTGCAGGACATAATTTTGTCGGCTACCATCGCCGCATACGAAAGTTTCATTGGATCGTGGCAAGTATTTGTAAAGTAGCGTCGAATCGTTCTTTTTTTTCGTAACCGACGCAACCCGTAGTTGTTATTCATGTGATGATCGGATAGATCGTCTTCCGGTTATTCCTCCTTTTTCCTTCGGCTCCCCGGGTTTTACTCCTTTTCCCGGGGAGCCTCTTTTTTTTCACCCATTGGAATTTGCGAACTTTAAAAAAACGATCGATACTTTGGAAACAAACGCTTCGCGTTCGTGAAGAAAATTTACGGGAGGGTGCTTTATTGGCTATCAAGAAAGTATGGTTGGACGAAAGCGATGACGAATGCATTTCCTGCGGGAATTGCGAAGCTATTTGTCCGGAAGTCTTCGAGGTTCCCGATAAAATGATTGTTGTCGAGGGCGCCGATTTTTCGGCGAATGAAGCGAAGATTCAGGAAGCGGTGGAAGCCTGCCCGACGAACGTCATCAAAACCTCTTAGGAAAGCCGAATAGGTCGTGCGCGTTTTTGGCCGCGATCTCCGTCAAGCGCATCACGGTGATACCCCGAAGGGTCGCGACCGCTTCATACGTGCGCTCGACCATACCCGGTTCAGCGCTTTTCCCACGGAAGGGTAGCGGCGCCAGGTAAGGTGAATCGGTTTCCAAGAGGAGACGGTCATCCGGCGCGAAGCGAGCGGCTTCCCGCTGATCACTTGAGTTTTTGTAGGTGATCGTCCCGGCGAAGGAAAGGTGAAAGCCCAGGTCCAGGAATCGGCGGGCTTCGTCTTTTCCGTACGAAAAGCAGTGAATAACGCCCCGCAATCCCGGTATCGATTCGATCGCCCGCGCTGTCTCATCTGCCGCTTCCCGCGAATGGACTACGAGCGGCAGGTTAAAGCCAAAGGCGAGCTTGGCCTGTTCGGCGAAGAGCTCTCGTTCCCCCTCGGTGTCCGCCCCCTCTTCCGTTTTGTTCCAGTGCCGATCAAAACCGCATTCCCCAATGGCGACAACGCGTCCCGCGCCGTCGCGCGCGATGTTATCGGTTAATAGCTTGAGCAATGCCGTCCGATCGCGGATAGCTTCGGCGCTCGGCCAAATACCCGCGGAAAACGAGACGCCGGGGAAGCGCGAGAAAGCGCGAACGCGTTCGCCAAGGTCATCGGCATTGGTGCCGATATCCATGATCGCGCCGAATCCGCTGGAAAAAAGCTCTTCCAAGCGCGCGATCGGATCTATTCCGCGTTGGGCAAGAGCGGACAGGTGCGCGTGGGTATCTGTGAAAGCCAGCGTATCAATACCTTCCTGAAATGAATATGCTCTGTCCCTGAAAGATTAGTATGGCTCCCCGAGGTCGGTCTAGTGAGGTCTGTCCCCAAAAATAGCGATTACTTATCGCAACAGCAAGCCTTGATGCATGGGCATTAAAAACGATAAAAACGGTTCCAGAGGGGCGACGATGTCGGCGCAGTACCGCCGCCTATGCGATAACCCTCCGAAACGCCATTCCCACGGATAAGCCGAAAGCCCAGCTTTGACCGGATTGTCGTCGATATATTCGAAAACTTGCAACAACTCCCGTAGCGTCTCTATGACGCGAGAAAAAAATCGTCCCTGCCATAAGTGGCCTTTCAAACAGTGGATACGATTGTACGCCATCGTATAAACACCCAATATCCATTGCATTATCTTTGATAAACTTGATTTATTTGTTGGTCTGACAATGAGATGAAAGTGATTTCCCATCACGGTGAAGTTTTCGATTTGAAACGAGTACTTTTCCTTCGCGCGTTTAACGACGTCAAGGAACAGCGTTTTCATTGCGGCATCATCCAAGCGCATCTCTTGATGATTGATCCGGGCCGTCACATGATACCGCGACCCGTCGACAAGGTGTCTTGGTTGTCTCATACCGCATATAGAACTGATTTCGTGATTCTGCTTTACCGTGATAAGATTGAAATATGAAAAAGGTCAAACAGGTCTGTCCCTCTGGGAGTTCTCGGTGAAGTTTTCGATTTGAAACGAGTACTTTTCCTTCGCGCGTTTTATGACGTCAAGGAACAGCGTTTTCGTCGCCGCATCGTC
>JBAYHM010000336.1:0-5069 GCA_041666155.1 Treponemataceae bacterium
CATTGAGCGACACGCTTCCTTCGTAATCGTTTTCTCCAAATTCCGCCGAACGAAACGCGTTTCTTCGGCCTGATCCAGGTCTATGCGCGAAATAACGGAACACCGCTGCGGTTTCACTTCCAGGAGGCCATCCTCTCCGAGTCTGATGAAAGCTTCCCTGACAGGCGTTCTACTTATTCCCAGCCGAGTCGATATCTCCGTCTCACTGACCGACTGTCCGGGTTTTAGATGCAACCGGATGATGTTCAACCTCAATACGGAATACACCCACTGATGGATGGGCTGATTGCGTTCACGTTCAATAAGTTGAAAAGAATCGTTTCCTTGAACTTCCATACAAGTGTACAAGTATTATGTACTACTTTTTCCAATTCGTCAAAAGATTTTTTTAGGAATTGAATACTATTGATGTTTTTGAGTTTGTGGCTGTAATATTGTAAGTAATACGGTAAAAGGAGCACATACACGCTTCTACGAATAGATAGTCTGACGATCGTCATAGTCCATTCC
The DNA here is from genome assembly GCA_041666155.1 of Treponemataceae bacterium. Classification (GTDB taxonomy): domain Bacteria; phylum Spirochaetota; class Spirochaetia; order Treponematales; family Breznakiellaceae; genus SZUA-426. The sequence goes on from JBAYHM010000336.1 coordinate 511, forward strand.
CTTATCAACGTCGTTATGATCGCGGCATTATTCTATGCATGGAAAGTGACGGTTCGATTGGCGGGGACTGGATATTGGGCTATCAGCTTTGTCGGCATTGGATTGGGAGAGGTTCTCTATGCCGTCTACGTCTATTCAAACTTACCGGCATTCGCGGCCGTCGGCTATATCATCGAAATTACCGGAATTGTGTTGCTGGTTCGGGGTTGTGACAAATTCATTTCAAACGAAAAAAGGTTCCCGTCGAATGAGGTTATCGCCCTCTGCGGGATCCTAGGTTCGATGCTTTTTTCAGTGCAATTTCCGAACCCCAGCCTGCGGCTCCTTGTCGGAAATGCCGCATTATCGATCTTGTTTATCAAGGCGGCTGTTTCTCTTTTTGCGGCACGAAGTACAACTGTAAGACAGACTATGTTTGCCGTCGCCTTGATACTCGGCATCATAGGTTTTTTTGAATTCTCCCAAGCAACACTCGTGGTCATCACCGGCAATCCTTTCATTTATTCCGAGTCGAAAAGTACTTTTTTGGTACTGTATTGCTTTTTATTTACAGCGTTGGCAGTCACCTTGCTGCAGCTCGGCTATTCTCGATTTCAAAATGAACTCCATGAAAAATCGAAAGATAAAGAAATACTTCTCAAGGAAATGCATCACCGGACAAAAAACAACCTCGCGCTGGTAAGCAGTCTCGTAACCCTTGAATCATCTGAGTTCCCAGAGGGCAGCGCAAAAGAAGCCTTCATACGCATCGACTCCCGGATACGAACCGTAGCGCTTTTGCATGAGCAGTTACAGCATTCGGGCAACACCCGAATGGTAGATACCGGCGAATACCTCTCTCAGGTGCTAAAGTTGATATTGCCGCCCTCAAATACGGTTAACGCGCGCATAGTATTGGAAAATGAAGTAGCGTCTTTTCCGATCGACATGACGGCAGCGATACCTTTGGGTCTCATCATCAATGAATTGGCGACAAACGCGCTGAAACATGCTTTTCCAGGAAATCGTGACGGAAAGATACTAGTACGTTTCGGTTGCGACGCGGACCAACTAGAACTTGTAGTCGCGGACGACGGTGTCGGCATGCCGGAAAATTTAAACAAGGAATCCCTCGGAATGAGCTTGGTCCGAGCTCTGACTGATCAATTACGCGGTAATCTTAGATTCGAGACAAATAATGGCACTCGCATCATACTTGCGTTTCCGGCTTCGGTTTTCGCTTGTTCACAGGATAACTAAAGCCGCTCTTATAAACCCATACCAGCGCTTCAGATTAGCCCAAATCATAATGCAAACGCTTCTACTTCTGAGGTAAGTTCATCAAGGGGAATTCCCCAACTCCGGCCGAAGCGCGAAAAAAGCCGATCAGAAAGAGCGGAAAAACGAGTGTATGCGGGGACCCCTTGAGGCAGCAGCCGATCCAGATGAGCATCAAAACGTCCCCGGTTAACAATAAGTTCCCAAAACCGAGCAAATGTTTTCACCCGATCCAATTCAAGCTTCGTCATGGTTGAGGTAGATATGATTTCGTAAGGCGGTGTCGGAGCCCATTCCATACGGAACTCCCCATCGTACCGGACAATGGGCGCTCCGGGGAGTCGTTTGAGAATACCGAGCTGGATCTCACCGGGACGCGTTTCCCAAAGGAGGTCGAAACCGCGGGCGAAAGATTCAACCGTTTCTCCGGGAAGCCCCGCAATAAGATCGGCATGGACTATCGCGTTCGTTTTTTCACGGAGAAAACGGAGGGCGTCCAACTCTTTTTCCCTTTCGCTCGCGCGGCCTATACGGTCGGCGACTTCCTTGTTGAAAGTCTGAATGCCGACTTCCAGGCGGAGCGAACCGGGTGGGAACCGGGTGAGTTTTTCACGCAGGACGGCTGGAAAACGCGCCGGGACCATCTCAAAATGGACATAAAGGCCCTGAGGCGCGGGACGAACGCCTGACTCCCCATTCAAGCGCGCGAGGAAAAAGTCCATGACGGCACCCGCGCGCTCGGTATCCAGATTGAAAGTTCGATCAAGAAATTTGAAAGCCTTCGCGCCGCGGTCGATAAGGATTTCCAGGTTTCTCAAAAATTCGTTTAATGGAAATTCTCGGACACTTCGATCCAGACTGCTGAGACAAAATTCGCAACCGAAAGGACAACCGCGGGATGCTTCCACATACGTGAGCTTGCGCGCCAAGTCGTTATCGGAATAGAGACGATAGCCTGGATCGATGAACATGGGATCCACAGGGACGGGTTCCACCAACGTCGGACCGCCCTCGCGCAGGGGCCGAACAGCGGAAATGGCGGTGTTCGGAACGAGGGGCTTCCCCGCCAACGCCGTACGGCAAATTTCGGTGAACGCAAGTTCACCTTCTCCCCGGACAAGAAAGTCGGATGCGGTCAAGATCGGATAGTTGAGCAGCGGCGCGGATGCGGGCAGATTTCCGGCCTCCGGACCGCCGAGCACAATAATGGGTCGCGACACCCACCGATGGGAAAGCGCGCTCAACAGTTCCAATGTTTGTTCGTGGTTCCAAATTGAGACGGAAAGGCCAATCACACGCGGGTGAGCCGCCATGATGGCCTCAACCTTTTCATCAAGAGGCTGGCGCAGCGCAAACTCGATTATTTCCGAGCGGTCTTCCAATTCGCCAAGGTTGGCGCGGAGGAGACGAAGCGCGAGCGAGGGGTGCACGTACTTGGCGTTGATCGTCGCAAGCAGGATATCGGCCACAACGGCAGTTTATGGAGAAAACCGCCGCTTGTCTAACCGGCTCCTTACGCGTTAGCCTCCTAGAGCCATTGATAATTTGTTCGATAAAAGTTTCCGGAGGCTGCTTTGTCCCGTTCATTGACTGATCTGCTCGCTTCCCGCGTTGTTCTTTTCGACGGCGCGATGGGGACGGAGCTCTACAAACGCAACCATTTCATAAACGTCTGCTTTGAAGAACTCTGCGTTCGTGACCCGAAAGTCGTCAAACAAGTGCACGAAGCCAACAAAAAGGCGGGCGCCGATGTCCTGACTACCAACAGCTTCGGAGCGAACCGGTACAAGCTCTCCGACTATCTCCTGGCCGAACGCACCATGGAAATAGCCGCCGCCGCCGCCCGCATCGCGCGCGAAGTCGCGGGCGATGAAGTCCTGGTTGCCGGGTCCGTCGGTCCCCTTGGCCGCCACGCCTCCGGGGGTGCCTTAAGCGAAGCCGACTCAATCGACGCTTTTTCCGAAACCATGAAAGCGCTAATGGGAAACGGCGCTGATTTCATCCTCTTGGAAACCTTCGGCCGCGCTCGGGACCTCAGCTTCGCGGTGGCCGCGGCACGATCCTTGAAGGTGCCGTATATCCCGAGCATGGCCTTCGGCGATATTGAAGCAAGCCTCGGCGGTGATTCCATCGATTCGTTCTTCTCCTACTGTTTTGAAGGCGGCGCCGGACCGCTCATGCTGAGCTTCAATTGCTCGGTCGGACCTAAGCAGATGCTCGACTACCTGGAAAGCTACATCCCGCGCGCGCCGCTTCCGGTCTTGGTCATGCCGAACGCCGGCGCGCCCCAGCACATCAATGACCGCATGTTCTACATGACCAGCCCTGAGTATTTTGCCGGTTATGCGGCGCGGTTCGCCGAACTGGGCGCGAAAGGTGTAGGCGGATGTTGCGGCACAGGCCCTGAGCATATCGCCGAGGCGTCAAGGCGTCTCAGGGCTCAGGCAAAAATATCAGGCCGCCTGGAAATCGGCGGCGCGGTTTCGGAACCGACCTCGCTAGTCCCGGCGGTACCGCTCGGCGAACGCAGCGGTTTCGGGAAAAAACTCGCCGCGGGAGAATGGGTCACCAGCGTCGAGATCACCCCTCCAATGGGCTACGACCTGACTAAAACAATAGAAAGAGCCCGCGTCTGCGCCCAAGCGGGAGTCGACGCGATCAACATCCCCGATGGCCCGCGTGCCAGCTCACGCGTGAGTCCCCTAGTCACCGCCATCCGCATCCAGAACGAGGCGGGAATTGAGGCGGTGCTGCACGTAACCTGCCGGGACCGAAACGTCATCGGCGTACAGTCGGACCTCCTGGGCTGCGCGGCGGCTGGCCTGCACAACCTCCTGATCGTCACCGGAGACCCGCCTAAGCTTGGCGATTACCCCAACGCGACAGCCGTCTTCGATATGGATTCGATAGGCCTGACGCGCGCGGCGCAGAGGCTGAACGGCGGCGTGGACATCGGCGGGAAACAGTTCAGCCCAGCCACAAGTTTCGTCACCGGCGTCGGCGCCGATCCCACTAACCTGGACCAGGAAAAAGAAATCGAACGCTTTTTCAAAAAAGTCGCGGCGGGAGCTGAGTTCGCAATCACCCAGCCGGTCTACGACGCGCAGGCGCTCATCGCCTTTCTTGAACGAGTGAGAAGTACGGGCATCCCCATTATCGCGGGAATCTGGCCGCTGGCGTCATACAACAACGCGCTCTTCATGAATAATGAAGTTCCCGGCGTCTCCATCCCCGAATCGATCATGGAACGCATGAAGGCCGCTCCGGACAAGGACGCCGCCCGTCGAGTCGGCATAGAAACC
>JBAYHM010000337.1:0-5063 GCA_041666155.1 Treponemataceae bacterium
AATATGAACGGGAAGGGATAAGTCTTTTCCGCCGTTCGAACTCGTCATTAGACTTCCATAATCTCTTTTTCTTTTTCTTCAAGTAGGCGGTTTATATCTTTGATATAGTTATCCGTAAGTTTTTGGAGTTCTTCGCTAGCACGGGCTTCTTCGTCTTCCGTGAGATCGGTGTCTTTAAGTTGTTTCTTCAGCTCATCATTTCCATCGCGGCGGATGTTTCGGATGGCCACTCGGCTTGTTTCGGCCATCGCCTTCGCGTGCTTTGCAAGATCCTTACGGCGTTCCTCTGTAAGCGGCGGGATAGAGATGCGGATAACTTTGCCGTCGTTAGAGGGATTTAGGGATAATTCTGAACCGCGTACGGTCTTTTCAATCTCTCCGATCATCGCGCGGTCCCACGGTTGAATGACAATTAAGCGGGCTTCCGGCACGGAGATATTCGCCACTTGGGTAATCGGCGTCTTCTCGCCGTAGTAGTCAACGCGAAGTTTGTCAAAAAGTGCCGCAGAGGCACGTCCGGTACGGACGGCGGCGAAGTCGTCTTTCAAACTGGCAATTGACTTCTTCATCCGTTCTTCGATGGCACTATTAACCTTGTTCATTTCCGATCCTTCCTAAAAAGAACGGGGCGGAGAAACCCGCCCCGTGTCGAGCTTAGGCGCCAACCCTGAAATAGACGTAATCGGCGATTTCTAACTTAGCGCCAACTTGTTTTCCAAGTTCTATGAGAACCTTGGAAACCGACTGTTTTTCATCTTTGACGAACCCCTGGTCGAGGAGGCAAATGTCGGAAAGGTATTTATTGACTTTTCCCTTAAGGATGTTTTCAATAACATTAGCCGGTTTACCCTGCATTTTTTCATCGCCCTGGATCTGTTTGCGGAATATTTCTTCCTGCTCTGCGATGTGAGCGGCGTCAACCTTTGAACGATCAAGAGCCAAGGGATTGAATGCGGCGATGTGGAGCGCAATGTCGAAAGCGAAGGTTTTGATGCTTTCAGCGGTCAATGCTTCTTTTTTATCGGCGCGCAGCTTCACCACAACGCCGATTTTTCCGTCGCCGTGGATATAGCTCATGAGGATCTCGTTGTCTGAAGCCGGCACGACTTTCACGCGCTTGAGGCCCATATTCTCGCGTATTTTAGTTGCGAGGTCGGTGACCATGCCTGAAAGTTCGTCGTTCATGTCGGTATAATTTTTGGCGAACATGCGTTCAATAACCGCATCGCCCAGAGCGATGAAATCGTTGTTGCGGGCGACAAAGTCGGTCTCACACATTAATTCGACGAGGGCGGCTTTGCCGTTCTTTACCTTTACGAACACTTTGCCTTCGTTAGTTGCGCGGTCTGCGCGTTTCTCTACGGCGGCAAGGCCTTTTTCTTTGAGGAGTTTCTCGGCTTTAGCAAAATCACCCTCGGTTTCGACCAAGGCGTTTTTGCATTCCATCATACCCGCGCCTGTTTTTTCACGCAGGGCTTTTACGTCGGAGGCTTTGATTTCCATACCGGACCTATCCTTATTTCGATTCGTACACGCGGTCTACGTCGACCGGAAGGGCGTCTTCCTCGGACTCTTCAACAACAACGGGCGCAACAACGGGCGCAACGGCCGCAGGCGTTTCAACCGTGTAGGCCTCGATGTCGACTTCCTGGTCCTCTTCACGAACGGACGCGTCGGTAACGACTTCCTCCGCTCCTTCCTCGCCTTCTTCGCCGAGTGTCTCAATGATCTTGAGACCTGCTTCGTTGTCCGCTTCGACAACGGCGTTTGCGACGATTTGGGTGAAAAGCGTGATTGCGCGAATTGCGTCATCGTTTCCGGGAATCGGGTAGGTGATGCCTTCCGGGTTACAGTTGGTATCAACAACGGCGACTATCGGGATGCCCATGCGTTGGGCTTCGGCGACTGCGATCGCTTCTTTGCGGGTGTCGATGATGAATAGGATTCCCGGAGGATCCTTCATTTCCTTGATACCGCCGAGGTTCTTCTGGAGTTTTGCCCGCTCTTTGCCGAGGGACGCAATTTCTTTTTTTGTGAGGTTCTCAAAGGTCCCATCCACTTCCATTTTTTCTAGTTTCTTTAGGCGGAGGAGAGATTTCTTGATTGTGGTGAAGTTGGTGAGCATACCGCCGAGCCAGCGGTTATTCACAAAATACATGCCGCAGCGTTCAGCTTCTTTTTGGATGGCTTGCTGCGCTTGTTTCTTAGTGCCGACGAACATTACTGTTTTGCCGGAAGAAACCGTCTTGCGGACAGCGTCATAGGCTTCTTTGATGGCCTGGATCGTCTTCTGAAGATCAATGATGTGGATGCCGTTTCGTTCCGCGAAGATGTACTTCTTCATTCGCGGATCCCAGCGCTTAACCTGGTGTCCGAAGTGCACGCCCGATTCGAGCAAGCTCTTCATGGTAACTACTGCCAAAATGTCCTCCCGCGCTCGTTACCGTCAAGAGCCGCAATCAAGGGCGAACGAACACAGACACCGCCTCGGTATAAAATGCGCGGCAGTAACCCATTCGGTCGACTATTGACGGCGGCGCCGCGACGGAGCGGCGCCTTCCCTATATCTCACCTACCTCAGGCAGGCGGAAAATATGAACGGCAAATTAGACTGAATAGTCGTAGCCGTTCTCTCGTAACATGACATAAAACTCGTGTAATGGCAAGCCTACGATAGAACTACAGGAACCTTTAATCTCGGATATGAAGCAGCCTCCTATACCCTGTAGCCGATAACTCCCGGCAACCCCCTGCCATTCACCCGAATCCAGGTACCATTCTATTTCAACTTTGCTCAAAACGCAGAATCGGACGAGACTGATGTTTGATCGACAATCGATAGTTTTTCGCTTTCCGTTATATAGGGCCAATGCTGTAATAACTTCATGCTCGCGTCCTGAAAGACGGTAGAGCATCAATTTTGCGTGTTCTCGATCGATAGGTTTTCCGAAAATTTCTTCATCGATGGAAACAATAGTATCCGCGGCGAGGATCCACGGAGGATTTCCATCCGCGATAAGCTTCAATGATTCCGCGACTTTTGAACGGGCAATCGCCTCCGCCTGCTCCCGCGGAGTTAGGCCTGGAACAAGTTCTTCCTTAACATGTGACGGCATAATGCTGAACGGAAGACCTAAAAGCCGAAAAAACTCGTGACGGCGGATCGACCCCGATGCAAGAATGATTGGTTCCATAGGGGCAGTACTATCGACGGGACCGTGGTCTCTGTCAATCTCCCGCTTAACCTGCTCTTACTGGTCGTTGCCATCCGCTTTGTTTGCCGTCTTACCGCGCTACAGGCGTCACGGCCACGCGCCCATGGATGGGCGCGCAGTCTATTGCGCAGAATCGCATTCGCGATTCTGCGGCGGCATGGACGCCGCCTTGACAGGGGCGGCGCCCGCGGAGTACTGTCCAGACGGATTGAGAGATTAGCTCATATGGATAGAGCGTTGGCCTCCGAAGCCAGAGGTGGCGGGTTCGAATCCCGCATCTCTCAGAAATTAATCAGCCCTCACAAGTATCCTTACGATACTTGTGAGGGCTGATTTTTTCGGTTGTTCCCTTATTATTGCTTTTTCTTGTTATTAGCATCCCTAGAGGAATTGCCGTACATGATCAGTTTTCCGAGCACTTCTCGTGCGCGGTTTTGAACCGGTTTGATATATGGTCCTTCGATAATGCGACGGATCGTGCGGATAGTGGACGCGTCTTTGATACCGCCGTTTTTCTCCGCGATAGTCTCATACGCGTTGAGCGCGGCAAACGCAAGGCTATTATCAGGGTTTAATACGTCGAAACGGGTGACGATCCATGATATCGCGGTGACAACTTCTTCATTATCGTTCTTTCCAATTTTTGCCAGCGCTTTTACTGCTTCAGTGAGGACCATCGGTTCGGTTTCGGCTAGGACTACTCGGACCAAGGACGTCTTGGCGGCTTCCCCGCCCATATCGCCCATGTAAGCCACCGCTTTAGCCCTGACATCGGGGAAGTTGTTGGTGAGACGGCCGATGCCGCCTTCTCTGCTCTTATTGACGACGCCTTCAAGCGCGAGATAATCGAGTGATTTGAGGGTTTCCTCATTGCCGCGGCCGGCGGCAATCGCTTCCCCAATATATTCCAGAGCGATAAATTTCATATCGCGACTGTCCGCGCGTGATTGTTCGCGGATAACCAAGGCCTCAACGGATTCTTGCAGATAAGATTCCTCTACAGACATCTCTTTTTTTTCTGCTTTCTTGTCTTGGGCTACTACAAATCCTGCAGCCATTGCGAACATCATAAGTACTGCAACATTGCGCTTGGCGACCTTCATCGGTTCCTCCATATGCCATTCGGCATCAATTTATTATTTCCCAACCGGTCGGCGTTTTCTCAAGATCGTATAGTCTGAGTCGCCGTCCTTTTGCATCCACAGTAAAAGCTTTTACTCGATTCTGTCCAATGAATTCAATATCATCTGCCCGATCATGCGCGCGTGAAGGGACAACTACATATATAAAATAATCGCGCAACGATCTGAGCGTGACTTTCTGCTTGCGTAAGACCGAAGACGCTGATATTCGTTCCAAGAAAGAGGGATCATTCAGCGCTGCGCGATAGTCTTTGCCGAGGAAGGTGACCCACGACTCATAATCCTTATCCCGTATGATAGCGTTTAACCGCTCTAAGAGGGCTTGGACATCGCTTTTCGTCGAGTCGAAAACTTCCTTAGTAATGCTCGAAGGATCGAATGGTACTGCATCCGGAGCCGGCGGCGGCGTTTCAGTCTTGGGCTCTTCGATTACAACCTCGATTTTCTCCTCTTCGGGTTCCGGTTTTGCTTCCGGTAAAATTTCAGGTTTTTTTTCCTCGACTTTTATTTCCGGTTTTGCCTCGAAAATCAGTGCTTTTACTGGTTCCGGCGATCGGCAAGAGACCGAAAGGACAAAAAAGAGTGCTATCAAGATCAGTGCGTCTATTGGTGTCTTACATTTCATATCGAAATCATTGTAGCCGATAGCGCAAGGCGCGTCAAACGAAGCCTAAAAAAATGAGACTCCCTCAAGATTTGCTTATTG
>JBAYHM010000338.1:0-5024 GCA_041666155.1 Treponemataceae bacterium
GACCGTCTCTTCAGGCCGATTGGATTCCAACAAAAGTTTCGTATAGTACGCAAGCGCTTCCTCGTCATCAGCCCTTGTGCGTAAAAGGGCCCGCAAGTAATTCAGAGCCGAATCCCGATTCTTGTAGCCTTCAGCTTGAACGAGGGCTCGAAGAAACAGATACAGGCGATTATTGGAATCAACGAGAGAAAACGCGTCCAAAAGAGGTTGAGCCTGCGTAAATGAACCTTGCTCGGTTAAAATATGGGCTTTTATGAGAATAAAACGCGAATCTTTCGGGTCTCGTTGCAATACTTCGGAGACCGCGTTCGCGGCCCGAGACCAATCTCGCGCTTGATAGTACGCATTCGCGAGTTCGCGCTTGACTAACAGGTTATCAGGATAACGAACGGCAAGCGAAGTAAGCAACGCTACGCTTTCCGCCGCCTTACCGAGCGTCGCCGATACTCGAGCCGAACCGACGACGGCGGGATATGCTTCCGCGGAAAAAGACCGCGCTTGCTCGTAAGAGGCGAACGCTTGTTCCGCCATTCCCCGCCGCTCGGCGACAATGCCGCGAAAATAGGGATCAAGTACGGAATTCTTACCCAGCCGAGAAGCTTTTTCCAAATCGGGAAGCGCCGCCGCCAGGCGTTCAGACCGCATGTCATTCAACAGCGCGAGAAACGGCAAGACATATTCGAGGTAATCGGTTGACTGCGACGATGCAGGAGTATACGCCCCGCGTTCGGCGTCACGGAGAATTCGCGTATACGCGTGCGTGGGAGGAGGATCCGACACGGGGAGTTCGGCGGGAATATCCGGATACAGTTTTTGCATGAGGACCACGCAGACGGAGGTCATAGCTCTTCCGAATTCCGTTGCGGCAAGATCCCGGCTCCGAATAATGTCCAACGCGCGTAAAAGGGAGGGAGGAGTACCGGATTCGACTAAACTCTTTATCTCATCGGCGATACCCGGCTGTCGGTTTTCGGAGGATGAGCCCCCGCTTGTCCCAACAGGGACGGATCCTAGAGGAGTGGCCTTAACCGTAGGGTTCGAGGCGCAGGATACAAATATCATTGAAAGAAAAACGGTCGCCGATATCCCCGCGCTGAAAAAAACGCGGAACATGCTCCCGCGCGGTAATTTCACGAATCGGACTCCTCGGAGTCCGGTTTTTGAGCGCTGAGGGAAACCAGCAACAGAAGAACGCCCGCGAGAGCAAGCAATAAAGGCCACCAATCGATAAGGAAACGGGAAAAAGAAAACGGTACGAATTTAAACGAAAAGAAAAGGAAGAGCGCCCCGAGAATGACAAACGCGAGGGTGGGCACCACGAACCGTGCGCGAAAACCGCCGTAGCGGTGTAAGCCGGCGGGAATCAGTGAAAGCCCGACGAACACGGTCAGCAGCGGCCAAAGCCGAAATAAAGAATAAGGAACGAGTCCGCCGACAATACAAAGCATCAACAGACCGGTAAGAATGAGAAATGTCGCAAGAAAAAAATACCGGGAACGTCGATGCAGCTTAATCACAATGAAGGTAAGCAAAACCCCGGAGGCGAGGCACAGTGAGGCCGGGACTGCCGCGAGGCGAGAAGCGCCGGAGGCGGACGAAAAAAGAACTCCGCCGCCGAGGATCGTGGAGAGTATACCAATTAATAGTACCGATTGTGCCAATATTTTGCCGATTAAGGGATTCCGCATCGTACTTCGATTATAGCGGTAGAGTCTTGCCTTGCCAACGGGATAGCCCAAATGTTAGTATCCGACTGTGAAGTTCCGATCAACACTTCGGATCCTATTCCTCATCATACTATCGACATTTATCCTGTCGGCTTCTTCTTGTGCGTATTTTAAAAAAGCGTTTGAGCGGGGAGTTTCCGATTCGTATTACCTTTCCGGTCTCGGAAACAATAAGGAAACCCTTCGGGATCTTCTAGTTTTGTTGAAAACGGAATCGGGGGTGGGAGAGGAACGATTCGTCGTCGTGAGAGAAATAGCGAGCGAACTGCTTAAACATAACGAATTCGGCAAACTGGCGCATTTCCTTACCAGTTGGGTGGCACGTCATCCCGACGATCCGTATAACGGCTATTTGCTCCTGATGACCGCGTACGTCTATTTACAACAGGATGCGGCGCCGGTCGCGGCGTATTATTTTGATCGCATCGTCAAAAATTATCCGGACCTCATCGTTCGCGGCGAATCGGTCCATCTGGTGTGCTTGAAAAAGCTGATAGAAATCGTGGACGAACCGCAACAGCGCGTTTGGTACTATAAAGAGCTCATTTCCCGTTTTCCAGATCGTATCGATCCTGGTGCCGCCTACTTTATGTTGGCACAGGCCTATGAGAAGATCGGGGAATGGGATGCGGCCATTCGGACCTATACAAAATTCCTGCCGTACTATGAATCCTCCATTCCCGGCTTCCCCGACGCCTTCAGCTATGCGAAAAAACTGGTAGACTTCAACAATTCGCCCAAGGACTGGAGCTTTGAAACGCTGCCGACCCTCGTTGACGCGGTTAAGGCCGCGATGGACAAAGGGTCACCGGCAACTTTGCGAAAATATCAGGCGAAGGTTAATTTTTTCTCTATGTCATGGGAACAGGAAGAGCTCGATACGAACAGCTTGGTCGAATTCAACTTGTCCGATTTTATGATCGGCAATAGGATCCGGTACGCCGCAGCCCTGGACGCCAGCTCGAACGCGAATGAGGCGTACCTGAAAACTTGGGGATGGACCCAGCGTATCTCTACGTGGTATCTGTATTTCCGCAAAATAAACTTTCCCTCGGATCCGGAAATCCATGGACGATGGGAATGGGCCGGTATCTATTACGGAGAAAAATTTTGACAAAGGGCTTGGCAAAAGTCACCGCGTTCGCCGCTTTGTGTTCCGCTTTTTTTTCAATTTCGGCGGAAGAGCCCGCGCAACGCGTTATCCCGCCGATGGAGAGATCAAGAGAGATGGCGACGACGGTCATACCGACGTCGGCGCCGGTTATGCCTCTTCCGGAACGGCCGATCCGTACGGTTGAGCCGGCGGAAGCGGAACCCGCAGGGTTTTCTTGGCACGGGACGTACACGGACCTTCCGACAATTACCGCGCCGCAAGACAACGCGCTCGTTCAAAAATACATCGCGCAATACTCAAGTCCGGAAGGCATCAAATGGCTCCAGGTCGTCATGAGACGCGGCGAACCGTTTCTGCCGTACATCCGTTCGGCGATCGCTACGCGTGGAATGCCACCGGAACTCGCATACCTGCCGGTAATAGAATCCGGTTTTCTTTCCACCGCCGTCAGTAAATCGGGCGCGGTAGGACTATGGCAGTTCATGCGCAACAGCGTCGGGCCCTTCGGCATGAGAATCAACGACTGGACCGATGACAGACGGGACTTCTGGAAAGCAACGGACAGCGCGCTGCGAAAACTGCTGGACAACTACAAATACTTCGGGGGGGACTGGCCGCTCGCGCTCGCTTCGTACAATGCGGGAATTGGAGCCGTCGGACGGGCGGCCAAGGCAGCGGGAGCGCGAGATTATTGGCTTATCTGCGAAAGGAAAAAGTTGAAGGCGGAAACGATTCACTACGTTCCTAAGTTCATCGCGATCGCGACGATACTTTCACAGGCCGGCCGCTACGGAATAGATATCGGCTGGCCGGAAGACCCGCGGTGGACGCGGATACCCGTCAAACGGGCGATTGACCTAGGGCTTCTGGCCGAAAAATCCAGTATCCCCGTTTCCGCGTTACAGACAGGCAATGCGGAACTCAGGTACGGGGTAACGCCGCCGGATCAAGGATACGAGCTGAAAGTACGCGCTGACCACGCGGCGGCGATTTCGGCGACTCTGGAACGCAAAGACTTGCAGCTTGTGAAGTACTATTTCCATACCGTCAGATCAGGGGATACCCTGTCGGCGCTTTCGCGACACTACGGCGTTTCGGTGGACCTGATCGAGCGATCAAACCAAAACCTCAGCGCGCGATACATGAAGCTTGGCTCGCGGATACTCGTTCCGGCGCTGAAAGACGTGGGGCCGTACAAGAGCGAACGCGCGGGAGCGGTTTCCATCAGTTTTGAGGGTCAATATAAGGTAAAAAAAGGCGATACGCTCTGGTCCATCGCGCTTGCGCATGATGTTGACCCTGAATTGCTCGCCGAAGCGAACGGAATCGAACTTTCATCGACTCTTCGCGAAGGCCGCGTGCTAAAAACGCCGATAGTAAAAGCGGAGTTGTTATGAACGCTTCGCGCGCCCTGCGATCAGCTTTCTTCGCCGCCGTTATCCTATTCTCCGGCTTCTCCACTTTCGCGTTGGATTACCGGATCGACGTGAAAGAGGCGATTTCCTGGGAAACGTACGAGCTTACCGTAAGCACCGTGTTCGATCTTGCGTCAGCGGGACTCAAGTTGCCGACCGGCAGGTCACAGGCTGAAGTATTCGCGGATATGGAATTCCCCCGCTTGGCGCGCCCTACGCTGTATAAAATACCCGTAGATTCATCGACGACCGTAGAAAGCATGGTGGAGGCGGGAACGCTCACTCCTTCCGACGTCGGCGCCGTCGCGGCGGCCGCGAAACGGTCGGCCGCCGTACTCTCAAGCGACCTGCGCAGCCTCACGACAACGTATCGCATCGGCATGCGCGAATTGGCGGCGAGCCTCATAAAACACCGTAACGCCGCGCAAGCGCCGAAGACACTCGAACCGAGGCCGACGCGCGCGTACACGGGGATCCTCATTTACGCCTCGGAGGAACTTCCGCTGCACGGAACGCATGCCGTCGCGTTTGCCACTCCGTGCTTTTTCCCGAAAATTTGGGATTCGGAAATGAATCTCATCTACAGCCTGAACATGACCGATCCGGAAACCGCTAAAGCTAAGGGAATCGTGCACTACGGTTCAAAATTAGAGGAAGACTCGTACACGGAAAGGGTTGGCAAGAATCCGCTGCGCATCCTGGCTCACGGTCTATTCGGGATTCTCCCCACCGATCCGATAATCGACCACGATGACGCGATGAAAATCA
>JBAYHM010000339.1:0-5005 GCA_041666155.1 Treponemataceae bacterium
AGATGCGTGAACGCGCCGAGCGCGCTACGGGAAAGCCCGCGCCGGTTGAGTTCGGCGACAAGATCGTGGGCCTTGTGGAATACCGCGACGGTACGATCCTGGACGTGATCCGCCAGGCGACCTCCCTGGGCGATGACGAGGAGTGAGTGTGGATCCGTTCCTCGCCGAGATGCTGGCCGAGCGGGATCGTCGAGAATACCGACGAACTGTGCTGGCGACGGAGTATAAGGCGACGATCGTTCAATTGACGATAGTCGCGCCGGGCGTCCGCAAGGATAGCCCGGATATCCGGAAAGCTTTCTGGTACGGGAAGGCTCTTCTGGAAAATGTCCTGACGGAACGCGGTTTGCGCACGCTCTTAAGCGAATCGCGGGAAGGCAACGCGGGACCATGTTCGATGTGGGTGGTAGAAGCCGAAGCGGCGCTCGTTAAACGCGCCGCGGTCGGCCTTGAAGACGGATATTCCTTGGGACGCTTGTGGGACTTCGACGTCTACGGCCCCGGGGGATTAAAACTTGACCGCGAGGCCGTAGGGTCGGACGCGCGGAAATGCTTTGTTTGCGAATCCCCTGCGGCGATTTGCGCGGGCCGGCGGCTTCATGGAAGCGCCGAAGTCGTGCGGTGCTTCATGGAGATTCTGGAAAGAGGCATTGAGGATATGGACAAGAAAGGAGCAATCGGATGAAGAAACTGGTTCTTATTATCGCGGCGGTAGCCTTCGTGGCTGCAACGCCCCTCATGGCGCAAACGTACAAGCCCAAGGGAAACCTTGAGTTCGTCGCTCCGGCCGGCGCCGGCGGCGGCTGGGATCTTACCATTCGTACGGTCGCGAAAATTTTGGCGGACACTAAGCTCGTTACGAACCCGATGCCCGTCACCAACAAAGTCGGCGGCGGCGGCGCCGTCAACCTCACGTACATGCAGACGAAGAAGAAGAACGACAAACTGATTGTCGTCTACAGTCCGCCCCTTCTTCTTAATAACTTGAACGGAACCACTCCGCTCGGCTATAAGAACACGACCCCTTTGGCTCGCCTCATTACCGACTATAACGTTTTTGCCGTAAACAAGACTTCCAAGTATCAGAGCATCGCCGAAGTCATGGACGCGCTCAAGAAAGACCCATCCACCGTGACCATCGGCGGCAACTCCGCCGCGGGTTCCATGGATCACGTCTCTTTCCTCGTCATGGCTAAAGCCGCCGGCGTGAAAGAAGTCAAATCCGTCAAGTACATCAGCTTCCAAGACAACGCCGGCGCCGCCCAACTCATGGGCGGTCACATCGACGTGCTCGTCGCCGGGCTCGCCGACATCCGCGGGCTTGTTGAATCCGGTGAAGTCCGCGCGCTTGCCACCACAGCCGCCGCGCGCCCCGCTACCGGACTTGCCTCCAAAGTTCCGACTTGCCGCGAATCCGGCATCCCCGCGGACTTCTTCAACTGGCGCGGTCTTTTCGGCGCGCCCGGCATGCCCGCCAACGCGGTGAAGTTCTGGCGCGAGACTCTCGGTAAAATGGTTAAGACCCCCGAGTGGATCAGCGCCTGCGAAAAGAACGGCTGGGACCTCAGCTATGCCGACCAGGATGACTTTGTGAAATTCCTGGAACAAAACAACAGTTTGATGAAGTCGATCCTTGTGGAGCTCGGCATCGCCAAATAAAACGCGTTCAATATCGCGTTACGGCCGAGTCGGTTTGCCCCTTCCCGGCCGTTTTTCTAAGGAACATAACCATGACAATGAATTTAATGACCGGCATCGCATCATTAGTGATCGGTGTCGGCTATACGCTGATGGCGTATTTATTACCGAAAGCGACCTTCGGTTCGCTTTCAGGGCATACCGTGTTTCCGCTCATCGTCGGCATCGGGATGACCATTTTGGGCGTCGCGCTTACGATTTTGGAATTCGGCAAAAGGGAAAAAGCGAAGGATGCCGATAAAGTCAAACTACCGAAGACGCTTTCCCGTTACGGTAAAGAGATTCTTATCTCCATTGTCGCGAGTATCGTATACGCCATGATTTTTGAGCGTGCCGGTTACGTCATCTCGACCATCCTTTACCTCGGAACGATCCTCTTCCTGATAAACGGGAAAAAGGGCGCCGTCGTCAACGTCTTAGTCGCCGTCTTCTTTAGCGTCGGCGTCTATGCACTCTTCGCCTACGTACTCGGCATCCAGCTTCCGGCGATGCCCTTCCTCGATATTTAGACGGAAGGAAGGAAAAACCAATGGAAACTATCTTTACCAGCCTGGCGCAAGGCTTTCAAGTCGCTTTGACGCCTATGAACCTTTTTTGGACGACCTTCGGCGGCGTGCTCGGTACTATCATCGGCATGCTTCCGGGTCTCGGCCCCGCAACGGGCGTCGCGGTTCTTCTCCCGCTCACCTTCGCGATGGGGCCGGTCGGCGCCATGATCACCATGGCCGGCGTGTACTACGGCGCCATGTTCGGCGGTTCCCGCGCGTCCATCCTCCTCAACACTCCCGGCGACGGCGCCGCTATCGCAAGCTGTTTCGACGGCTACCCGATGACCTTGAACGGTCGCGCGGAAGCCGCTCTTGCCATCTCGGCCATCGCGTCCTTCATCGGCGGTATGATTTCGAACGTAGCGCTCGTTTTCATCGCCTTGCCGGTCGCCCGCTTCTCGCTCAAGTTCGGTCCGGCCGAGTATTGTCTGCTGATGATTTTCGCGCTCGCCGCCACCGCGGCCATGTCCAAGGACAAAATGCTCCTGGGCTTCATCGGTATGTTCTTCGGCCTCATGATCGCCACGGTCGGCCAAGACGCGTTGACGGGCATCTCCCGCTTCACGTTCGGCATCTTGGAACTCCAGGGCGGTATCGATTTCCTCATAATCATCATCGGTATTTACGCGCTCGGCGAAGTATTCAAAAGCTTTAAAACGGTCCATGACCCGAACAAGAAGATGCAGACTAAGTTCGGAAAGATATGGATCACCAAGGAAGACTGGAAGCGCTCCTGGCCGGCTATCCTCCGGGCGACGCCTCTCGGATTTTTCATCGGCGCTCTTCCCGGCGCGGGCGGTACCATGGCCGCGCTCATGTCTTACAACAACGAGAAGAACTTCTCCAAGCACCCGGAAGAATTCGGAAAAGGCGCGATAGAAGGCCTCGCGGCGCCGGAAGCGGCGAACAACGCGTCTTCCGTCGGCGCTCTTATCCCTATGATGACGCTCGGCATTCCCGGATCGGGAACCACCGCGGTTATGCTCGGCGCCCTCCTCATGCTCGGCCTGCAGCCCGGTCCGCTCCTTTTTGAACAGCAGCCGGACGTTGCCTGGGGTATGATCGCCTCCATGTTCATCGGAAACATCATTCTCGTAATCGTAAACTTGCCGCTCGCGAGCGTACTTGTGCGTCTCTTGGCCATTCCCGGAAAGGTCCTCTATCCGATCATCCTCGGATTGTCCTTCATCGGTACTTACGCGATTACCAACAACGCGATGGACTTTTTCATCCTGGTCATTTTCGGTCTCATCGGTATGTATATGGAAAAGGCCAAGATTCCGTCCTCTCCGCTGATACTTGCCGGTATAGTCGGCGGTACGATGGAGTCGTCTTTCCGCCAGGCCTTGATGATCTCCAACAACGACATGAAGATTTTCGTGGCTTCCCCGATCGCTCTCGTGCTGATCGCTCTCACGGTGATATCCGTCGGTTGGCCGCTGGCCAAGGGCATGCTTGGGAAGAAACCCGCTAAGGCGGGAGTTTAGTCGATGAAGATCCGGTCCGTTTCCGAAATAGCCGAGCGCCTAGGCGTTTTGGCCGTCCGCGCGCTTCTGCGCGAGGTTGCCGCGTCCCCTAAACCGGGGTTGGTTGATCGGAACGGTACCGGTTCCCACGACGACATGGATTTCATGACCTTTGCCGACAGCGCCCTTTCGCTCGGGCCTGCCTTCGCGGCCCTAGCCCGCGAAGGTGCCGAGCGCGGAGCGGCCGATCCCCTCTGGGTCGTCGCGGACCTCGCGGGCGGCACTGCAATGGGCATCGCCGAAGTCGGCGACGCCGCGGTAGGCGACGCTTTTGCCGCTGCCGACGCAGCCTTTCTTGCCGAACTCCGCGCGATTGGAATTGACGGTGAGGCGCGCATGTTCGCGGCGACGGGCGGGGTGAATACCCACAAGGGCGCTTTGTTTCTCGTTGGTCTGCAAGCGGCAGCGGCGGGCGCGCTTATCGGCGCGGGCGTGGGGGCGGACGCCGACCGGACACGAGTTCTGGCCGCGCGGATCGTGCGCGGCGTATCGGATCGGGAGCTGCCCGGTTCCGCCACCAACGGCGCCCGCGTTTTCCGCGCCTACGGTTCGCGCGGCGTACGTGGGGAAGCGGAATCGGCGCTGGTAAGCTTGGATGGCGGCGCGCTGACTGTTCTGCGGAAGGCTTATGCCGCCGGCAGGCCCGACGACGCCGACTGTCTGGAAGCGCTTTTATCGATCATGCTCATCTGCGACGATACGACCGTTCTGCACCGCGGAGGCGCGGAAGCCCAAGCTCTGGTTAAACACGGCGCTTCCCGCGTTTTGCGCTTCGGCGGCCTTAGAACTGATGCCGGCAGAGAGGAAGTGGAGCGTTTTTCCGCTGAACTGGTTGAGCGGCGAATCAGCCCCGGCGGGAGCGCGGATGCCCTTGCCGCGGGCATCTTCTTGGCGAATGTAGAGCGAGACTTCTCACTTGCCTGTGTCGACCGTCCGCTACGGCGCCAGCTCCGAAACGTCCCCCGCGACCTCTGCGGCCGTGACGGCCGACGGCGCGTCTACGATGATGTCATCGTCCGATCCGTGGCGGCGCTTTAGCAGCACGCGCAAATTACAGTCCAGGGTTTCTCGGATTGAGCGTTTCATCGCACCTTCTACCGGCGCCGCCAGTATCGAAGTATCGTTTGTTCGGCTTTCGGGTGAACAGTTCCGCGTCGCTTTTCTCAGTTGAATTTCCAATTTGTACTTACGGTCGCTGAGCAGAATGCGGGTTGAAGTATCGTCGCTTTCCAA
>JBAYHM010000340.1:0-4965 GCA_041666155.1 Treponemataceae bacterium
TCCCGCCTTCCTCTACTCTTGTACACCAAGTAGGTCGTTATGGTCGCTTACATCATTCGGCGCCTCTTGTACGCGGTTTTGACCATCTGGTCCATTTCCGTTTTAGCTTTCGTCATCATACATTTACCCTCCGGCGATTACGTAACTTCGTATATTGCCTCCATGTCCGCGTCCGGCAGCGCCGTCTCGGAAGGCGAGGCCCAGGCGCTCCGCGAACAGCTGGGCCTGGACCAATCCATTTATGTCCAGTATTTTAAGTGGATCGGCCTTATCCTGCAAGGTAATTTCGGCATGGCCATGGAATGGGGTCGGCCGGTCCTCGACGTAATCGGAGACCGCCTTGCGTTGACCATTGTCATCTCGCTCGCCGCGATCGTTTTCACCTGGGCTCTGGCGCTTCCTATCGGCATCTTTTCGGCGGTGCATCGGTATTCCTTACTCGATTACATTTTCACATTCGTCGGATTCATAGGCCTTGCGGTTCCCGGCTTCATGCTTGCCCTCCTGGTCATGTACTTCGGTTATTCTTGGTTCGGCCTGAACGTCGGAGGCTTATTCTCCCCCGAATTCGCCGAGGCGCCTTGGAGCATCGCGAAGGTGTGGGATCTGATTACGCACCTGCCGGTACCAGCCTTCGTACTCGGCATCTCGGGCACGGCTCAGATGATCCGCATTATGAGGTCCAACCTGCTGGACGAACTGCGCAAGCCCTACGTGGTCAGCTCCCGAGCCAGAGGTCTGGCTGAAAACCGCGTTATAATGAAATATCCCGTCCGAGTCGCGATGAATCCCTTTGTGAGCACGATCGGCTATCTTCTGCCCTACGTCGTCTCCGGAAGTATTATCGTATCCCTCGTTCTCAGCCTGCCGACCATAGGGCCGCTCCTGCTTAAGGCGCTCATCGCCCAGGACATGTTCTTGGCCGGAAGCATCGTACTGCTCTTGGGGGTAATGACGGTCATCGGTACCTTCATCTCTGACCTACTCCTGATGTGGATAGATCCGCGCATCCGATTGGGGAGGCACTAATGGCGGAAATCGAAAGAGAGACAGAAACGCCCGCCGCCGAAGAAAAAATAGCGGTCGCCACTCAATGGCAGCTCATGTGGTGGCGTTTCCGTAAGCATCGCTTGGCTATGATCGGTACGGTACTGCTCCTCTTTTTTTACGTGATCGTCATCGGCGCCGACTTCCTGGCGTATGTCGATCCCAACGAAAGCGAGGCGCAACGTTCTCTCATGGCGCCGCAGCCCATCCACTGGATGGACCAAGGACGATTCGCGCCATACGTCCATCCATTGAAGGGAATACGCGATCCGAAAACATTTAAACGGGTCTATAAACCGGATTTGGAAACAAAAGTCCCTCTCAAGATAATCGGTCACGGTTACCGCTATAAATTTTTAGGTTTCATTCCCAGCGACCTGCACCTGCTCTCGGTTGAGGGAGCGAAACCCGAAGAGACCCTCTTCCTTTTAGGCACGGACCTCCAAGGCCGCGATCTCTGGTCGCGCCTAATGTACGGAACGCAAACCTCCATGACGATAGGTCTCGTCAGCGTCGCGCTCAGCCTATTCCTGGGCATATTGCTCGGCGGCGTCTCGGGTTTCTACGGTGGAGGCATAGATACGGTCATCCAGCGCATTATTGAAATCCTCAGATCGATCCCGACCATCCCCTTGTGGATGGGTCTGGCTGCCGCGCTTCCGGGCAGTTGGAGTGTCACGCAAGTGTACTTTGCCATCACCATCATCATTTCACTGGTCGGCTGGACAGAGTTGGCGCGCGTCGTGCGCGGAAGGTTCATCTCACTGCGCCAGGAAGATTTCGTCATGGCTGCTGAATTGCTCGGCTGCAGTCAAGGCCGCATCATTTTCCGACACATGGTGCCTTCGTTCATAAGCCACATCATCGCCGCGACCACCTTGGCCATTCCCGCCATGATCATCAGCGAGACGTCCCTGAGCTTCCTCGGACTCGGACTGCGGCCGCCGGCTATCAGCTGGGGAGTGCTTCTGCAGGACGCGCAAAACATTCAAGCCTTGGCGATCTCGCCTTGGCTGCTTATTTCGTCTGTCCCCGTTATCATCGCCGTGCTTGCCTTTAACTTCATGGGCGACGGTTTGCGCGACGCGGCGGATCCCTACCTATGAGAGCGACAACAATGGAAACACTTCCCCTGCTTTCGGTAGACAACCTCAAGACCTATTTTTTTCAAGACGAGGGCACGGTCAAAGCCGTGGATGGCGCGGGCTTCGATGTATTTCCGGGCAAGACGCTCGGCATCGTCGGCGAATCGGGTTGCGGAAAAAGCGTCACGACTATGTCCATCCTGCGGCTCATCGAAAAGCCGGGCCGTATTGTGGCCGGCCGCGTTGTTCTGCGACTCGCCAACGGCAAGGAAGTGGACTTGACGAGTCTGCATCCCGACGGTGAGGAAATCAGATCGATCCGAGGGGCGGAGATCGGCTTGGTTTTCCAGGAACCCATGACCTCGTTTAGTCCAGTGCATACGATTGGAGACCAGCTGACGGAGGCGATCCGCCTGCATTCAAAGGCAAACAAACGCGAAGCGCACGCGCTCGGCATTGAAGCCCTCCGGAACGTCGGCATACCAAACCCGGAAAGACGGATCGACCAATATTCCTTTCAAATGAGCGGCGGCCTTCGCCAGAGGGCCATGATCGCGGTTGCGTTGTCGTGCAACCCGCGTCTCTTGATAGCCGACGAACCGACAACCGCCCTGGATGTAACAACGCAAGCTCAGATTCTTGACTTGATGCGCGATCTGCAAAACAAAAAGGGTATGGCGATCATGCTGATCACCCATAATCTTGGGGTGATCGCGGAGATGGCCGACGACGTGGTCGTCATGTATTTGGGCCGCGTAGTTGAGAAAGGACCGGTGGATGCTATTTTTCACAATCCCAAGCACCCCTACACCCGCGCGTTGCTTGATTCCATCCCAAACATCAACGCACAAACGCGCGTAAAGCTGCCGACCATCACCGGGTCAATTCCTCATCCGTACGCGCGGCCTAGAGGTTGTCCGTTCTATCCGCGCTGTCCTCGCTTTATGCCGGGAACTTGCGATAAAGAAGAACCGGTCCTGACCTCCGTCGGTGATCGGCAGGAAGCCAGCTGTTTCCTATATCAAGAAGGTCGTGACAGATGATGAACGGCATTTCCGATACGATCGCTCCAAACAGTTCTCCGTCGGTACTTTTAGACGTGAAAGGGCTCCGCAAGTTTTTTCCCATCAAAAAGGGCTTCCTGCAGAAAACCGTCGGCCATGTGCGCGCGGTGGACGACGTCACTTTCCACATTAATCAGGGCGAGACTCTTTCTCTGGTAGGTGAATCCGGTTGCGGAAAAACGACTACGTCCCGCTGTATCCTCAGAGCTATCGACCCAAGCGCGGGGCAGGCGTTTTTCAAGGCGGAAAACGGGAAAACGATTGATATCGCATCCCTGCCCCGCCGAGAGCTCACACCGCTCCGCCGTCAGATGCAGATGATTTTTCAGGACCCTTTCGCCTCTCTCAATCCGCGCATGACTCTCCTTGATATCGTGGGAGAACCGCTTCTGATTCACGGGGAAAAGAACGCCCAAAAACGCGCGGATCGCGTGGCGGAATTATTGCGCATGGTGGGGCTGCGCCCCGAATTTCTGCGCCGTTACCCGCACGCCTTTTCGGGGGGCCAACGCCAACGCATCGGAATTGCCCGAGCCCTCGCGCTTAATCCCCGCCTGGTAGTGGCGGACGAGCCGGTCTCGGCACTGGACGTTTCGGTTCAGGCTCAAATACTCAATCTTCTTTTAGAATTGCAGGAGAAGCTCGGACTCACCTACTTATTTGTAGCGCACGACCTGAGCGTCGTTCGACACATCAGCGAACGGGTTGCCGTCATGTACGTGGGCCGCATTGTGGAGATGGCACCGACCGCGGACCTCTTTTCCCTTCCCCGGCATCCATACACAGAGGCGTTGCTTTCAGCCGTCCCGAAGCCCGATCCGCGCCTTCGCTCCGAACGTATCATCCTGCAGGGTGACGTCGCCGATCCGTCCAATCCGCCGAAGGGTTGCTACTTCAATCCTCGGTGCAAATACGCGACGGACGTGTGTCGCGAACAGACCCCCATTCAGGAAGAAATCGCCCCGCAGCACTACGTAAGTTGCCACAGGGCGAAGGAGCTGAGTTTAATTGGCGTAGCGAAGTAAAGCGCGGATTCCGCTGGTTTTAGCTTTAGCTTTTATCGAACCCCGACGCTTTTACAGCGGCTTTTGCGGCTGCCTGTTCTTTGGCGTCCAGCTTCATGATTTCACTGTTGGTCATGTTGGTGCCGCTCTTTTCCGCGATCACCATCTTCGCTCCGGGTTTGGTGACGGTAGTGTGCCATACGCCCTGCGGCACCTTGTAGAGACTTCCCGCCTCCATCATCGCTCCGTGGAAAGAACCGTCCGTATCACGCATCAAGAGGCAACAGGAACCTTGGATGTGTACGAAAATTTCATCCGTTTCCTTGTGCACTTCAAGACAATCTAAACCCTCAATCGAATTAGCCGGCTTAAAATTCTTGATGCCGATGCACCAGGCCTTGTTGTCGTAAGCCCAAAGCAACCCCTCACCCGTAAATGCCGTCCCCTTCAAAGCGTCCATACTACCCCCTTATTTTATAGAAACATCATCCTTTAACGGCGCCGGCGGTCATACCGGTAATCATCGTTTTTTGGATAAAAAAGAACATCGTTAAAATCGGTATCGCGGCGACTATGCCTCCGGCAGTCAACAGACCCCAGGCGATCTGGTATTCGCCAACCATATTCTGCAAAGAGACCGGAATCGTGCGGACCGCGCTGGAAGTTAGGATCGACGCATAGATGAACTCATTCCACGAATTGATGAAAATATAGATGCCCGTTGCAGACACTCCCGGCAGCGCGATCGGTATGATAACGCGCACA
>JBAYHM010000341.1:0-4940 GCA_041666155.1 Treponemataceae bacterium
CGAATTTTTGGCGCGGACCATTGATGACGAGGGTCGTCAAGTTATCCGGAATATCCGCTTTGGAAAGATCGAGTTCCTTGAGCTCGTACAAGTCGGAAACGAGGGCCGCGAGTCTCGCGGCTCCCTGGCGTTCGTCGTTAAGGTTCTTCTCTCCATGCCCGGTGAGGTATCCGACCATCAGCGAATTGGATAGAAGTCCCCGCAGACTCTCGGCGAATTTCTGTTCAAGCCCGTCCAGGCCCGTCAGTCCGTAGCCGAATAGGGTCCGGGAGAGCATGATGGGAATCGTCCGCGACTTTTCGCCGTATTCCAGCACGATGCCGAGCACTCCAGTCCCCGCCTCGATTCCGCCCGGTTGCTTTCCCCAGGAAATTTTCTGCAGGCCGTACTTCGCGCTGAGCGCGTCAATTTCCTCGGATCCCGCGGAATCGACGAATCGATACTCGAGCTTTTTCCCGCTTTTCCGGTTCACCTTTTCGAAGGCGTCCCGTGCCAGTTTGTCCAGTCCTCCGTAGCCCTGAATCCGGAATACGTTGAGGTTGGTCGACGCGTAGACGGTCGCCTTGACCTTTCCGCTGAGGCCGGACAGCGTATTCGACTGCGCGATCATTTTGCCGATCGTGACGGTTAGCCGATATTCCAAACCGTCGGCGGCGGTGAGGTCGTTGATCGTCTGAATCGCATCGCCGTAGACTATCGCCAATCCCATGTAGGCGTTCTTGAATCCGACCTCGTCGTTCTTCAATTCCTGTACCTGGATGGGATTGATCCCGTACGACTGCGCCGCGTTCTTGTTCTCTTCTTTCTCCATACCGAAGAAATCGCAGCTGAAGCGGCGGTTCCCGACGCCCTGGTACTCCACCAGAAGGTCCCGCAGGTAGCGTTCGACGCCGTTGTACGGAGCGGGGAGGTTGCCGGAGAAGAACACCTTGACGGAGAGCGGCTCTTCTATCGTCTTGATCGTCCGCCTGCTCGCCTGCGAAAGCGAGTACGCGTTCCGCGCGGTCAGGTCCAGCCTGAAGAACGCGTTCGCGCCGACCAGGTTCGCCAGGATAAGGACGACGGCGAACAGCGCGAAGTCGCTTTTCGGTCCGAGGACCCAAGCTTTCAGCCGATTGATTCTTTTCATCACGCTTCCCTCCGATCGTCTACCGCCGCGACGGTCATCCACAGGAAAAGCGCGGTTAGCGAAGCGAAGTAGAGAAGGTCGCGGCTGTCGATTATGCCGCGGGAGACCGAATCGAAATGGTAGCCTGCCGAAAAGAATTCCAGCGTATCCACTATCGGCGCGGGCAGGATGATCAGGAATTTATCGACCAAGGTGAGGAAAGCGCAGATGGAGAACGCGATGAAGAAGGCCACGATCTGGTTTTTCGTGATCGCGGAAGCGTAGATGCCGACCGCGGAATATCCGGCGGCGAGCAGGATCGCGCCCAGATATCCGCCGATCGCCGGTCCCGGATCGAGGTCTCCCAGCACGGCCGCAGTCAGCGCGTAGGCAAGGGTGGGCAGGAGCATGATGAGCGAAAAAGAGAGCGCGGCGAGGAATTTGCCCATCGTCGCGTCGAAGCCGGATACCGGCAGCGTGAACAGAGTCTCCAGCGTGCCGATCCGTTTTTCCTCGGCGAACAGGCGCATGGTGAGCGCCGGTATGAAGAAAGAAAACAATATGGGAAGAAGAGAGAAAAAGCCGCGGAGTTCCGCCCGGTTCACCAGGAAGAAAACGGAGAAGAAGAAAAAACCCGAAAAGACCAGGAAGAGTCCGGTCACGATATAGGCTATCGGACTGGAGAAATAGGCGGAAAGTTCCCGCCCGAATATGACGGTCCAGGCAGACCGCGGTCCGCGGTCCGGCCGCGCCGCCGAATCTTGCGCGCTCATTCGTTGCCTCCGACGGTAAGGCTTCTGAATACGTCCTCAAGGCTGTTGCGTTGAAGAGCCATTTCGTAGAGTACCCATCCTTTTTCTTTGACCAGGGAAAAGACCGACGGCCTCAGCTCTTCATCCGTTCCCAGCGAAAGGAGGACAGACGCTAACCCCGCCTCTCCTTCAACCGCTTCGCAGGCGGTGATTCCGGGGAGCGAACGGACGGCCTTTTTGAGTTCTTCCATCCCGCAGCCGCCCGCTTGGAGCCTGATCTGGCTCCGCTGTCCGTAGCGGCCCCTCAGTTCGGATGTAGGGCTGTCCGCCACGATCTTTCCCTTGGAAACGATGATCACCCTGCCGCAGATCATTTCGACCTCGCTGAGGATGTGGGTCGATATCACCACGGTTTTGGTACGCCCGATCTCCTTGATGAGATTGCGCACCTCAGTGATCTGGTTCGGGTCGAGTCCCGAAGTCGGCTCGTCCAGGATGAGTATGTCGGGATCGTGGAGCAGCGCGTGGGCAAGACCCACCCGCTGCCGATACCCGCGCGAGAGTTCGGCGATGTTTTTGTGCATCACTTCCGCGAGTCCGCAGACTATGGAAGTCTCCGCGACCTTCGCCCTGTCGGCACCCTTCACGGCGGCGACGTAGCGGAGATAGTCCTCCGTGATCATGTCGCCGTACATGGGCGCGGACTCCGGCAGATAGCCTATCCTGCGCTTTATCGACTTCGGATCGTCGGTCAGCTCGGTCCCGTCTATACGGACGCTCCCCGAGGACGGAGTCAGGAAGCCGGTGACCATGCGCATGGTCGTCGTCTTTCCCGCCCCGTTCGGTCCCAACAGGCCGACGATCTCTCCTTTCTTGATGGAGAAATTGAGATCGTCAACAGCCCGGAAAGAACCGTAGTATTTGGTAACCTTTTCTACATCGATCATGGTACCTCCGGAATTTTCCAGGCAAAAAACCCACGAAGACCAGTGATGGTTACAGGTTCTGAAAATGAGTTGGACTAAAAAACACATTCACCAATATGTCTTCAGTAGCGAGATGAACTCTTCGCGTTGAATCTCGTCCGCACCATTAATTCTCGCTCTCGCTTATTTTCTCCCGCCTAGAGTTTTCTTTTCCCAGTCTGCGATCTTCACCAGCCAATCCGGTCCCACCGGCACGCCTTGGTCCAGGCAGTACTTGTCCCATACGGCAGAGAACGGCAGGGTCTTGGCTTCTTCCAGGAGCGCCAGCCGCTCGTGGTTGCGCCCGGCATCCTCGGCTTCCCGAATCAACGCTATAGGTTCAAACGCCGCTTCCAGAAGAGCCTTCTGCAAGCCTCGCGCGCCGATGACCCAGGCCGCGATGCGGTTAATGGACGCGTCGAAATAATCCAGCGCGATATCGATTTTGCCGAAAGCGTTCTGACGCGTGATCTCGCGACACACTTCGCGAACCTCATCGGAATAGATCGCCACGTGGTCGGAGTCCCAGCGGATGCCGCGGCTGATGTGAAGCAGCAGGCCCGGAACGAAGGGGAGCAAGGCGGAGATCTTGTCGGCGATGGTCTCGGTCGGGTGGAAGTGGCCCATGTCCAGACAGAGTTTGAGTCCTTTGCTTACCGCGTAGCCCATGTAGAACTCGTGGCTGCCGACGACGTAGGCCTCGCTGCCGATGCCGAAGAGCTTGCACTCTACAGCGTCGGTGATAGTGGCCGAAGGAAGCTTTTCGGCAAACAGTTCATCCAGGGCGGAGCGCAGTCTAGCGCGGGGCGCGGCGCGGTCGGCGGGTAGATCTTTTGAACCGTCGGGAATCCAGACGTTGTTCACCGAAGGCGTTCCGAGCGCGGCGCCGAAGGAGCTCGCGATACGTCGGGAGGCCTTGCCGTGCCTGATCCAGAAATCGCGCGTTTTCTTATCGGCTGAGGCGAGCGTGTAGCCTGAATCCGCCAGCGGATGAGAAAAGAACGAAGGGTTGAAATCGAGCCCGATATTTTTGGCTTTCGCCCATGCTGTCCAATTTGCGAAATGTTCGGGAGTAAGTTCGTCACGCGGCACTTTCTTTCCGGCCGTTTCAGCGTAGAGCATGTGGAGATTGAAGCGCTTGACGCCGGGAACCAAGGAGAAAGCCAGGTCTGCGTCGGCGCGGAGTTCGATAGCGTTGCGGGCCCTCCCCGGATAATTACCGGTAGCGAGAATTCCGCCGCCAGAGAGTCCCTCGGCGCCTTCAAAACCGGTAACATCGTCGCCCTGCCAGCAATGAAGGGAAACCGGCACCTTCGCGACGGAAGAGCGCGCCGCGTCCGCGTCCAGGCCCAACTTCGCGTACTGGGCTTTGGCAAGAGCGTAGGCCTTCTCGATCGAATCGTTGTCTTGGTAGGTTTTCATAGCTCACTCCTATAAAAGAAAGAGAAGAATTTTCAACCGCAGAGGACGCGGAGGTACGCAGAGGGAAGAGGAGGAACGCGGGAGGGCGAACACGAAAGAATTTCAAGACCGGCTCCTCCGTTGTTATTCATTCTTCCTCTGCGCCCTCTGCGTTCTCCGCGGTTATCCTCTTCTTTCTTCTGCGTTTATCAACGTTCATCCACGACCCATTTTCTTCATACTTATTTCGCGGTGGAAATCTTTGAACGGTAGCGTTCCACTTCCCAGTTGTTGA
This sequence comes from Treponemataceae bacterium, assembly GCA_041666155.1. Taxonomy (GTDB): domain Bacteria; phylum Spirochaetota; class Spirochaetia; order Treponematales; family Breznakiellaceae; genus SZUA-426. The sequence continues at coordinate 4,522 of JBAYHM010000341.1, forward strand.
TGAAGTCGATCTGATCGGCGGTCATGTAGCGTGGGCCACCGAAGGCTTCCACGTACGCCGCGATCTTGGCCGCGTCCCGGAAAAGGTCCACCGCGAGACCCGCGCTTTTTTCGTTATTTCCCACGCCGATTCCGAAGACGCCCAAACCCCGGACCGCCGCAAGCTTGGGTTGGCGTTTGAACTTGGCGACGAAGGCCGCGTAGTCCTTTTCAAGCGCATCGACTGAATCGGCGAATAGGAAGTCGCTCCCGGCGTAGACGATATGGTCAGGGGAGAAGGGAGAAGCGACAACCGAGAACGCAGCGCGGGAAGCGGTCAAACGGGCTATTTCCGCGTCTACGGCGAAGCGGACGGCGGGCGGACCGGCATCGGATACGGTGAGCTTTTTCAGGGCGGCGACTATGGCTTCGGCGGCCTTC
>JBAYHM010000342.1:0-4891 GCA_041666155.1 Treponemataceae bacterium
GCAGTATATCACAAGGAATCGGTGTGATCATTTCCGTAATCATTCGACCGAATTGTCTAACATTCGACCAAATTGTCGAAATCACTGAAATATCGTCGCAATGAGCAAATGCGTTAAGTATCTATTCTCTTCACCGATATAGAAATGTGGAGTTATCGGCATTGCTTGTGTATTATTAGTTGGCATGATAATTGCTACATAGATGACAGGTCGCTGTTCTTGGATGGGGAAAATAGTGCGTAATGTCGTGGGTTCTAAATTGAGGCGCTTTCTCGGTCCGCTCGTGCTTCTCAGCGCGGTGTTGACCTCTTCCTGCGACCTATTATCCTCCGGTCTCGGAGCGAAGGTCGATATGGACCCGCCGACGCTGACCGTTACCACTCCTAGCCAAAACACCTACGTTTCCGGGGCCGTGACCGTCTCGGGAACCGCCGCCGATGATCTGGGGCTCAAATCCGTATCCGCCAAAGTCGTCCTTTCCGATGGGCGAAACATCGTGCGGGAGGCATCCCTTGCCGCCGATGGAGCGTGGACCCTTTCTTTCCCCGCGTATGCTTATGATCAAGTGAACGGTATTCCCGACGGCGAACGACGTATAGAAGTAACCGCGACCGATCAGAAGGGCCGTACGACGGTCAATTCCCTTGTGATTTTCATGGACACGATCGGGCCGACCGTCGTAGTTACGGTCCCGTCTTCCTACGGTACGGGGGCCAATCAATTCGTAACCAGCGACTCCATCACGGTCAAAGGGGAAGCCTGGGACTCGTCTCCGTTCTCCAAGGTTGAACTTTCCATTCTGGACGCCTCCGGCAACGCGCTGATCACGAAAACCGCCGACGGTACAGCGAGTTGGAACGCGAAAATAACGTATGGCGCCGATAAAGATATCGTAATGCTCGATGGCGCGTACAAGTTCATCGTACGCGCTTACGACAGGGCGGGCAACGCGAGCACCCGCTTCTTCCATATACAGGACGTGTGGGCCGCCCTCACTACCGGCGTCACCACATCACAGGCCGACATCGACACTATCGGAAAAGCCGATCAGTTGAACGGGGTCTTCCCCGGCGACTGGGCCGCGGTCAAAGCGAGCGCGTTTACCGCGTTCCCGTTTGAGGTCAACAACAAAGTTCCTGAGGTCTCCATCACAACACCCGCCGCCGGCAGTCTTGTCGGCGGCGACGCGACGACCGCCATCGGCGTCGCGACCGTGAACGGGGCGCGCATCGTCAAGATTCTCTGGGCGATGAAGAGCCTCATCGCCGAACCGGGAGCGATCGCCCCCACCGACGAATCCGCGTGGTCGGTGGCAAACCTTTCCCAATCCGGCAGCACGCTCAACTGGGACGCCGCGATCAGCTTTGAGGGTAAGACCGAAGGCGCCTACCGGCTTTTCGTGGAAGCTCTGGACGCGGGCGGCAAGTATAGCCTGATAGCCTCACGCGATTTCAACTTTGATAAATCCGCCCCGACCTTGAGCGAAACGGATATCGGCGTTGCGCAAACGTATAAAAACGCGAATTTCGCTTTATCCGGTTCAGTGTCCGATACCAACGGCTTACAAAGTCTTCATGTGACCATGGACGGGACGAGCGTCTACACCGTTGATCTGAGCGCGGTCGCACCGAATGTCTCACAAGCGTGGACCTTCCCCGTCACGACCGCCTCGGCGGCGCCGACGGGGCTGGGGACTAGAGAATTCGTCATATCCGCAACTGATTCGGCGGGACGTGTCAGTACGCTCACTCGTCGGATCATCATCGACACTATTCCGTCCGTCGTTACTTTCGCCGACCCCCTTCCTTCTTTAGAGCCGAACGGCTCCTCGGACGGACACCGTCGCGTAAACGGGACGATATCCTTTAAAGGCAACGTGTCCGACGATAACGAGATAAAAAAACTGTGGCTCCGCGTAGGCGACAACGCGTTCGTCGACGGCGATCTGCAGGCAAGCAATTATTCCTTCCAAAAATCGATAGTGACAACCGGCTATACCGACGCTTCAGCTCTGACCGTGTACATCCGCGCCCAGGACGCGGCGCTCAACATCGCTGACGCTTCGTACGTCATGTATGTCGACCAGGCTTCCGATAAGCCGGTGCTCAATTTTTCCAACTTCGATGAAACGGCGCTTACCCCGGCGGCCGCGGGAAGCACTCTCCTTGAAACCAATGCGGTGCTGCTCGGTACGGCGTCGGACGATGATTCCATTTCCGTCGCGACGCTGCAGATATCCGTAGATGGCGGCGCGTGGACCGCGCTTTCCGCTCCGCCCGCTTCCGATACGACACAGGGGTCCTTCAGTCATAACCTGAATGCCCTCGGCGAAGGTGTTCATTATCTCCAGGCCCGAGTCGCCGACATCAACGGTACAACCAACCTGTTGCCGCTTTCAGGCCCGGCGTATTTCGCGATTGACCGGGCTATCCCGTCGGTGGCGTTCGACAATATCGGCGCGGGGCTTTTCGTACGTTCGAACGCGGACGTGACGCTCACCGGTACGGCGTCGGACGCGAACGGTCTGAAGACCTGGACCGATCCGCTGGATTCCCTCACCCATCAGTACGTCGAGCTGTCCAAAGACGGCGGGACAAGCTACGTGATGGTCTCCGTGAACGCCGGAATCTGGTCTTATACGTTCAACACCGGCGCGGCGGTTTCCGGAACCTTGTCTGTGAACGCCCGGGCGACGGACACGTTCAATAAGCTGAATATTCAGGCCTATACCGTTACTATCGACGCCGATGCGCCGACTATCGGCTTCACCGGCGTAACGCCCATAATCGATCCGGTCTACGACGTGGGCGGAAACCTCTTGAGCGGAAAAGTGAACGGCACGATCACGATCAAGGGCACCGCGAATGACGCCAACCCTCTGGCGTCGGTCGCGTATATGTTCCAGGGAGATCCCGACTACACCGCTTTTACCGGCAACCTGAGTTCCTGGACTATCACGAAGAACACGACAACTATGACCGAGGATGTCGCGACGACGCTGTCCATCCGAGCCCGCGATGGCGCCGGCAACGAGACGATTTCCACAATCGCGCTCACTGCCGACCAGGATACGGACAAGCCGATCGTCCGCCTGACGTCCATCGACCCGACGAAGGTCAATCCGAAAGACAACCGTCTTGACTCAACCGCTTTCGCTCTTGAGATAGAGGACGACGACGGCATAGCGGCAGACGCGCTCCAGCTGCGCTTCAGCTCCGACGGCGGCACGAATTGGACTTCCTGGGCAACGGTCACGCATTCAGGGGCTACCGGCGGCATCGCGAAGTCGGTCGCTTATACCTTGAGCGGGGCGGCCGCGACCGAAGGGATCGCGCAGCTTGTTCAAGTAAGCATTCTTGATACGAACGGCGTTTCCGGAACGCAAATAACCGACGCCGCAAAGGTTCTCCACGCGTCGGCGACTTTTTGGGTGGATCTCGGCGCGCCGTCCATCGATTTCACGTCCTTGGATGGATCCGCGTACGGCGGTGGTACGGCATACCGAAAAACCGCTTTTGTGTTGTCCGGTACGGTGGGCGATGGATCCGCCCTGGCTTCAGTCGAATATTCGCTCAACGGAACGGTCTGGACGGCGGTCGGCGCTTTCGTCAACCACGGCGCCTGGTCGGTCAGCCTGACGGAAAACGTGAGCGGCCTTTACCTTCGCGCCGCCGATGAGTTCGGCAAAACGACGACGACGTCCAAGATTCCCGTTTCCGTCGTCTACGACATTACCCCTCCGACAACAGCGGTCTCCGTTCCCGTTTCCGCCGTAGCGACCTCCGCCGCTTATTGGCACCGCGGCGTTCTCGCCTTGAGCGGAACAGTCACCGACGGCGGTTCCGGCGTGGCCGCGGTTCAAGTCGCCGTAACGGTTAAGGGTGTCGATCCAATCGCTGGAGATTGGCTGGCGGCGTCCGTCGGATCGGGCACTTGGTCGCATTCGTACGACTCCTCCGCCGTCGCCGAAGGGGAAAAGACGCTACACCTGATCGCTACCGATAACGCGGGGAATGCCTCGGCGGACCTGACGCGTGATTTCGGTATCGATAAGAACGATCCGACCTTTTCAGGCCTTACCGCGGATGCCGTCGCGTACTCCGCGCTCATCTACCGCGGTGGCGGTTCGACAGTCCTGTCGGGCACAACTACCGATACCCTCGCGATCGCGAGGGTAGTCGTTGAGGAAAAAGCTCCCGGCGCGGGCAGTTTCACCGTCGCGGCAACGCTGGACGCATCGTCGCCGACGCTTCCGTTCGCGTGGACCTGGACCAAGACCTTCGGCGGCGCCGATACCGAAGGACAATACGATTATCGGATCATCGCCTGGGATGCGGCGGGCAATCCCCATACCGCGGCTACGACGGCGAACCTTTCCATTTTCCTGGATAGAACCCCTCCCGCCGCCCCGGTGATCACCGCGCCGACCGGGAGCGCGTATTTCGGAGAGAACAGCACGTCCCTCAAGGCGACGGCGGCCGATGCAGGCGCCGCGCCTTCGGGTATCGTCAAAGTTGAATGGTCTCCCGTCGGTGAGACGGTTTGGACCCTTATGACCGGCCCGACAACCTGGACCGCCGACATGGATTTGCGCGACGACGGAAGCAACCCTTACGCCGTATTGCGTTCGCAAGGGACCAAGACAGTCCGAGCGCGTTCCACCGACAACGCCGGAAACGTTTCAGCGGAAGCGACCGTCAATTTCTGGATCGATCGCGTGGCTCCTGAAGCCGCTTTTGAAACACCGGCCGCAAACGTCCGCACGAACGGCGCCTCCGCTTTTCCCGTTACTCTGAGTGCGAGCGACTTCAACGGCGTTTCAATCATTGAGCTGAAAGCCGGCGTCAACGACTTCTCATCACCGGATGCGGTTGCCGTGCTGAACGGCGGC
>JBAYHM010000343.1:0-4888 GCA_041666155.1 Treponemataceae bacterium
CGGACCAAAACAAGTGACGCAATCGGCCGCGAACGGCAGGAGCAAAAGCAGACCGAAGATCAGGTCATCCTCATCGATCATCAGCCGAGCGATAACCAGGAAAGTCACCCGAAAATAGAAAATAATGAACGTCTGCGACTTTCTGGTATTCGCATACAGAAAGCGCGCTGATAGAAATGACAAAACAACGATTACGACGATTTGGACACCGAACCGTTGATACGAAGGCGTATCCCCGTACACACACAAGAGAATTACAAACGCGGCACTCAACAGGTGCGCAAGGAGCAAAATTCGACGATCGAACGCGCTATTCTTAGTCGTCTTCGTTACCAGATCGCTTTCATTCTTCGCATTATTCAAACTTTTGCCATTGTCCCACATTAAGCCCAGAGTGGCCTCGGTTTGCTCTGTTGTCAACCGGCAAACCACATTGCCGCGAAAGGCGCACCCGGTGTAGACTGAAACCACCATGGAAAGAAAGCGCATCCTCACCGGAGACCGCCCTACCGGCCGCCTCCACCTCGGTCATTACGTCGGCTCCCTCGTAAATCGCGTCCGCCTGCAGGACGAATACGAGTGCTTTTTCATAATCGCGGATCTCCATATGCTCACGACCAAACCTGAAAAAGAGCATATAGAAGAAATCGCCGCCAACGCGCGCGAAATGGTGCTCGATTACGTCGCCTGCGGTATCGATCCCACTCGCTCGACTATTTTTCTTCAGTCCGGCGTCCACGAGACAGCCGAACTCAACCTCATCTTTGGAAATCTAGTCAGCGTACCGCGCGTCCAGAGAATCCCCTCATTGAAAGATATGGCGCAAAACGCGCGACTGGAAGAGATGCCGTTGGGCCTTTTGAACTACCCCGTCCTTCAAGCCGCCGATATTCTCCTCCCCCGCGCGCATTTGGTCCCCGTCGGAAAAGACAACGAGTCACACGTGGAATTGACCCGGGAAATCGCGCGGCGCTTCAACTTCATGTACGGGGAGACCTTCCCCATCCCCGACGTCCTTTCAGGCGATGTCCCCACCTTGGTCGGCACCGATGGTAGTGCGAAAATGTCAAAAAGCCTCGGGAATGCCATCTACCTGTCCGACGATGAAAAAACCGTGACCAAAAAGGTCATGTCGATGTACACCGATCCCGCGCGCGTCCGCGCCGATATACCCGGCAACCCGGAAGGGAACCCCGTATTCGCCTACCACGACGCGTTTAATAAGAACAAAGCCGAAATCGAAGACCTCAAGACCCGCTATCGCGCGGGAAAAGTCGGCGACGTGGAGGTCAAGGAAAAACTGGCCGCGTCGCTCAACGCCTTCCTCGCGCCCATCCGTGAAAAACGCGAGGCCGCCGCCGCAAAATCCGGCTTCGTCGATGAAATCATCTACGACGGTACGCTCAAGATGCGGGAAGTCGCCCGGGAAACACTGAGCGCCGCGAAGAAGGCCATGGGACTCTCCGGCGTCTGGAACAAGATTTCCCGAAAGGCGGAGGACGCCCGCAAGAAACGCGGCGAAAAATAACAAAGTGCAGCGCTTCAAAGCCGTCAAGCAAACGAAAACGTACGCGGAGATCGTCGCCCAGATCAGCGGCCATATTGAAAGCGGCGAACTGAAAGGCGGTGAAAGGCTGCCCTCCGAGCGTACTCTATCGGACACCTTGAACATCGGCCGCCAATCGTTGCGCGAGGCGCTCAGCGTGCTTGAGGCGATCGGTTTGATTGAAGTCAAGCACGGCATCGGGACCTTTATTCGCGAGGACGCGCTCTCCCACCTACCGCTTGTCCGGAAAGAGGACTTCAACGCGGACAATCCTTTTGAATTCCTTGAAGCCAGGCGCGTCATTGAACCGGAAATGGCGAGCCTCGCGGCCAAGCGGTCCACGGAAAGCGAAATAGCGCAGATGGACGCGGCACTGGACGCGCTTCGGTCCGATACTACCGGAGGCAAACGCGAGTACGAACTGGATAGGAACCTTCACCTGGCTATCGCCCGTGGCGCTCACAATGAAATCCTGTATCGATCCATGCTGGCCATCACCGAGCAGATGTCCACGCACATGTGGCGGATAATGAAAGAAAAGAGCCTTGAAGTAAGCGGCCGCGGGGAGATCTTCACTCAAGAGCATGAAGATGTTCTTTCCGCCGTGAAGAAAGGCGACCACAAAGCCGCCGCCCAGGCGATGCTGACCCACCTCAAGAGCGTGGAACGTTCTTTTCTGAGAAAATAAAGCAAACAAACCGATACCTATTCAGCACCTTCCGTCCGATTGCCATTTTGGACCTACGGTGGTACGATGACCGGAACAGGTTGCTATCTCAGGAGGAAGCCGAATGAACGAGCCCATGAGCCAGTACATGAAAGTGGGATTGATCCACTTCATGGCCTACCCGAATGTGATTAAAGGCGAGGGTCCCATCGAGGAAACTCTTAAAAAAATCGCTCTCGATGAGTTCTTTGAGGCAGTCGAGATGACCTGGGTCAAGGATCCCGCGGTCCGCAAGAACGTAAAGAAAATAATCGATGTTTCGCACTTGGTTCTCGCCTACGGGGCCCAGCCCCGGCTGCTGACCACCGCTCAGAATATCAACGACCTCAACGTCGAGAATCGCAAAAAAGCTCTTGCGAACCTGAAAGAAGGTATCGATGAAGCCTACGAGCAGGGCGCAACCGGCTTCGCGTTCCTCAGCGGCAAATACGAGGAAGCCACGAAAGAAGCTTCCTATCAGGCGCTGGTGGAATCCACCAACGAACTTTGCGCGTACGCCGCTTCAAAAGGAAGCATGGGCGTGGCCTTGGAAGTGTTCGATTACGACATCGATAAGAAATCGATTATCGGTCCGGTTGCCCTGGCCAAGCGCTACGCCGAAGACGTCCGCAAAAAGCACGACAATTTCGGCCTTATGGTAGACCTCAGCCACATCCCGCTTTTGCACGAGACAATTAAAGAGTCGCTCCTGCCGATCAAGGACTACATTGTCCACGCGCACATGGGAAACTGCGTTGTCAAAGAGCCGTCCATGACGGCCTACGGCGACATGCACCCGCGCTTCGGCTTCCCCGGCGGGGAGAACGACGTGGACGAGCTGGTCGAATACCTTCAGGTGCTCCTCTCAATCGGGTTCCTCAATAAAAAGAAGCGGCCGATCGTCAGCTTTGAGGTGAAACCCGTAGGCGACGAAGATCCCGATCTGGTAGTCGCCAACGCGAAACGAGTGCTCAAACAGGCCTGGGACCGGGTTTAGACCAGGCCTGTTGCGTTGGTGACGACGTCAGCTATGATGACGACGTCAGCGGCCGAATTCGCGCGCGGCGCGCACCATCGCTTTCATGTTCTCAAGCGGAGCGTTGGGCGGAACTTCACAGCCTGAGCCGAGGATGAAGCCGCCCTCGGTCGCCTTCGCCGCGTTGAGACAGGAGACGCATTCATCGTAGACCGCTTGGGGCGTGCCCTGGAAGAGGACGCTGGACGGTTCGATGTTGCCCATGAACGCGACCTTGTCGCCGAAATTCCTACGGGCTTCGCCGATATCGACCAAAGAATCGATCTCTAAAATATCCGCGCCGGTGCGGCACATGAGTGGGAGAATCCGGGTCGTATCGCCGCAGATATGCAGCAGCGTCACCCCGCCCCGCTCGTGGATGATCGGATTAATCGTCTGAAATACTTTCACTTCGTACGGGAATACATATTTCTCGTAGATCGTCGGCGATATCATACTCAAGGACGCTAATGAATCCCCGGCTTGCGCGATATCCGAACCCGCGGCAATTGTAGCTTTCAAAAAGGAGATCAACGCGTCGGAGGATAGCTCCATGACGATTTTGAGTTTCCTCTCACTTTCCGCATCCCCCTCCATCTCGGCGGACGCGATCTCCATAAGGAAATTCTCCGTGCCGCCGGTCAGATAGCTGGCCAGGGAAAAAGGTCCGGTACCGGTTGCCCTGATGGCGACCCTATCACCGAAATGCTCTTTCAGACGACGCACGGCCTCAATGTAGACAGGCATGCGTCCATCGGTACGGGGATCGGGGACTTTCAAACTACACGCCTCGGCCAACGTCGCGGCGGCGGGTTTCACCAAGTGCGGCGTAGTATCAAGCGGTTGGTTGATCCGACAGCCGAAACCTTCGGCGATATAGTATCCGTCGGACTGGGCGACGACAACGTCCTGACCGAGTATTTCCCAAGCCTTGATCTGAGAGCGAGCCATCACCGGGCCATCGGTATTATAGATGCCGATAGGAACACCCGCGATCGCGGCGCCGAAGTTGCCCATATATGGAGCGACGGGAACTGAATCGGGTTTTGTTCGGTGTGCCGCGGCGAGAAAGCGTTCTCTGCTTGTCACGAAAGGCCTCCCTCAAAAAAAACGGGAACGGCATCCGTAAAGGACACCGTTCCCGTTTACAGCTGATTAAACGGCTGCGGCGTTATTTCGCGTCGGCGACGGTCTTAATGACTTCATCAACCAATGCTTGGCCGATCTTCGGAACCCAGGTCGTGTACACTGAGGCGCACGCGTCCTGGAAAGCTTTCTTCTGATCCGCGGAGAGTTCGGTAACGGTCATGCCCGCTTCGCGGAGCTTGCCGATCTGTTCCGAGTTCATCTTGCGGTTCATAGCGCGCTGGAACTTAGCCGATTCTTGTCCGGCCTCAAGGAAAACCTTCTGATCCGCGGCGGGGAGGGAATCGAACAGCTTCTTGTTGAAGAGGAAGATGTGCGGTCCGTACACGTGTCCGGTGAGCGTAACGAATTTCTGAACTTCAGAGAACTTGGAAAGATAGATCGTGGGGATCGGGTTCTCCTGCCCATCGATGGTCCGCTGCTGCATGGCGGTGAATACCTCGCTGAACGGCATCGGCGTGGGGTTCGCGCCGAG
>JBAYHM010000344.1:0-4870 GCA_041666155.1 Treponemataceae bacterium
CGCCACGGTTAAATTCGGCGGAAACACTTCCTGCCTTGAAATCAGGGCGGACGATCGCTTGGTCATTGTTGATCTTGGCACAGGACTCAAGCCGCTCGGTGACCACCTGATGGGAACCGATTTCAAGAAAGGCCCCATAAATGCGGACATCTTCATCACTCATACGCATTGGGACCACATCATGGGCTTTCCTATGTTCACGCCCATATTCATACCAACCACCAAGCTGCGTATCCGAGGGCCCGTCTCCTATGAAGACGATACCCTTGAATCGATAATCGGGGCGCAGCTTTCCTATCGCTATTGGCCGGTCAGGCAGTCCGAACTTTCCGCGCAAATCGAATACGACCAACTCAAGGAAACCGCGCTGGATTTAGGCGGCGGCCTTTCGGTTCGGACAAAGTACCTGAACCATCCTATTCTTTGCCTCGGTTATCGCTTCGAGTACCAAGGCAAATCGATTGTCACCGCGTACGACAATGAACCCTTCCGCAATGTGTTTCCGACTGATCCCGCGGATCTCAATTACGACGAGGACGCGGCCAAGGAAGGCGAACTGGTAGCGAAGGAAGAGAACGAGAAGATTCTGCATTTTTACAAAGGCGCGGATATTCTTATCCACGATACGCAATACACGAAAAAAGAATACGAGGCCGGAAAAATCGGATGGGGCCATTCTTCCTATGAGCACGGGATCAACGCGGCAAACAAGGCAAGCGTGAAAAAGCTAGTCATGTTCCATCACGATCCCAACCGCACCGACGACGAACTTGAAGCCCTGGAGATTGAGTACCGCGCCAAAGTCGCCAGAAAAACGACGATGGAAATCATGATGGCCCGGGAAGGGTTGGTGGTGGAGGCGTAGTAGCGCCGGTTCTCGTCGGTGCTGAAAATAAAATAGTTAAATTTAAAATTTAACTAGCTAAATTTTAAATTCAGATTTATAATTTGTATATCGATAACGGTAGCCAATTGAAAACGCGGATTGAATGGGTCGCGTTTTTACCGGATGGAAAAAGCATGAATCAGAATTTAAACTTATACGGCGGCGGCGATAGTGATGACTTTTTCGCTGAAGTCGTTAAAAAAACAAGTCGCGCGGAAAGTATCGCTGAAATCATCAGTGAAGGCATCGGAAGGGGATATTGGAAACCGGAAGATAGGATTAACGATCTTGAACTCTCGGAGCGTTTAGGGGTCAGTCGCTTGACGGTCAGGGAAGCCCTTTCACGATTGGCGGAACGGCGAATCCTGGAAAGAAAGCATTGGAAAGGCTACACGGTCAGGAAGTTCACTTGGGAAGAAATCGACAACCTCATCGACGTACGGCTTGCCTTGGAAGAACTGGCTTTGAGGAAGGCCTCCGAAAAAAATCCCTCGGAATTGGTCGCAAGGATGAGCGCCTCACTGAACGCTTCCAAAAAAGTCGTTGAAGCGGGCGACTTTAAAGGTTTCTTCAAAACAGATTACGTTTTTCATCAAATATTGTATTCCAGTTCTGAGAATCCTTGGATAGAGGATATCCTGAGCGATCTATATCTCGTGATCAACATCAGCAGACATTTATCCCAGGCCGACCATATTGAAGATGTCGCCCGAAGCAGTATCAAAGACCATGAGCGGATTCTGGCCGCTTTGAAAAAAGGCCATGTGGACGAGGGAGTCGAGAACCTGCGTAAGCATCTTAATAATCATCGGGAACGAGTTAGAAAAGAATTTGAGCACAACGGGTTACTCTCGGTGTCCAAAACCGAAACAGCATAATCGATAACAGGGAGCAAAGTACTATTGTGTTGGTTAAATCAATCCGATCAATTCTGCTCTTTTTAAATTTTAAATTTAAATATTAGAGTATTGTTTATGCGTTTGAATAGGCTAAGCGCCGCTTCCGTACTCTGAACGCGGCTTAAGATTTGCAATGAATGAATGGGCAGGAGGTAGGTATGGCGGAAACGATGAAAGGATTAGTTGCGTACCCGAGCGGTGAGCTTAAGTTGCAGGATGTGCCGGTGCCGAAGATCGGGCAGACTCGGTACGCGCCGCACGACGTGCTTGTTGAGGTGGAGTATTGCGGTATTTGCGGAAGCGATATCCATAAGTTTCTTGCGGACGAAAAAGAGAAAGCCACGGTCAAACACGTTCCCGCTCCCGTCGTTAGCGGACACGAAATTGTGAGCATCGTTCGCGAGGTTGGTAAGGAAGTGACCCGCGTAAAACCCGGCGATCGTGTAGTTCACGAAATCGTGACAAACTACTGCGGACATTGTCCGGCTTGTCGGGAAGGACGCTACAACATTTGCAACACGCTCAAGCCGATGGAAGGCCGCGCTCATTTTATGACCGGCGGCGGCTTTGCCGAGTACACAATGTGGCCCGAATGGCAGCTGCACAAAATTCCCCCGAATGTTTCCTCCAAGGCCGCTGTTCTTATGGAACCGACCGCCGGATCGATACACAGCATCATCACGAGAATGGGCGTGAAGGCTGGAGAGTCGGTCGCGATTCTCGGGCCGGGCGCGCGCGGTCTTCTGATGCTGCAGGTTTGTAAAGCGATCGGCGCGGGCCCCATCCTCATGAGCGGCGTTACCCGCGATGAGAAGTATCGTCTGTTGATGGCTAAGAAATTAGGCGCCGACGTCATCGTGAACGTGGAAAAAGAAGACCTCAGGCAGAAAGTGTCGGAAATGACGGGCGGCATCGGCGTGGATGTTGTTCTTGAGAATACCGGCGCCGTTGAACCTATCGCCGAGTCCCTCGATATCGTCAGGAAGGGCGGGCGCGTCATGTGGGCGGGCGGCGGAATAAAAGGCGGAATTATCGCCCCGGTGGATACGCATAAGATCATCGTCAAAGAAATCGACATTCGCGGAGAAATTTCCCAGATTCCGTACGATTGGCATACGGCTGTATTTTTCGCCTCCACAGGGCGCGTAGAGCTGGAGTCCTTGGTGACTCACGAGTTCCCGCTTGAAAAATGGCATGAGGGTTTTACGCTTGCGGCGTCCAGCCATGACTGCCTGCGTGTAGCGATCAAACCGTAAAGCGAATTGTGTTCAAGTATCGATCTTCACCGTGGTAGCGAGAAATATGGAACCGATTATTTGCGTTATAGCTGATGATTTTACGGGAGCCGGTGATTCCGCGGTTCAATTCGGGGGCGTCGGCAAACCTGTCCGGCTGTTCCTGAAAGAACCGCCGGTAAGTCTCGGAACCTGGTCGTTGGCGGCGGTGGTGATCGATACGGATAGCCGCCAAGCGCGGGCCGATGAGGCGTACAAGAAAGTGTTTTCGGTCGGAAAAACGTTATGCGCCGCGGGAGCGAACACTTTTTTTAAAAAAATTGATTCAACGATGAGAGGGAACCCCGCGGATGAAATAGCGGCGCTGATGGACGCTGCCGGCTATCGTATCGCGGTCGTGGCCCCTTCCGCCCCGCGGAATAAACGAACGGTAAGCGGTGGAATTTGTCGGATTGCCGGAGAGCCGATTTCTACAACTTCCCTTTCACGCGATCCGTTCAATCCGATGACGGAGTCGCGAGTTTCAAAATTGATGGAACGGCGATTTCCGAACACGGTTCGGGAGCTGCCGCTTGAACTAGTGCGTTCGGGCGGAGAGTCTTTGAACGATAAGATCCGTTTCGAAACATCCCACGGAGCGCGGGTATTCGTGGCGGACGCGGAAACGATGGATGACCTCAAAATCGTAGCCGGAATTAACGTGCCGGGAGGCCTTCTTTTTGCGGGATCTTCGGGATTGGCCGAGGCTATTGCCGGCAACACAGTTTCCGAAAAACCAACACTGCCTCGGATACCTTGCGGTAAAGCTATTTTTGTCATCGGTTCCGTAACGCCGACGAGCGCCGCCCAGTGCGGGCATTTGGTGAAGACCGGAAAAGTTGAAGAGATCGTGGTGGATTCCGGAGCGATCTTGGCAAACCCTGACGAAGAAAAACGGCGAGTTTTAGGTCTCGTTGATACAGCGCCCAAATCGAGGGCTCTGTTGTTGCGGACCAGTGGTTTGGACTCGGCGGGGTCAGTGGATGCTTCGGATAAAGCATCCGGAAATGCAATATCCCATTTTCTCAGTGAAGTCGCCCTCGCGACCGCGGAGTTCAGAAAATCACGATTTCTCTTCGCTTCCGGCGGCGATACCGCGGGCAAGACCGCGGCGGCTTTCGGTGCGGTGTGCATCGATTTCGTCACGGAAATACTTCCGGGATTACCCTTCGGTTATTTTCGCTCAAGTGTTTTCAAACGGCGCATGTATTTCATTTCTAAGTCCGGAGGCTTCGGCGATCAGGACGCCCTGGCAAAAATACTTTCATTGGTTTGCGCGGAGCGTAAGGAGTAAACAACATGAGCGACAAACTGCCGATTATCGGCATATCGATGGGAGATCCCGCGGGCGTCGGTCCTGAGATCGCGGTGAAGGCCTTGGCCGACAAAAAAGTGTACGAGAAGTGCCGCCCCCTGGTTACCGGGGACGCTTCGGTAATGGAGCAGGCGGTCAAGATCGCCAAACAGAATTTCAAGATCAACGCCATACAGAAAGTGTCCCAAGCCAAGTTCGAATACGGCACCATCGATGTGGTGGACCTCAAAGACGTGGACGTTTCCAAGCTCGTGCACGGAAAGGTTTCGGCGATGTGCGGCAAAGCCGCCTTCGACGCCGTGAAGAAAGTCATCGAGCTGGCGATGGCCAACGAGGTGGACGCGACCGTCACCGGCCCGCTGAACAAGGAAGCGCTGAACATGGCCGGTTACCATTACACCGGGCACACGGAAATATACGCCGAATTCACCAACACCAAAAATTACACGATGATGCTCGCGGAAGGAAAACTCCGCGTCGTCCACGTGTCCACGCA
>JBAYHM010000345.1:0-4854 GCA_041666155.1 Treponemataceae bacterium
AGCGAGTGCGAGCCGCGTAGAGGCGACATCGGCATCCTCCGCGTTGAGTAGAGGGCAATCGTGGTAAAAACGGCGGAACGCTTTCGATAAATCGTACAAATAGGCAGTAAGGGCCGAAGGATCCATACGTTCGGCGGCTTCGGCAACCGCGGCTGAGTACTCGGAAATCGCCTTTACAAGTTCCCATTCGGCTTCCCCGGACAAAAGCTCCGGACGGATCGTTCCCTTCGCCGCCGCGCTGCCCGCTTCTTTGGCGAGCATGGATGAAATTCGCGCTCCCATGTATTGCAGATACGGCCCTGTATTTCCATTGAAGGCAAGCGATTCCTTAGGATCGAACAACATATCCTTGCTTGAAGAAACCTGCAGCAGAAAGTAGTGCAACGCGCCGAGCGCAATGCTTTCAGCGATAAGATCGGGATCTCCGACAGCCTCTTCCCTTCCTTTTTCGCGAATTTCTTCCAACGCAAGATCCCGCAATTTATCGATAAGGTCATCCGCGTCTACAACAGTACCCTCGCGACTCTTCATCTTTCCTTCAGGAAGGTTCACCATACCGTAAGAAAGGTGAAATAGTGAGGTCGCCCACTCAAAACCCAACTTTTCAAGAACACGGAAAAGGACTTTGAAGTGATACTGCTGCTCCGAACCGACAACGTACACAAGCTGATCAAAAGGCCAATCACGATGACGATAAATCGCTGTACCGATATCTTGAGTCATATAGAGAGCGGTGCCGTCTTTTCGAAGCAGGACCTTCTTATCCAGCCCCTCATCGGTAAGATCAATCCAGACCGATCCATCCTCTTCTTTGTAAAAAACGCCTTTCTCAAGACCTTTGAAGACCTCTTCCTTGCCCTTCAAATACGTCTGGCTTTCGTAATAATACGAATCGAAGGACACATCCGTACGTTTGTAGGTAGCCTTCATACCGGCAACCGCCCACTCGTTCATCCGCTTCCAGAGAGCGGTTGTTTCGGCGTCACCGGCTTCCCACTTGAGCAACAGTTCCTGTGCCTGGGCTTCAGCCGTGGGGTCTTCCTTTAACCACTGGTGGAATCGGACGTACCAATCACCGACAAAGCGATCACTTTTTATACCTTCGGACTCAGGAGTCTTCCCTTCACCGAATTTGGCATAGGCCAGCATCGATTTACAGATGTGGACGCCCCGATCATTGATGATACAGACCTTTCTCACCTGTGCGCCGCACGCGGCGAAGATCCGGGACATACTTTCCCCAAGAACATCGTTACGCAGATGACCGAGGTGCAGCGGTTTATTGGTGTTCGGGCTTGAAAACTCCACCATGATTCGTTTACCGGTCAAAGTGCCGGGCAAGCCGAAATGAGAAGATGGATTTAGGGCGGCGGATAAGGTTTTCGCCGCGACGGCGCTCTTTGCGATGCGCACGTTGACGTACGGTCCTTCCGCCTTCGCCTCACCGAGGGCGAGCGATGGAGCATCGGCGGAAAGCCAAGCGGCAACGGCCTGAGCGATGACGGGCGGTCCCTTTCTCAGTGTCTTCGCGTACGCGAACATCGGAAAGCCGATATCGCCGAGATCGCTTTTCGGCGGTTTTTCTACGATTACTTGGTCGGCGGAGACCGCGGCAAGGCCGGAGGCTTCACAGACGGCACTCAAAGCGACCGCGACGCGCTCTCGCCAAGAGTCTTTTATGTCTTGCATGCTGTTTACTCCTGCAAATTAGGGTAGCCGTCCAAGCAGGGCGACCATCCGAGTAAATCGACCGTGCCCTTCGCGACGAAAAGATCCGAACCGGTCATCGGTGTACGTACAATCACGGCAAACGGCGATATTTTCCACACCTGCCGATTCCAATAGCGCGGCGTTAGCCGCCTGCAGATCGATGAAAAAACGTTCACCAACGCGTTTTACCGCGGAACCAAGCGTTTTCCCCGAGGAAACTTCACCGAAGTCCGCTTCGAACAACTGTGCGCGCTTCGCGTCCACCTCATAGCAGCATGCGCGAATACACGGCCCCAGCACCGCCGAAACATTCCCCGGATCAGTCCCCCAACGATCCTTCATGATCGACAAGGCGCTGAGCACGATTCCGGTTCCTTTCCAACCGGAATGAAGCAGGGCGACAGCCCCTGACCGCGTGTCCGCTAAAAAAACCGGTAGACAATCGGCTACTGTTACGGAAAGAACCAAGGACGAGTCGTTAGTCGCGAAACCGTCACCGGGAGGTAAAAACTCGTTCGACGCCCAGCCTGAGTCCAAGACACAAACGTCTTTAGAATGTGTTTGCGTACGCGCCGCAATCCGTTCACCGCCAATGCCGAAGAGCGAAAAAAGACGCGTTCGATTCGGATTGGCTTGTTCGTGATTGAAGCCCATTTCGCCGGCAGGACGCAGAGATAAAGCACAAAAAAGAGGTCGCCGCGCATCCGAACCGTACCAGGGATTCCCATTCAGCATGAAAGAGAATCGAGCGGAGAGAGCCCCTGGCACCGACTCTAAAGAAAAAGGAACTAGAAACATAGCTAGCGAACCGACTCCAGCGCTTCAATTTCTCCGAGCATTTGTACCGCTTTCTCTGTTTTTTGTAAAGCGTTTCGGAGCGAGGAGATGAAAGTACTCGTCCCTCTCCCGGACAAGGTACCCATATTTGAAAGAGTATCGTATTTTCCGCCGACCTCTCCGTGAAGAACACCACCGAGAACGCCGGCAATCGAACGCAGAGATCGTCCGGCACGATCGATTATTGAAGCTGCTTCCGAATCGACTTCCATCTGCAAAGCGGCGTTTTTTCGTCGCTTTAGCGGCAAAGCAATAATTTCATTGCGGGACAGTTCAAAGCGTTTGCCGATCTCACCTTCCGGCGATAGTTTTTTTTCAAGACCTAGAATTGAGTCTTCCAGCTTCAGAAGTTCATTATAGGCGTCTGTAAACTCTATACGGTTGTCTTTTTTGTAGAATTCGCCGTCAAGCAAAAGAATCTTCAAGGCCCTACTTATCTCATCCACGAAAATAGTATGGCAAAAGCCTGCCAAGAAGGTGAGCATAAAAGCATTCCGCACATTCGGCGCATCATCAGAGGCCACCGAAAGGAAATTCAAACGCGGTAAAGGCTTCCCGTTGAATAGCGCGCTCAAGGACTCTTCGAGCTGTTCCCTACGGCGATGCTTTATAAAAATCGCAAAACGCTCATCGATTCGCTTCTTCCAAAAATCTCGATAAGTCGCAAACCAATCCTCACCCCCTGTTATCGCGGCGGGAAGGTAGGCTAGATTGCACGAACAACAACGCAGCATGGCGGTGAGGGGTACGTTCTGATTGAATTGTCTGATTCTCATCAACGCTTCTTCAGCTTTCGTGACAAGTTTTTTGGTCTCGAGTTCTAAATCAAAGCCCTCTGCGCCAACTTGGTCTTGTAGATCGAAAACAAACAAGGATTCCAAGAGCGGCATTGAGGGAGGAAAGTCCAAAGAATAGAGAATATCGTTGAGTACCATCAATTGATCGAGTAAAAGATACGCGGGACACGTTTTGCTATCTAAAGAACCGGAAAATGCGGATAAAGTCCTGTCAAAAAGGAAGGAAGCGAGTTCCTTAACGCAGAAAAGAGATCGAACATTTCGGTACATGACCGCCCGTTGCGCTTCATCTATGGTCTCAAGTATCGATTCAAGCGCTTTATGAACGGCTTGGCGGATTTCGGGTTCGGTGGCTTGGGAATTAGTTGACGCATAAGCGTCCGGATCCGTTTCGGTAATCAGCCGCTGATGAACGACATCCAATTCCAAAGAGGCGAGAAACGCAAAAAAGGCACCCTTATCGCGAACAACGCTTCCATCAAGGGCGTCGTAGAAGAAACGTGAACTTTCTTTCAAAAAAACAAGTTCTTTGTACATTCTATTGAGCAGAAGATTTCGTTTATGATCAAACAACCCTGAGTATCGATGTTCGATTGCCGCCCCAATATGCGCGATCAATCGACTTTCAAATATTTTTATCGGCGTCTTTTGTAGAAAGACGGAAAGCAGTCGAAGGTACAGTTTTAATAACAAGGGCGCTTCGCGAAAACGCCGTTCAACAACAACGCTCTCGGGTAGCTCTTCTGCACGAAACAGAGGAGCCGAAGAAACTATTTCCTGGGATTCCAGCTTGCGAAATAATTCTCGCCTTTCACCCTGGGACAACTCCGAGACAAGACGATCGAAATTATCGGCAGTGTCCATATATTGTTACTATAGTGGAGGATGGTCATGCGGTCAACGCGGAGACAAGAGATACGAAAAACCCTAGGGGCACAATATACAAAAGCCGACCCATTGGGCCGGCTTAAAACATTTTCGATAGCCCCTAGGGGAGTCGAACCCCTCTTTAAAGATTGAGAATCTTTTGTCCTAACCGATAGACGAAGGGGCCTTTTTGGGTAGTTCCCCAGGGAGGATTCGAACCCCCACAAGCAGATCCAGAGTCTGCCGTGCTACCATTACACAACCGGGGAAAGATCGCGTTTACGACGGTCGGAAAGATACGTCGAAATAGTATAAATGTCAATACTAAGGCTTTGAACGCCCTCTTTACTCGTCGTGATATTCGATGAGGGTCTTGATCGGAATGCCGCCGAGCATGGAGCGATAATTAAGAAACGGAAGCCCAACGACGCCGAAAATACCGGCGACTTGAGCACCGGCGGCAACGACGAGATCGGTGGCTGCTTTAAGAGTTCCCCCGGTTGCGATAAGGTCGTCGACGACTAGGACCCGCTTCCCTTTGGGGATGTCGGCCTCATGAACTTCAATTTCGGCCTCTCCGTACTCAAGCTGGTATTTCCGGGAAATCGTTATTCCGGGAAGTTTTCCTTTTTTCCGAATAAGG
>JBAYHM010000346.1:0-4852 GCA_041666155.1 Treponemataceae bacterium
TACGGGGATAGGCAGGTTTTGGCAAACTTGGATCTCGTGGTGGAAGCGGGTGAAAAGCTCGTCGTCGTCGGCCGAAACGGTGCGGGAAAGACAACGTTACTGCGAATCCTGTCCAGTGTGGACGCGTCGTACGACGGTCGCGTCATTCTGGGGACCGGGATTTCGATCGGCTACTTCTCTCAGGATATCGCGGAGACAATGACCGGTTCCCTCTCGGTGATAGAGTCTCTGGAATCCGACGCGCCTACGGATCTCATTCCGAAATTGCGTGATCTTGCCGGAGCCTTTCTGTTCCGGGGCGACGACGTGCACAAGGCCGTGTCCGTGCTTTCAGGTGGAGAGAAAAGCCGTCTCGCGCTCTTGAAACTCCTCTTCCACCCCGTGAATTTGCTCATTCTGGATGAGCCGACCAATCACTTGGATCTTCACTCAAAGGACGTGCTTCTTGACGCGCTCAGCGCTTATCCGGGAACCGTCATCTTCGTCTCCCACGATCGCGCGTTCATGGAAGCGCTGGCGACAAAAACGCTCGAACTTTCACCCGCGGGACCGCGGCTCTTCTATGGGGACTACGGGTATTACCTGGATCGCATAGATCGGGAGAAGGCGGAGGCAGCGGCTGGGGATTCGGGGTCCGCCGGCACGAAGAAAGCGGTTGATGTCGCTGGAACTGATGACCGAAGCGCCTCGGACTATCGGGACGCCGACAAAAAACGCCAGGCCGCCGTCCGTCGTTTAGAACGGGAAGAAGCGGATATACTCTTACGGATGGAAAAACTTGAAGCCGAAAAAACGGCGCTTGAGGCCGAAATCTCCCGGCCTGAGGTATATTCGGACGGATCGAAAAGCAAGGCCGTGCAATCAAAGCTCGATGCCGCAAGCGCTGGGATAGACGCCGCCGGCGCCGCCTGGGAACGCGTCGCCGCCGAGCTCGAAGCTTTGCGGGTAAACGCATGATCAGAGAAGTTATTTTTTAGAGGAGTAAATTATGAAAGTACTAATCATCGGCGGGGCCGGGTATATCGGTAGCCACGTAACGCGTGAATTTTTGGATCAAGGCCATTCGGTCACGGTATTTGACAACTTATCCAGCGGTCTCAAAGCGAACCTCTTTCCCGAGGCCGCATTCGTACAAGGCGACATTCTTGACACCTCCTCCATCGGTACGGTCATGAAGGGCGGTTTCGACGCTCTGGTTCACCTTGCCGCTTTCAAAGCCGCGGGCGAATCGATGTTGAAACCCGAAAAGTACTCGGTCAACAACATCACGGGCACGCTGAATATTCTCAACTCCGCAAGCGAAGAGGGCGTCAAGCGTGTCGTATTCTCTTCCTCCGCGGCAACGTACGGTGAGCCGAAGTATCTCCCCATCGATGAGGATCATCCGACTAACCCTGAAAACTACTACGGTTTCACGAAGCTTGAGATCGAACGCTTCCTTGCTTGGTACGATAAGCTCAAGGACATCCGCTTTGCGGCGCTGCGCTATTTCAACGCGGCCGGTTACGACGTGAAGGGGCGGATTTCAGGGCTTGAACGGAATCCCGCGAATCTTTTGCCCATTGTTATGGAAGCCGCTATCGGCATGCGGTCCAAGGTTCAGATATTCGGCAACGATTACGACACCAAAGACGGCACGGGTGTGCGTGACTATGTGCACGTCTCCGATCTCGCCGTCGGTCACGTCGCGGCTTTGGAATATCTAGTCAAGAACGACAAGAGCCTTATCGTGAACCTCGGCAGCGAAGCGGGCCTCTCCGTCCTGGAGCTGATCGAATCCGCGCGTCGCATCACCGGCCGCCTGGTACCCGCCGAAATCGTGGGCCGCCGCCCCGGCGATCCCGCAAAGCTCACCGCTTCTTCCAAGCGCGCGCACGAGCTTCTTGGTTGGTCCGCAAAGTATTCCGACGTCGACACCCTGGTCCGCACGAGCTGGGATGCGTACAGTAAAAACGTAAAGAAATGAATAGGAACCACGAAGGGTAAAAAACTAGTAAATTTCACACAGAGGCACAAAGACACGGAGAATGAAGAAGAAGTTGAACCACGAAGTCACGAAAGCACGAAGGAATCAAGAAGCTCGAATTCTTAATTTCGATTTTTTTTCGTGCCTTCGTGTTTTCGTGGTTATTTTTTATATTCTCTTCGTAGTGCCTTTGTGTCTTTGTGTGAGTCAATAATGAGTATGTTTTTCGGGGGCGAATATGATCGATGCTGTGTTGCGCCGGATTGAAGAGTGTTCTCCGACGGTTGTTGAGCTGGAAACGCTTTTAACGAGCTTCCCGGCGCTGTCCCCCGAGTCGGGCGGGCAGGGCGAAAAAGAAAAGTGCGAAGCCCTTGAAGTTTGGCTGCGCGCGCACGGCATCACTGATTTGGAACGTCACGACGCTCCCGACTCTCGCGCGGCGGGCGGCATCCGGCCAAACCTGATCGCGACGATTCCGGGCGCCTCGGATTCCAAGCGCCTGTGGATTATGAGTCATCTGGATGTAGTCCCGCCGGGAGAGCTTTCTCTCTGGAAGAGCGATCCCTGGAAGGTCGTCATGAAAGACGGTCGTCTTTTCGGGCGCGGCGTGGAGGATAACCAGCAGGGACTTTGTTCTTCCGTCGTTGCCGCACTTGCTTTGGTCGAAAGCGTTCTCACTCCCGCGCACACGGTGAAGCTCCTTTTTGTCGCGGACGAAGAGATGGGTTCCGAGTTCGGCATCCGATGGCTTCTTGAAAACCGCGCTCTCTTCCGCGCCGATGATATGGTTCTCATCCCCGACGGCGGGGATGACAAAGGCGAGACGATCGAGGTTGCCGAAAAGAACCTGCTCTGGCTCAAAATGACGACTAAAGGCGCCCAGTGCCACGGTTCCCGGCCGGACCTTGGCGCGAATGCGCATCTTGCCGCCGCGGAACTCGCCGTTCGCTTGCACGACGAGCTCGCTTTCGCCTTTCCGGACCGCGATCCCTTGTTCGATCCGGACTGCTCCACCTTTGAGCCGACCAAAAGCGAGCCGAATGTCCCGAACGTCAATACGATCCCCGGCGACGATGTCTTTTACATGGATATGCGCGTCCTGCCGCGCTTTCCCCTAAAAAATGTGCTGACGGTCATTGAAAAAATTGAGCGTGAGGTGGAAGCGAAGCGCAAGGTGAGAATCAGCCACACCGCGCAGCAAAGTGTGGAATCCAATCCCACGTCACCCAACGCGCCGATCGTCGGTCTTTTGTCCGCCGCGGTGAAAGCCGTTTACGGCGTAACCACGCGACCTGTGGGCATCGGCGGCGGTACTGTCGGCGCGTATCTGCGAAACTCCGGCATCGATGCGGTTGTATGGAGTTGTCTCCATGAAAGCGCGCATCAGCCTAATGAATACGCCGACATAGCGAACATCCTGGGTGACGCCAAGGTGATGGCGCGCCTTATGCTGGAAAAGCGTTAGGTTCCCAGTTGCTCTCCCGAGCGGAAACAAAAGTAGCTTAGTTGACCGCGCCGCCGCTTCAACGTACCATAAGTATGGAGGCCTTCATGAAACGGATTATAACCGCACCGCGTGCGCTTTTCGTTCTTTTCTTCACGTTGTTTTGTTTAACCGCGGCTTTCGCAACAGAAACGTCATTAAATGTTATGGCCGCGTATTACATTCCTCATCATTGGGGCTACCAAGAAACGGGTTTCGCAAGTCCGAATTATTCGATGATTTCAGGTGCGTCGGGGCAGCGCGACTTAGGTTCCACCTGGGGCGGCGCCGAAGCGAAGGCTGCTTTCTCTATTTCCGAGCGCGTTCCCTTTTTCGTCGGTGAGGGTCCGCTTTTTTCCGGGAACAGCATTAAAGGGAAGTTTACCTTCGAACTGTCCCCAGTCTCCGTGAACGGGATAGGGCAAATTTCCTTTACCCCCATCGCCTTCCTCGTATTCGACACGGGAGCCGGTATCGGAACTGGTTGGTCGATCGGGCCTTTCCGCGGTCTCGGCCTCAACCTCCCGACGGGAGACGATATCGATCTGACGAATTTCGGTGGCGCTGTCTGGGGCGTCTGGGGCGCGGGCACTTTCCAGTTCGATTTTGCCGCCGTCGCGCCGGGTCAATGGAATCACATTGTTCTTCTTGCTACGGCGAAAGTCGAGTACAAAGCGTTCACCGGTGCGACCGCCGATCAGGCGTGGCTATGGGAAGCGGATCAGGCTGATAACTTCAACGGCGCCAAGTTCCTGAGCACCTTCGTCCTAGCCTATCAAATGCCGCTCAAGCTCAACCTCGTCGGCGTCCTGTTTGAAAGTGAAGAATACCTCGGATCGGTCCGTGAAAAATCCACCATTGCTTCCGGCGGTTGGGGTTCGGATTTCCGGATTTTGCAGGTAGGAGCGCTGGCCAACATCGAACTCGGTAAAAAGGATTCCCTTGCGGTGCTCGGCCAGTTCAAGTTGCGTCCCGACTGGACCGACGCAACAACCCAAAGCCGTTACTTCGGGTTCCGTGTTTATGAGGGCGCTTACTGGTACTTCAACCGCGTGGCCTTTTCGTATACGCATACTTTTTGAAAAGAAGTAGGAAAAATAACCGCAGAGGACGCAGAGGAAGAAAAATTAACAAAATTTTTCCTCCTTCTTTACCTCTGCGTACCTTCGCGTCCTCTGCGGTTAAATTTCCTCTGATTCATAATCACCCTCATTTCCCTAGCCCTTTCGCATCCCTCAACAGTATCTTCATCGCATGAACACTCCCGAAAACGCAAAGTGCGACCAAATAATCGACCGTGAAGAACTCGAGCGCAAACTGAGCGGTAAGCCCGATTTCGTACTTGAAGAACATTATTGCGCGGGTCAGAACGCGTATTGCGAAGACTCAAGCTGCTGTGTGGA
>JBAYHM010000347.1:0-4844 GCA_041666155.1 Treponemataceae bacterium
TGCGTAGTCCGTCACGCTCAGTCTCTGCGACTGTCTTCCGGAGAAGAGCGCATTGAATTTTCACCACCCCGAGAGGATTCTTGATTTCGTGGGTTAGCGTGCGGGCCGCTTCCCCGAGAGCAAGCAGCTCGCGATTGCGAACTTCCCTCTCCCGGTATTCGTCCAAACTTCGTACAAGCGAAAAAAGGAGGAAAAGAGCGACGACTATCGAAACGACAACAAAGGCCGCGAGCAAAAACACCAAACGCTCTCCGGAACGGAGAGCCGCTGTATCGTAGGCGATAAACACGAAGCGCGCATTGCCCATACCCATGCCGGGCCCCGCGCCCATCGGCGGTCCTCCCGGAAGACCCGGCGCCGAACCCATCGGCATCATCCCCGATCTTCTGAGATGCTGTCCGTCGACGGGAGTACCGCCGACGAAACGGATGAACGAAACGATGCCGCCTTCGAAACGCGCGTTTTCCGTTGATTCTTGGAGAGTAACGGTTGCGGGCGCTTCCCCAAAGCGGAATAGATTTTCACCACGGCGGGAATAAACGGCGAAGGCTCGTAAGCCTTCTACTTGAGAAATTGACGATGAGTCGCCCGAGTCAAACGCGCGCAACAAATCGGTCACCAGCTGAAAAGCGCGATACTCGGCGACGACCCGAAGCCTACTTCGTTCCTGGGCCGCAAGGAGCACCGCGCCTCCGGCCGCGACAAGGGCAATCAAGATGAAGAGAACGGCGGCGACTACGGCCCGGCGGCGACCGGTGAAAATTTCAGCTTGACGGTCTTGCATACTTATAGAAGTATAGCCGCGACGGCGATTGCGCGAAAGGGCTTCCACGGAATACTCTTATGGTATGGATATGCATTCGATCATCGACGCGTCTTTTTCTTCTATGAAATTCGTCGGCTTCAACGTTCCCGGCGCGGCACCCGTACTTGAAAACGGACGTCTTCGGATTCCACCGGAACTCTTGCGGGAATTATCGCGGGAGGCCTTTCGCCGCGTCTCATTCTTTCTCAGAAAGACCCAGCTTGAAGGTATTGCCGCCGTCCTTTCGGACAAGCGCGCCTCGGACAACGACCGGTTCGTCGCCCGAGCTTTACTAAGGAACGCAATCATCGCCGCGAAAGGCTGCCTTGCCCTCTGCCAGGACACCGGCACGGCTATGATCGCCGCGTGGAAGGATGAATCGGTATTCACGCACACCGACGATGAGGCAAGCCTCATCGAGGGGGCTGAAATTGCCTATAAACGCTACAATCTACGGTCTTCACAGGTCGCCTCGGCTTCTTTCTTCGAAGAATTCGATACCGGGACAAACCTGCCCGCCCAGGTTCATATTGAAGCCGCAAAAGACGGGAAAACCGGCCCATCATACCGATTTCTGTTCGTCGCCAAGGGCGGCGGTTCGGCGAATAAAACCGCTTTTTTCCAAATGACTAAAGCGCTTCTTGAACCGGACCGATTCGACGCGTTTCTGCGGGAAAAAGTGGCGGCGCTCGGCGTCGCCGCCTGTCCGCCGTACCGCCTGGCGGTCGTTGTCGGCGGAACAAGCGCAGAGGAAAACCTCAGAACACTCAAGTTTGCGACCACGGAACTGCTCGATAACGCGCCGAACGATCCGAAAGCGTCAAACGGTACTATTTTCCGAGACGCGTATTGGGAGCGGCGCCTCATGGAAATCGCCCGCGGCTCCGGGCTAGGCGCCCAGTTCGGAGGTTCGGCCCTGGCGGTCGACGCGCGAGTCATTCGCCTGACGCGCCACGCGGCGTCCTGCCCTGTATCTATCGGCGTCTCGTGCTCGGCCCACCGCAATGTGTTGGCGGTGATCGACGTTTCCGGTGCCCGCATAGAAGCGCTTGAGGAAGATCCGCGTTCTTTCTTGGCGTCCCTTGGCGTACACGTTGAGGCTGAGAAGAAAAGTCCGAGTGAAAAAATCACCAGAATCGATCTGGATAAGCCGATGGCGGAAATCCGCGCGGCTCTGGCTGAAAAATCTGTCGGAGAGAGAGTGCTGCTCTCGGGCTCCCTTTTAGTGGCTCGTGACGCGGCCCATTTAAAGTGGCACAGGCTGCTGGAAACGGGCTCGACGCTTCCGGCTTATCTGACCGAGCACCCGATTTTGTACGCCGGCCCCGCGGCCACACCGCCGGGAAAGGCTATCGGCAGTTTCGGGCCGACGACGGCTCAGCGCATGGACGAATACGCCCAGGAGCTCATGTCGCACGGCGCGTCCCTGGTGACGCTGGCTAAGGGCAACCGCGGCGCTATCTGGACCAAGGCTTGCGCCGAGTTTGGCGGTTTTTATCTGGGCACTATCGGCGGAGCGGCGGCGCTCATCGCCGAAGAGAACATCGTGGAAAGCCGCGTCATCGACTATCCGGAACTCGGTATGGAAGCAGTGCGCCTCATCAAAGTAGTAGACCTGAGCGCCTTCCTCATCGTCGACGACAAAGGCAACGAGTTATACGGAAAATTGGCGGCGGCCGGGAAATCGTAGGGCTTAGAGCGCCGCGCGCAACAGATCGGCGTACTCCGCTTTTCCAAGGGCGACGGGATTCGTTTTTGCCGCGGCGCGGGTTGCCAGCTCATCGATGTGCTCGGCTTTGAGACCGAATGATCCGAGGCTCGGAAGGTTTGCGAGCGCGACCAGGCGTTCCAGCTCTTTATCAAGAAGTTCCAAGCCGTGTTTGACACGATCTTTATTTGCGACTTCGTACTGATCGGTCGATGACAGAAGAAAACCGGCCAGCGCGTATTTCTCAAGAGCCAATTGCCCCTCCATCCCCGACGCTTTGAGCAAACGTACGTTTTGCCGAACAGCCGGCAACACGAGAAGACCGCATACGACGCCGTGAGGAATGGCGAAGCGCCCTCCAACAGGCGACGCAAGGCCATGAACCGAACCGAGCCCCGCGTTCGCGAGCCCTATGCCGGACAGGTAGGCCGCGTAGGCCATGTCGGACCGCGCTTCCGCGTTCGAAAGATCGGTAAGAATTGCCGAGAAGCCGCGCGCAAAATATTTGATTCCGCTTTCACAGAGCGCGTCGATCATAGGTGAAGAGTTAGGGGAAACGTAGGATTCCAGGAGCTGGGTGAACGCATCCAAGCCGCTCGCGGCGCTGACTGATCGCGGACAAGCTAGCGCCAGTTCCGGATCAATGATCGCGACGGCGGGCGCGTATGCGTCATGCCGCAGCGACTTTTTAAAGCCGCCTTCACCGATTCGCGATATGACGGCGTTTTTGGATGCCTCCGTGCCGGTTCCGGCGGTGGTCGGGACGGCGATATAAAAACAGGTCCGGCCCTCGCAGGAGCGGGTCCCCACGCCTTCAAGAAACTCCTTGACCGATGGGACCGGCAATCCGGCCGCTAACGCGGCGGAGGCGACCGGCAGCATTGCAGCGACGGCTTTTCCGGCGTCCATCGCGCTTCCGCCGCCGATACCGATCACCACGACGTCATTCCAAGGAAACCCGACCGTCTTTTCCAGAATCGAACCAACCGCCTCATCCACGAACTCAGGAGAAGGTTCACCGCCGATAGAAAATTCCGATACCTGTTTTCCGCCTTCGCGAAGGCCGGCAATAAGTTCCTTTCCGCGCTTGCTCGATCGGAAAGACGCGGAACCCGTCACCACTGCGACCAGTGCGAACGGCCGTCCGGCGACCGCCTCCTGATCCGCGAGAATACGTGGAAGAACCGACAGAGAGCCACAACCGAATTCAAGACGCGGTTCCCGCGCAAAAGCGAAACGCGGAAGGGATCTCACGTTCGCACTTCCTTGAGCCAAGTATCGATCAGCGCACGGGAGATGGAACCGGGCGGCGGGATCTCGGGAAGCGTATCCGGAGAGAACCATGCGACATCTCCGATTTCTTTTAGATCCGGCCGAGGTTCTCCCGATGCCCAACGCGCGGTGAACGCCAGCATGAGAGAGTTTGGAAACGGCCAAGCTTGGGAAGCGTGGTAGCGAATCTCTTTCACTTCCACACCGACTTCCTCACGGATTTCGCGGGCCACGGTTTCTTCCAGGCTTTCCCCGGCCTCAACGAACCCGGCGACAAGGCTAAAAAGCCCTTCTCGGAATTTGAGGTTGTGCGCCAGAAGCGCGCGGCCGTCATCACGGGTGACCAACACGATGATGGCCGGCGATATGCGCACGTATTCACGTCTACCGCATTTCGGGCACAGACGGGCAAGCTCATCCGTCGCGTCGACGTTGGGACTCCCGCAGCGACCGCAATAAGCGGATTCGGTGCGCCATTGCGTTATGTGGTATGCGCGGAAAAAATCCGAAGTATTGATCGCGCATTCAGCGCAAGCCGCTTCACTCAAGACCGTGCGTACCGGAGCTTCTTTCCAACCTTCCGGTACGACGGCTGTCTCGTCATCGATATAAATAAGGAGAGATTCCCTTCCATCAATGGTCGGAACGCGAAAATGGGGATCGCCCAAGTTCTTCACGGCAAAATGAGGATCCAGTCCCGAATGGGGTCGAGTATCGGTGGCGTTTTCAGGATAGCGGAGCGATCCGGAACGAAAGCGGAAAGCGGCTCGGGGCGGCAAGGAGTTTATGTCGGTTTCGTTAGGCGTATTCATGCGACGATCATACGCCTCAATGGAGGATGCGGGTCAAGGCGGCACCGCTTATACAAACCGATTTTTTTCTTTATGACCCGTAAATTTCGTATTTTGTTATATATGAGAACGATGATCCTAGATGGCGACACGGAAATAACAGTTCTCGGGGGCGGTTGCTTCTGGTGCGTTGAAGCAATCTACGAACGTGTCGAAGGAATACTATCCGCCGTTGCGGGTTATGCGGGCGGAACGCGGGAGAACCCCA
>JBAYHM010000348.1:0-4831 GCA_041666155.1 Treponemataceae bacterium
AGCGATTATCCACCACACGATGCCGCCCACTACCATAAGCGCGCACAGGATCTGCCCTGTGGAAAAATTGAACGGGTTCGAATAAAGAGCGGGCGGAACGCCGTCGTTCACCAGACGGATGCGATAGCCGATGTCGGCGTCGGGCTCTCGGAAATATTCGATGACAAAGCGAAACACGCCGTAGCCGATCATGTACGCGCCGATGATGAAGCCCTTGAAGGGTTTGCGGTTTCGCAGAAACCACAGAATCGCCCAAAGAACGATGCCTTCAAACAAAGCTTCATAGAGTTGGGACGCGTGACGCGGAAGGTTCACCGAAGCTTGCGCGGAAGAGATCGCTATACCGGTTTTCTCGGCTATTTCCCGCACCCATGGCAGCTTTACGGAAAAGCGCTCGGCGTGCGGGAACACCATGCCCAACGGGCCGTCGGTCACTCTCCCGTACAGTTCGCCGTTGATGAAATTACCCAAACGCCCGAAGGTGTAACCGAGCGGAATGGCCGTTGTCATATAATCCCCGACGACGCGTACACCCATCTTTCGCTTCAAAGTGTAAGCGATGATCGTGATCGTGGCGCCGATAACGCCGCCGTGATAACTCATTCCCTGCAAACCAACAAACTTCCCATCCATGAAGGGCCAGAATACGAGCCACGGTTTTGCCGCGTAGATACCGCTCGTATCATAAACGATGGTCGCAAAAACGCGCGCGCCGACCAATAGTCCCAAGATAGCCCAGAAGAAAAGTCCGGATACGTCGTCCTCCGTCCACGCGGGCTTCCGTTCCTTAACTTGTATCATGAAAACAAAATAGGCTGTCGCGAATGCGAACAGATACATGAGTCCGTACCAACGAAACGGGAAACCGGGAATTATCTCGGGCGAAAGCCACGCGGGATAGGGAATCGCGAGTCTCATGTGTGCTCCCTTATTTAAGAGGTTTTTCCTGAATACGGCCAAGGTCACGGTCAAATACGAACACGACCTGGTTTTTTTTCTGTTTCACTTCAAAATAGCGGCCATGGCTTTCCATGACGACACCGGGAAACACGTTTCCCCGGACACGGACTTCCGACTCATTGTGTTCCTCAAATTTCTCACGGAGCGTGAACAGTTTCAAGACCAGTTTTTCCATATATTTCATGATACGGATTTTCTCGGTCCGCGCGATGTCGAGCTTTGCTCCGGCGCGTTCCATCGCCTTTATTTTCGCGTCGATATCGGCTAAAGCCGCCTTCACTTTATCTACTTCCCGTTCAATCGATTCAATCTGATCTTTGATCAGGTAATCCTGGCCGAACGATATTTCAGTCCTCGTCCCGCGTTCGGACCCGATATTCGCGGCCTCCACGCCCTGCCGCGCCCGGCAAACGCCTCCGATAAGGTGACCCTTATCACCGAGCAATCTAAGCTTCCCATTAGTTTTGATCTGACTTTGCAGGCATCCGTTCTTGATTTTGACGTCCTCGACCGCAAGAAGAGTCGCCTGTTCCACGAAAGACGCCTCAATCCCCAAGCGTGCGCGGACAATGCCCTTTCCGGCGCCGATCACGCCTTGGCCGATAACAACTTTCCCACCTGAAGATACAAGAGCCGATTCCGCCACTTCGGTAATATACACGTCTCCACCGCCTAAAACGGCGAATCCGGATTTTACTCCGCCTGAAATGCGAACCTCGCCGGGAAATTTCACGTTTCCGGAAGCAGGCCCGACATCACCTTTAATTCCGTGCAGAGCGTTTACTTTGAGCGTCTTGCCGTCGTAGGAAATCTCGCCCGTGCGCGCGGCGACCAAACGCACTCCATTTTCAATCGGTTCCTCGCGAACAGAATCATCGTGCGCGATATCCACAGTCTCGGCTTTCTGCGGATCAAGAGCCTTGCCCGTTACGTCGAAACCGGCCCGACCATCCTCACCCTGTTTGGTAACCTCGACAAGTGCCGTACCCTCGGCCACCGAAACGAAGCGGTCCTGGTTTTTAAAGTCGGCTTTGCCGTCCTCACGCAGCGTTACGCCTTTTCCGCTGGCGACATGCACGAGCCACTTCAACCCCATGGCGCCGCCCGCGACAGGCGGCTCTCCACGCGCGATCACCGTAGGGCCGGTTTTACCTTTTTCAAGCGCCTCAAGCAGCGCGTCCGGAATCGCTTGAGCTATCAGCCCGTGGGTGACTCCCGCGGCGGCAAGCTCCTTGTTCACCGCGTCGGCATTGAGGGGTGTTCCGGCACCCTCTTCTTTTTCAAGAGTAATGCTCGCCGACATGCCGTCGGCGGTGATTTCGGCCGTAACTTTTGAATCGCGGTAGGGCAGGACGAAGGCGGCGAAGGTACTCCCCTCCCGCCTCACCAGAAGCACGCCCGAATAATCGGCGCGTACCTCGTTTCGGCTTATCCTGAGTCCGATCAGCGTCTTTATGTCCGGATCGTTTCCCGGCAAGCCGGGAAGCGCCGCGCCTAAGGCATCGACGCCGGCCACGCCCGACGGAGGCTGAGTCACCGAGGCGACAAGCGCGTCTTTTTCCACAAAGGCAATGTGCGTCGCCTCTTTCGGCGGGAAAAAATCATCTGATTCGGTTGGAAGTCCCGCGCGCGGGGAGGAAGCGATGCGTTCGATCAGCTCGGCGCGCAATTGGTCGTTAAGGAACGCGACAGCCGCTTGGATCTCCCGGTCTTTGCCCCGGGTCGGCGCGCGGCCTTCAAACAATACATAGCCTTCCAACGCCAGAGTCGGGCCGTTGAAAAAAGCGAGGATATCCGCTTTAACTTTTTCAGCCGAAAAACCACGAACCGCGGAATTTTTTATGACGGCGGCTACTTCTTTCAGTTCCAGAGGCTTTCCGCCACCCACCGCCTTGCGCATCGTAAGCGTCGCCTTGATTTTATCGGGAGAAAAATCGACGAGCACCTCACCGTCCTTGCGGCGTGACAAGGCAAAGGCTTCAATCGGCTCACCGGAACGGGTCGAACGGGTGAGTATATCCGCCACTTCGGTTTCGGGGCACAGGTCCTCCACTAAGACACCCAAGGCAACCGCCGCGGAAATAACATCCGCGGCACTCGTCTGCGGCAGGGATTTGGCACCTGGTTCAAAATGCAGAAATATCGTAATCCCGTCGGCGCCTTTCTCAACCTTCCATACAGGCTTCCCGAGCGGCACAATATCAGCCCAAGATGAACCGATCCGCAAAACGCCAGAACATGTCGCGCGCAACTCGTTTTTGTCCCGGACTATCCCTTCGCCGGTAAGGAAACCAACGTCCGGGGGAGCTAAAGCCGGAATTGTCTTTCCGAATACGCTTTTTCCCGGTTTCCCGGGCTTGGGCGCGCCGAATGTCCCTATTTTTTGTCCTTTTTCCGCGTAAGCGCGTTCTTGAACGGTCGGATCCACCGACACTTGTTCACGCGTTTCCTTTTTATCATACGTAATGACGATTTCTTCCTTTGGAGGAAGGAAGGGCAAGGGAGCCGGCTTCTTAACGACCGTTTCGCGTTTTATTTTCTCAACGCGTATACGATAGAGTTCGGGCGGACGGGCATGAACGAGAATGTCTTCGGCCGCGCTCTTTAGCTCCTCGGGTAAGGGAAGGTCAATCCAAAGTACGGACTCCCCGACGGGCTCCACAGGCGGCGTTCCGCGAGCGATCACCACGGCTGTGGGATCTTTGACTTTTGCCAATTTTTGGAAGATATCTTCCAAAGAGCGCGCCGCGGGAGCGGGGGCAATACGTTTTTCCGCTATGAGTTGGAGCACGCGCTCGGCGCTCCAGTCCTCACCATCCTTGGCGGGAATAAATCGTAATTTCGCTTCTACTTCAAGCGCGTCGATCTCTATCGATACCGCGCCTTTGATGATCGTACCCGCCATACCTACTCCGATGCCTTACCCGTAACTCTAAAGACGCAGCGCAAAGGACGCAATACGTTACGGGCGAAAACCTTGGGATAGCGCTTTCGCGAGTTTGCTTTTATAAAAAACGTTCTCCTTGCGGAGCTGGGAAATCTCGTATTGCTGACTCTTCACGGTTTCCACCAAATCACCCGGAGTCAAGGCGCCGCAGTGGAGGAGTTCCTCCACATACCCGAGCTTCGACTCAAAATCGACCTCGGCCTCCATGGAAGCTTCTTGGAAACTTTCCTCTATGGTACGGCCTTCAAGAGGAATATCCTCTTCCGACTGCAGAATTTTATCCGCGATCCGATAGATCGCCTGGGAAATAATTGCCTGGGGTTTATAGACAACGACGGGCAACCGGGAAGAAAGGGCAACGTCCTGCATCGAATCCCGATAGATGACTCCCAGGTGTTCCAGTTGTACGGCAAGGTATTCCGCGCAGGAACGGCGGATTTTCAAGGCTTTTTCAGCATCCTTGGGGTCATCGATCATATTAAGAATCAAGCGAGGCCGAAACAGGTTCATCCTATCCATGAATTTTTTCCAGGAAACCGGATCGATGCCCTTAACCGCCTCCAGAATCTTCGGAACGTAGAGTTTTTGCAGATTGGACCCGTCTTTTCGCATTTGTTCCATATATTCCAAGGCCTTCGAGCCTTTGGAAAAGGAAGAATACATGAGTCGGAACACGGCGTTCTTCAAGAACAGATACGCGTTGAGCGTCGCCGTCACCGTCGGCGTGGTCACGACGATTCCCGAACCGGAAAGAAGGAAAAAATCGAGGATGGACTGATGCGTCCCCGCGCCAAGGTCAAGCACGAGCACTTCCGTATCCAGGCTCAACAGGCGCTTCGCAAGCGCGTTTTTCTGTGCGGGTTTCAGATTGGCGCTGCCGGGAATTTCCGCGTCACCGGGGATGAAACGCAGATTCGGAATATC
>JBAYHM010000349.1:0-4831 GCA_041666155.1 Treponemataceae bacterium
TGAGGGGTATCCGGGCAATTTTGAAGCGCTTGTCACTTATGGACTCACCGGCGACGATCAGTTAATCGCTGATTATCGCGCAAAGGTCGATGCGCCGTGCCCGATCAACCTAACCAATCATGTGTACTTCAATTTGAAGGGCGAAGGCCGCGGCGATATTTTGGGCCATGAAGCGCTTATTCATTCCTCAGCATATTTACCTGTCGGATCGACACTCATCCCCACGGGATCACTTGCGGAAACCGAGGGAACGCCTTTTGATTTTCGTACCAGAAAAAGCATCGGCAGGGATTTATCCATAGCCGGCGGCGGTTATGATCATTGTTTCGTTGTCGATGGTGAGATTGGAAAGATGCGGCCTAGCGCGGAGATTTTCGAACCTTCCAGCGGCAGATCCTTGAAACTAACGACGACCCAGCCTGGAGTTCAGTTTTATACTGGTAATTTTCTTGATAATATCGCCGGTAAACGTGGTTCGGTGTATGACAAACATGCCGGCTTTTGTTTGGAAACGCAGCATTTCCCCGATGGCCCTAATCGTGCCTCTTTTCCCGATTGTGTGTTCAGCCCTGAGCGGAAATACCACGAAAAGGCGGTTTTTTCCTTCGAGTGGTGAGCAAACGCCTCTTGCGCATAGCTGTTCGCTCAATTACAGTTTAATCTGCAATAAAAGAGAGGTTGGAAAATGCCTGAACGTAAAAAATTGTTCCTTAAAATACTGAGGGCTGAGCTTGAGGATTGCCTTGAGGATGTTGAAGATTTGGCAATTCTGTATGAGAGACGTCATACCGAGGAGGAAATTTCTTCGTATGTTTTTCAGGAGAATGAGGCCTTGCTTTCTCGTGAATTAAGCGGGTTAAAAAATATACTTTTATCGATTGACGATCTTACAATTGAAGGTTATCCTTCCCTCGATGCGTTCGCTTCGGCGGTGGATGCGATGATACAGCGCAAGGTTTTAGAGTTTGAAGATCCCGAAGCAGTCTACGGAATTGCAAAACGCAAACTCCTTAAAGTGCTGAAATACGTGAGTGAACGAACCGTATAGGGGTTCGTCAGCTCGTCCCGTGCCTGAGACGGAGTTGCCGCCTTAGGTGCGGGTAAACTATATGAATGTGAAAAGAGGGTACCATGGACATCCAGCTGCAGGAACTGATCGATAAGATAAAGAAGGACGGTATCGAGAAATCCTCCGCCGAGGCGGCTCGCTCGAAAGCTGAAGCTGAAGCTGAAGCCAAACGTATTGTGGAAGCTGCCAAGAAAGAGGCCGATGCCCTCGTCTCGAAGGCTAAGGTCGATGCCGAACGCTTTGAGAAAGCGGCGGCTGCCGCGCTCGAACAATCATCGCGCAACCTCATCCTTTCTTTCAAAACTGAAATCGCGCATCTTTTGGAAATCGTTGTAAAGAGGGATACCGCCGTCGCCTACGGAGAAGACGCTCTGAAAGCCGCGGTTCCCGAAGTTGTGAAAGCCTGGGCTGCTCAGAAGGGTGATTCGCTGGATGTTTTGCTATCTGCCGATTCGCTTGCAAAATTAGAAAGTTTTTTTACCCAAAAGCTTTCCATCGAACTCAAGAAAGGCGTTACTCTAAAAAGCGATAAAACAGTCGGAAACGGGTTCAAAATCGGGGCCAAAGACGGTTCTTCCTATTACGATTTCTCGGCCGACGCCGTTGCCGAACTCCTTTCCGCGTATCTTAATCCTCGGCTCGCGGAAATACTTAAGGCTTCCGCTAAAGGCATTTGACCGTGGCGTCTTACTATTACCTCATCGGCCAGCTCCCGAGCCTCTCCTACGGTTCGATTGCGCCAATGGGTTCGAATCGGTTCAGGGAGATGTGCGCCGAGTTCATGCCCGAGTCTGATTTTGAGCTCCTGGACCGATGCGTGTTGGATCCGTCTGTTCCCGCCGGTTCAACCGGTTCGAATCTGATCGATACTTGGACGATTTGGGAGCGTACTCTACGCGCAAACCTCGCGCGTTCACGCGCCGCACGTCTTAAACGAGACACGGCAGGCTTGCCGGAAGCCGCGCCGGACCCGCTTGATGCCGCCGCCGCCGCGAAGGCTGCGGTTGCCCTAGAATCTCCGCTGGAAGCCGAACAGTATCTGGACCGCGCGCGTTGGGTCCTCCTCGATTCCCTCCTCGGACTCGAGTATTTCAGCCGCGATACGGCGTACGCGTACATGCTCAAATTGCTCCTCCTCGAACGGAAGGCTCTCTTCCGTTCGGAGGAAGGGTTCGCCGAATATAAGGCGATTTACGCTTCCGTCATGGAAGCGGCACCAACTAGCATCGCATCGGGAGAACCGAAATGACTGGAACAAAAGGCAAGGTGGTAGCCGTCAACGGCAACATGGTGGGTGTCCGTTTTGACGGCGTCGTGTCCATGAACGAAGTCGGTTACGTCAAGATCGATGATAAGAAACTGAAGAGCGAAGTCATCCGTATTCGCGGAGACATCTGCCAGCTTCAGGTTTTCGAAATGACCAAGGGCATCAAGGTCAACGACGAAGTCGAATTCGCCGGCGACATGCTTGCGGTGGAACTTGGGCCGGGACTTCTCGGTCAAGTGTACGATGGACTTCAGAACCCGCTTCCTCAACTGGCTAAAATCGCCGGTAATTTTCTTGAGCGCGGTATTTATCTGGAAGCCCTTTCTATTACGACTGAATGGGCCTTCACTCCCGTCGCCAAAGTTGGTGATACGGTTTTACGCGGCGACTGCCTCGGTACCGTTCCAGAAGGCGCTTTTACACATCGCATCATGGTACCGTTCAATCTGTACGGAACGTATACCGTCGCTTCAATCAAGAGCGCCGGTAAGTATACGATTCGCGATGCGATCGCGGAGCTGAAAGACGGAAAGGGCAATATGGTTCCCGTGACCATGTCCTTCCATTGGCCGGTCAAGCGTGCGGTTGACTGTTATGCGGAACGGCTTAAACCATCCGATCCGATGGTCACACAAGTACGCCTCATTGATACCTTCTTTCCCGTAGCTCGAGGTGGTACCTACTGTATTCCCGGTCCCTTCGGTGCCGGCAAGACGGTTCTGCAACAGGTTACCAGTCGTCATGCCGATGTGGACGTTGTTATCGTAGCGGCGTGCGGTGAGCGTGCGGGTGAAGTAGTCGAAACTCTCAAAGAGTTCCCTGAACTCCTTGATCCCAAGACCGGAAAGTCCCTCATGGAGCGGACTATCATAATCTGCAATACTTCGTCCATGCCCGTCGCGGCACGTGAGGCTTCCGTATACACGGCCGTAACTTTAGCCGAGTATTATCGTCAGATGGGCCTGCATGTTCTTCTTCTCGCGGACTCCACAAGCCGCTGGGCGCAAGCCATGCGTGAAATGTCCGGACGCCTGGAAGAGATCCCCGGCGAGGAAGCTTTCCCCGCTTATCTTGAATCGGTCATCGCCAGCTTCTACGAAAGGGCGGGGATTGTTCGTCTCAACGACGGCGGGCTTGGTTCGGTCACTATCGGCGGAACGGTTAGTCCCGCAGGCGGTAACTTCGAAGAACCCGTGACCCAGGCAACTCTCAAAGTAGTCGGCGCTTTCCATGGACTCTCCCGCGAACGATCCGACGCACGAAAATATCCGGCTATCCATCCGCTGGAGTCGTGGTCGAAGTACAAGGGCATCATTGACGTGGCCAAGGTGAAGTATGCGCACGGCTTCATGGCCCGCGGTACCGAGGTCGAACAGATGATGAAAGTCGTTGGAGAGGAAGGTACGAGTCTGGATGACTATATTATTTTCCTGAAAGGAAACTTCCTGGATTCCGTGTATTTTCAACAGAACTCCTTCGACCCGGTTGACTCAGCCGTAAGTCCCGAACGACAGGCTCATATGTTCGGTGTGATTCTGGAAATCCTCGCTTCCTCTTTCTCATTCAAGGACAAGGAAGAAGCCCGGACCTGGTTCAATAAGCTGCGTCAGAAGTTCCTTGACTTCAACGGCTCAGAATGGAAGAGCGAGCGCTTTATCGCGGCGGAAAAAGAAATTCGCGCAGCTTTCGGCGAGCGCTCCAAAGGCAGCGATCCGGCTGCGGCCAAGATCATCGCTTAGGACGGGAAGGACGCAATGAAGAAGGTATACAGCAAGATTGAATCAATTACGGGTAACGTCATCGCCGTCCGTGCGGACGGGATTCGTTACGGAGACCTGGCCGAGATCGATACCGTTTTTGGTACGTCTTTGGCCGAAGTCATCCGTCTCCAGGACGATCTCGTCTCCTTGCAGGTTTTCGCGGGTGGCCGCGGCGTTTCGACCGGCGATGAAGTTCGCTTCCTCGGTACGTCAATGCGCGTCTCCTTCTCTGAGAATTTGCTCGGTCGAGTATTCACCGGATCCGGTTCGCCTCGCGATAAAGGCCCTGAACTAAAAGAAAACCTGATTCCGATCGGGGGCCCATCGGTAAATCCGGCAAACCGTATCATTCCTCGCAAGATGATTAGGACCGGTATTCCGATGATCGACCTTTTCAACACGCTCGTCGTGTCCCAGAAACTCCCGATCTTCTCGGTATCCGGCGAGCCGTACAATGAACTCCTCGCGCGTATCGCCATGCAGGCTGAGGTCGACGTCATCGTCCTGGGCGGCATGGGGCTCAAGTACGACGATTATCTTTCTTTCAAGGATACGCTTGAGGACGGCGGCGCGCTTTCCCGTACCGTCATGTTCGTTCATACCGCCGCGGATCCCGTAGTCGAATGTCTTATGGTTCCTGACGTCTCGCTCGCCGTTGCTGAGCAGTTCGCTCTGCAAGGCAAGGACGTGCTGGTTCTCCTTACCGATATGACCAACTTTGCCGACGCAATGAAA
>JBAYHM010000350.1:0-4811 GCA_041666155.1 Treponemataceae bacterium
GCGCCTTCATCCAGGTAGAAAAGGCCGACCATACCGCTGTTTATTTCCTGCATTTCCTTAAGATATGCCGGACCGATGTCGCTGTTGAGGACCTTCCAGAGGTGCTCGCGGTCGCGGAACGTGAAAGGAAGACCGAACAGAGTCAGCTTCTTGGCGCCGAAGTCGCCGAGGCTGTTGGTGTTGCCGCGCGCGATGTCGATGGCTCCGCCGCCCATCTGCAGGGTCTGGTACGCGGTCTTCTCGTCGCCGAGCTGGCCGGCGGGGAACACGTCGATCGTGATACGGCCTTTCGATTTTTCCTTCACCAAGCGGGCGAACTCGTCGGCGCAGTTGTCCATGATGTGGTTGTTCGGATTGAGCTCGGCGTATTTCAACGCAAACGTTTTTTTGTCGGAAACGGCGGCTTTCTTTTCCGTTTTCGCCCCGCAGCCGCCCAGAACGGCTACAACCGCGATCATGGCGACCGCTCCAATTACCCATTTCTTCATAAAATGCCTCCTGCGATATAATTACAGATTAGCTCTGCAAATGCCCGATTCATAAAAAGCGAGATTGCTGCGAAACACCATGATGCTTTCCACGTATTGAACGTCGGGGGAAGGCTTTTCGCCTTTGATCAAAAAATTCATGAGAATCCTGGCGGCGAGATACGCCTGACGGTACGGATTCTTGTACACGACGCTGCTGAGCACGCCGTCCCGCAGGTTCCGGATGTTTTCCTCAAAAATGTCGCTGCCTATCGCCTTTATTTTTCCGATCAGCCCCTTTGACCGCACTAGATCGGCCAGCATCACGCTGCCGCGCGCGTACACGCAGCATACGGCGGCCGGATTTTTGCATCCCCGCAGAGCTTCCTCCGTCCGCAGGCGCACGTCGTCCATACTTCGGTAGCCGTTGATTTTCACCACACGGTTCCCGATGCCGTTTTCCTTGACGAACGCGTCGAAACCTTCGACCACGCCCGCGTGCGGGGGCAGCATGTGGTCGCCCGATAAAAGGATCACGTCGCCGTCCGATGGAATTTGGCTGAACAGGACCTCGGCCATCATCCGGCCGGTTATATCGTAATCGGCGAGCACCACGCCGAAGGGTTTGACGCCTTTAAGCTCGTCGCAGGCAAGCATTACCGGGATTCCGGAGTCCACGAAGCGGCGGATCGCAGCTTCGCCGCGCTGGCCGACGACCCCGACATGCCCGACGGTGATCAAACCGTCGATCCCGCCCGGATATCGGTCCAGGATCGCGTTCAGCTCATCGGCTTGGTCGTTGATTCCCTCGTAGTAGGGGATTTCAAGAAATTCGACGTTGAAGTCGCTGATTTCCTGGAGATA
The DNA here is from genome assembly GCA_041666155.1 of Treponemataceae bacterium. GTDB lineage: Bacteria > Spirochaetota > Spirochaetia > Treponematales > Breznakiellaceae > SZUA-426. The sequence goes on from JBAYHM010000350.1 coordinate 1,332, forward strand.
ATCCCGTACGCCCTGCCAGATGAACGGATAAAAATAACTATTGCTTTTCATCGGGCCGGGAAACGCGGCGACGACCCGCAGCGTTTTCCGCTTCAAGGCCGAGGCGACGTGATTCGGTTTGTAGCCGCATTCTTTTGCCGTGGAAACGATTTTCGCCCGAACTTCTTCCCCAACGCCGGGTTTTCCGGTAAGCGCGCGATGGACGGTCCCCGCGGACACGCCTACGCTGCGGGCGATATCGGTGATCGTTACACGCTTGGTCATGAAAACCCTCTTGCCGCAATTCACTAAAACGTTTGCGTAGGTTCATAATGAAGGCAAGATTTGAATCTTGTCAAATTATTTGTGTATTTTTTTTAAATATCACCATTTTTTTTTAAACATTAGGTGCATGATGAGAAAATATACCCCACTCCTTGCTGATTTCGAATAATATTGTAAAACGTTTTATCTACTGCTACACTGAGGTATGGTCCAGATTGATACGACGCTCACGCCGGCGTCCTTTACCGATTTCAGCAATTTCAACTCTTTTTCTCTACGCCGACGCGGTTTGGCCCTTGCCCTTTTTCCGGCGGCGATGGTCGGCATGGGGATCGTGCATCGCCTTACGGGCAGCGAACTTCTCTTTCGCGTTTTCGCGGGATTGGGAATCATTATCCCGCTTGCCTATATCGTTTTTTACTTCATCGCGCTTCGAGGGCAGATTAAAGCCAATAAGCTGGAAACACCCCGGGTCGCCTACAGCGTCGCCGTCGATGAAAGCGGGATCGCCGTCTCTACCGCGCGCGAACAGGCGCGGTATCCTTGGGCGCGGATCCACCGGGCGTACCTGACGCCCAAATACGCCTACCTGTACATAACGCCGGCGCGCGCCTTCATCCTGCCCTACGATTGCGTGCGGAGCGGCGACGCCGATGAACTGCGGACACTGATTCGCGGCGGACTGGAAAAAGCGCGCGTGATCGCCGTTAAATGACCTGCCGGCCAACGAGCTGGAAAATCAAAACTTCTCAGTCGCGAACGCGGTAGCCAACAGTTCCTTCGTGTATTCGTCTTTAGGATTCGCGAAAATGTCCGCCGCGCTTCCCGCCTCCACGATCTTCCCCGCCTTCATGATGAGGAGATCGTGACAAAGGCTTTTCACGATTTTCAGGTCGTGGCTGATGAAGAGGTAGGTGAGGCCGTATTTTTCCTGCAGACGCTTCAAGAGTTCGATCACCTGGAACTGTATCGTGCGGTCAAGCGAGGACGTCGGCTCGTCCAGCACGAGAATGTCGGGACGAAGCACGAGGGCGCGGGCAAGCGCGATGCGCTGACGCTGGCCACCGGAAAATTCATTCGGGAAACGGGTGCGATGTTCGGGAAGAAGGCCGACTTCGGAAAGCGCCTCGGATACCATTTTTTCGCGCTCGGCTTTGGTGTCGATGCCGTGAATGAGAAGCCCCTCCCCCACGATATCCTCAACGGACATGCGCGGGCTGAGTGAACCGTAGGGGTCTTGAAAAATGATCTGGAGCTTGCGGCGTAGCGGGCGTAGGCTCTTGGCGTCCACGAGCCTGAAGGATTTTCCCTCAAGGAGAATCTCGCCTTCGCTTTTTTCCAGGCGGAGGAGAGCCTTGCCGAGCGTCGTCTTGCCCGAGCCCGATTCACCGACGACGCCGAGGGTTTTTCCGCGCTTGAGCACGAAGCCGACGTCATCAACCGCCTTCACGTAGCCGCGCACCCTGCGGAGAAAGCCGCTCCTGATCGGAAACCAGACCCTGAGGTTGCGCGCTTCCGCGATCACCTGCACGTCCGAGTCGGAAGCGGGGGACTGGCCCGACGGCTCCGACCCGAGGAGCTCGCGCGTGTACGGATGAGACGGCGCCGAAAAAACCGCGCCGGTCTCCCCGGTTTCCACGAGCTCGCCGTCTTTCATGACGGCGACGCGGTCGGCCATGCGGCGGACTATGCCCAGGTCGTGGGTGATGAAGAGGACGGCCATGCCGAGCTCTTTCTGTAAATCCTTGATGAGCTTGAGAATCTGCGCCTGTATCGTCACGTCCAAGGCCGTCGTCGGCTCGTCGGCGATCAATAGTTTTGGCTTGTTCGCCAGGGCCATGGCTATCATGACGCGCTGACGTTCGCCACCTGAAAGTTGGTGCGGATAGGCGCCAAGGCGCGCTTCCGCGTTCCTCAAGCCCACCCGTTCCAGCCATTCCAGGGACAGCGCGCGCGCCTTTTCGGCGCTGAGCGCCTGATGGAGAACCATCGTCTCCCCCAACTGGCGATCGATCGTGTGCAGGGGATTGAGGGAAGTCATCGGCTCCTGAAAAATCATGCCGACGTCCCGGCCCCGCATCACGCGCAGCTCTTCCTCGGACATCTTGAGCACATCGATGCCCTGGAACCGCACGCGGCCGGCCGGGTAGTGAATCCAGTGTTCGGGGATGAGGCGTAGGATCGATTGGGCGCTCACCGACTTACCCGACCCGGACTCCCCCACCAGTGCGAGCGTCTCGTGCTCCCGGATGGAAAAATCGATGCCGTGGACCACTTCCCGCGCCGCGTCTCCGCGTTTGAAGGCGACGCGGAGACCTTCCACCGACACGAGAGGGGCGCCGGCGGAACCGGGACCGGCCGAGGCGTTGAGCGTTTCGTTCTTTACGGTATCGCTCATCGGGCCCTCCGCGGATCCAGGGCGTCGCGCACGGCTTCGCCGATGAAGACCAGGAGGCTGAGCGAGAGCGCCAGCACGAAGAACGAGGAGAAGCCGAGCCAGGGCGCCTGAAGGTTCGCCTTGCCCTGCGCGAGCAGTTCGCCCAGGGAGGGCGAACCGACTGGTAGGCCGAAGCCGAGGAAGTCCAGCGAAGTGAGCGTCGTGATGGAGCCTCCGAGGATGAAGGGCAGGAAGGTCAGGCTCGCGGTCATGGCGTTGGGGAGAATATGCACGAACATGACGCGAGAATCGCTCATGCCGAGGGCCTTGGCGGCGAGCACGTACTCAAAGTTGCGGGCGCGCAGGAATTCGGCGCGCACCAGCCCCACCAGGCCCATCCAGCCGAAGAGCAGCGTGATCCCAAGGAGCCACCAGAAATTGGGCTGGACGACGCTTGCCAGGATGATGAGAAGGAACAGGGTCGGCATGCCCGACCAGACCTCCATGAAACGCTGGCCGATGATATCGATCCTGCCGCCGTAGTAGCCCTGGATCGCGCCCACGGTGACGCCGATGATCGATGAAAAGAAGGTGAGCGCCAGACCGAATAGCACGGAGATGCGGAAACCGTAGAGGATGCGCGAAAGCACGTCGCGGCCTTTGTCGTCGGTCCCGAGCCAATTTTCCGCGGTGGGCGGCGAAGGCGCGGGGCTCGGAAGCACGTAGTTGATCGTATCGTAGCGGAAATGGATGGGCGGATTGATCACCCAGCCCTTCTCGTTGATCAGGTCGACCATGTAGGGATCCCGATAATCGGCGGCGGTATCGAACTCACCGCC
>JBAYHM010000351.1:0-4800 GCA_041666155.1 Treponemataceae bacterium
CGATTATTTTCTTGATCCTGCCGTCCAACAAAGTCGCCGTTCAGCAGATTTTCCAAATCATTACCGGCAGCGGAGTCGGCGCGGCCGCCGCTATGGGGCTGACGCTCTCCGCGCTCACTTTGTCGCTGCTCGCGATTTTCAGGGCGGCGGCGAGTTTTCCGGCGATCCTTTCCGCGAGGTTGACGCGATGAATAAAGTGAAGCTGCGCATCAGCGGTCTGACGCAGCAGTACGACGGGGAAATAGTTCTGAACGGGGTATCGCTTGAGATTTTTGAAGGCGAGCTGGTGGTCCTGCTCGGGCCATCCGGCTGCGGCAAGACAACGCTGCTCAAATCCATCGCCGGGCTCGTTCCGATCGCGCGGGGCGCTATCTCAGTGAACGAGCGGTCGATTGAAAATCTTCCGCCCCAGCAGCGAAATCTGGTGATGATTTTCCAGCATTACGCGCTTTTTCCTCATATGTCGGTGCGGGAAAACATCTCCTACGGCCTCAAAGTTAGAGGCGTTGATAAAATCGAAATGCAGAACCGTACGCGGATAATGCTCGACCTTCTCAAACTGGGGGAAATGGAGGATCGTTCGGTAAGCACTCTCAGCGGCGGACAGCAGCAGCGGGTCGCCATCGGCCGAGCTTTGATCGTCAATCCCGACGTGCTGCTTCTCGATGAGCCGCTGAGCAACCTGGATGAGCGCTTGCGTTTAGAAATGCGCGGCGAGATCCGGCGCGTGTTGAAGGCGACATGCTGCACCAGCCTGTACGTAACCCACGATCAAGACGAGGCGATGGCCATCGCCGATCGGATCGTCATCATGCGGGAGGGAACGATTGAGCAGGTAGCGACACCAGATGAACTGTACCGCAACCCGATCAGCGAATACGTGGCCGAATTCCTCGGACACGAAAACATTTTCCCCGTTGAAGTTTCCGGCGGTCGGAGCGTTCTTTTCGGCGGTTCCTTTTCAGTTCCCGGCATCGCTTCGGGACGATCCAAAGTCCTTCTGCCCTCTGAATGCATCCGTCTCTTCCGTCCGGAAGCCGCTCCCCCGACGGACGCGGAGACGGCGGATCTTCGTTTTGAGGGCGTAGTCGAGGGCATCGAAAAACTCGGCGTTTTAAAGAAATACCTGGTACGATGTCCGGTCGGAATCGTCCGCGTCACCGACCTCAATCGCTACGCCGGTAAAGAGTTCGAGATCGGCGAGACGGTGCTCGCCTCGGTTGATCCCGGATCGATCAGGACTCTGCGGTGAATCCTGGGGGAACCATGATCTTCGATCTGCACTTCCATACCGCGGACTATTCGCCCTGCAGCAGGATGCGCCTTGCCGAAGGCGTCAAGCGCGCGAGCGAAATAGGCTTGGACGGAATCTGCATAACCGAACACGATGTATTCCCTGCCTATTCCGATCTGGATGAGCTGCGCGCGCTCTACGGCATCGCGATATTCGTCGGGATTGAGATTTACTCCCTGGAAGGAGACATCCTCTGTTTCGGCCTTGATCGCGTTCCGTCTCAGCGCATCGGCGCCCGCGATCTGACCGCGATGGTCGCCGAATCGGGCGGCGCGACGATCGCGGCTCATCCCTACCGGGACAACAATCGCGGCGTCGGCGATCTCTTGTTCGACCTTCCCCATCTGACCGCAGTGGAAGCGTTCAACGGCAACACGAGCGACAATGATAACGCGAGAGCCCTGCGGAGCGCGCGCGAACGCGGCTTGCGGGTTACCGGCTCAAGCGACGCGCATTCGATCGATCGGGTCGGCAAGTTCGCGACCAGGTTCTTTCGTCGCATCGAATCGCTTGAAGACCTGATCGTCGCGCTGCGGACGGATCGTTACGAACCGGTTGCGTATGATCCGTATTATCACCGGTCGTTTTCGGCTATAGTTACTCGCGGAGAATCGAATGGAAGACGAAAAAGCGCTCACGCCGCTCGATGTCGCGGCCATGCTTAGGATCGCGAAGAACACTGTATACGAACTGGTGAAGCGTGGTGAATTGCGGTCGTATCGGGTCGGGAAGAAATTTCGATTCGATCGCGCGGATATAGAGACATACAAACGCTCAATGCGGGGCGATTCGGAAGCGGATACGGAGTTTCAGCGGGAAGCAGGGCCTCTTCCCGCTCAATTTGTTTCTTCTGAGCCTTATTCAGTGCCGAATCGAGATGCCGGTCCGTCGTACTCTACCGGTTTTGTTCTTTGCGGGCAGGATATTATCCTGGACACTTTGGCTCAGCGCCTTGAAGCTCATCCTTTCGGGTGCCGCGCGTTCCGTTCGTATCTCGGAAGCTATAACGGCCTTTACGAGTTGTATATGGGTTCCATCCAAGCCGCCTCCGCTCACCTCTGGGACGGGGATACGGGGGAATACAACATCCCGTTCCTACGTCGTTTGCTGCCTGGAATTCCTATTGTCGTAGTCCGCCTCGCGTCCCGTAAAATAGGTTTCTACGTGCCGAAGGGGAATCCGAAAAAGCTGCGGAATTGGGAAGACTTGTTCCGCAAGGATCTTTCGATGGTAAACCGCGAGCGCGGATCGGGCGTACGCGTTCTCATAGACGAACGTTTACGGCTTATGGGTATCCCAGGCGCTTCGATTCCGGGATACGATCGTGAATGTTCGACCCATTTGGCGGTCGCTTCGCTCATTGCCCGCCGCGCGGCTGATTTCGCGGTCGGAAACGAAAAAACGAGTCAGCAGATCGCCGATATCGATTTCGTGCCATTACAGGAAGAAAAATACGACCTTGTGTTCCGTGCGGAGGATGCGGACCGACCGCTTTACAAGGCGCTCGTTGAGATTGCCTGTTCCGCTGATTTTCGGGAAGAGCTGGAAGGTTTCGGCGGGTACGGCACCGGAGAGACAGGTCTGCTTACGAGACTATGAGTTTTCGCCTTCGCGAATCCCCCGTCCAGCATTATCGTCTGGTCGCAGAGCCGCGCAAGTTCAGTCGCCGAGTGGGAGACCATCACCGCGGTGATTCCCGTTTCTCTTTGGATGCGCCTTATCTCGTTCCCGAGTTCCAGTCTGAGCGCCTCGTCCAAGGCGCTCAGCGGTTCGTCCAAGAGCAGCAGGTCCGGGTTTCGGGCCAAAGCCCGCGCGAGCGCCGTGCGCTGCCGCTGTCCGCCCGAAAGCTCGCCGGGGAAATGGGCGGCGTGTTCGGAAAGGCGGGTCAATTCGAGCAATTCTTTCGCCTTGCTCCTGTTGCCTGTAGCGTACGCTACGTTGCCGAGTACGGTCAGGTGAGGGAAAAGCGCGTAATCCTGAAATACAAAGCCAACACCGCGTTTCTGCGGCGGAAGGAAAAGTTCCGACGTGCTGTCGTACCAAGTATTTTTTCCGTCTACGATGAAACCATCGTCGGGATGTTCAAGTCCCGCCAAGCAGCGCAGCAGTGTTGACTTTCCGCACCCCGAGGGGCCACTAATCCCGAGGAAGACCCCGCTTTCTATCCGTCTTTCTGTTTCCAAGCGGAAAGGCGGCGTTTTTTTATGTCCGAGGCGCTGAAATGTTTTTACGATACGGTATGAGATCATCCATTCCTCCGGTTTCCCGCGCGCTGCAGCCGATTCAGCGCGTACGTTCCCGCGTAGCTTATTACAACTAACGCAATAGCATACGCGTGCGCCGACGAAAGGTCTTGAGCTTCAACTCGTTCGAATATGGCAATGGACACCGTCTTCGTCGCTCCCGGGATGCTTCCCCCGATCATCAGGACGACGCCGAACTCCCCAAGGGTGTGCGCGAAGGTCGTGATTATGCCGGTCAGCAGCGCCGTTTTCATGTTCGGCAGCACAATCCGCAATATGGTTTCAAGCTTGCTTTTTCCCAGCGTCCAGGAGGCCTCCAAGAGGTTTTCCGGTACCGAACTTATTCCCGTCCTCAAGGCGCCGAGCATGAAGGGCAAAGCCGACACGCAAGAAGCGGCGACGATGCCCGGAAAAGAGAACACGAGCGTCAGGCCGAAAGTCGACTTGAGAAAAGCGCCGACGGGCGAAAACGGCGACAGCGAAATGAGCAGGTAGAAGCCTAAGACCGTCGGCGGCAGGACGAGCGGCAGCGAGAGAAAGGATTCGACGAAGGGTATCCAGCGGCATTTGGAGCGGGCGAACACCCAGGCCAGCGGGAAGCATACAACTACCAGGATCACGGTGGTCCAGATCGCGAGGCTCAGGGACACCGTGAAGGGTACCCAATTTATCATTTGGGTACGGAGTATCCGAACTTTTTGAATACGGTTTTGGCCGCGTCGGAGGAAAGAAAGTCCGCGAAAGCCTTGGCCGCCGGATCGTTCGCCGCGCTTTTGATCACGATGAACGCTTGCTCTATGGGCGCGTGCGTCGAAGGATCGACGGCGATCCAGTTCACGCCTTCTTTATCGGTGAAGGGCGCAAGATCTTTCGTATACAGTGCGGATTTGTTCACAAAGCCGAGTCCTGTCGCGGTCACGGTGTATTGTACCGCTTGCGTTATCGTCTGAGCGGTTACGGCCTTAACCTTGATCGTTTCCCATAGACCCAAGGCGGTAAGCGCTTCAAGGGCGGCTTTCCCGTACGGTGCGGTTTCGGGATTCGCGATCGCGAACCGCTCGACGGAGCCATCATTGAGAATCGCTAGACCCGCGGAAAAATCGCGAGCGGTAGAACTCAGTAGGATGAGGGCTCCGGTCGCGTACACTTTTTCCGGTCCGGCCGCGAATCCGTCCACATATAATTTCGCGGGAAAGGTGTTATCGGCGGACATGAAAATCTGGAAGGGCGCGCCATTGCGGATCTGGGTGTTTAAGGCGCCCG
>JBAYHM010000352.1:0-4783 GCA_041666155.1 Treponemataceae bacterium
GCTTTTGCGCTTTCTTTGGGCGACCTTCGGGAAAACGCCGAGTACAAAGCTGCCAAGGAAAAACAGGAAATCCTTAATACCACTGTAGCTAAACTCAAGGACGAAATCGAAAGAGCCCAGATATTCGATGTCTCAACAGTCAACGCAACCCGCGTCGCCTTCGGAACCGTCGTAGCGTTGTTCAATGAAACCGAAGGGGTTGATGAAACCTATACAATACTTGGCCCCTGGGAATCCGATCCTGATAATAACGTCATTTCGTACTTATCACCCTTCGGCGGTTCCATTCTGAACAAACGCGTCGGCGAGGCATTCGATTTCATAATAAACGACGAAAAACTGCGGTATAAAGTTAAGGATATAACGCTGGCTACTTTGTAGAGTACGTACAAATTAGGGCCTTAAAAGAGAAAAGCTTTTAGGGCCCGAATCTTTATAAAAAGGTAAGCGACAATGAAGAAAACGACGATCGCCTGCATCGCATTCTTGATCACGGTTTTTTCAGTAGCAGCCGTTGATCGCAATCCGATAGATCTTGTCGTCTTGCTTGATACATCCAGCAGTATGTATCCGTCGCGAAAAGAAGTTTCCGAATACATAGTCGGTCCGCTTCTCACTGAATTTTTGAAGCTCGGTGATACGTTTCACCTCCTTAGTTTTTCCGACACGACACGTAACGAGATTTCCCGCAAAATTGAGGGTCCGGAAGACATTGAAACGATTATCGCTCGGCTCTTGCTTATGTATCCTCTAAATCCGCATACTGATTTTATTTCCGCACTCAACGATATTCATCAATATTTAACCGAATTGCCCGAATCCCGAACAAAAACCGTAGTGCTTATCTCCGATGGAGAACATTCACCTAAAGCCGGTAGTCCGAACGGCGGACTCAGCGCCGAAGAAACAGCAAAGCGTATTGAAGCAAGTTCCGCGCGTTTAAAAGGGAACGGATGGAATTTCTACTTAATCAAAATTCCATTCGCTGGAAAAAACGCACCAGCAAAATTGTCCATCGCCGCTGATACGAAAAAAACACAAAAAACTTTTGTAGGCGAAGAAAAGTCCGATAATTCTCGCGATACCGCCAGACCGACAGAGAAATCTCTTGATGAGAAAAAAACCGAACCCAAAAACGGTTCAAAGAAAGTTCCGCTTTCCGAAAAGAGCGCTACATTATCTACCGACGGTAATAAACCGACTGCCGAGACACAAATCGATTCCGGTAAACCTATTCAAGCTGTTGATGTTACTGAAGTCGTTTCAGAGACATTGGCGTCTCCGGTTGTCGAATGGTCAAAAGACGAAGGTGCAAAAAATGTGGGCGCGGCAATCGGCCTTGTGTTTGCTGAGTTTCCCACCGATTTGGGAAAGAAATCACGATCATTCTCAATTCCGGTCAAAATCCGAAATTCTTCCGCTTCTTCGATGTATCTGGAAACGAATGCGGTCAATATCGACGGTACGGATCGAATGGCAAAGCGATCCTTCCAATCACTCAAGCCTCATTCTGATGGGGTAATCGATTTATATGTAAAATTACCTGATTCATATCTTTCCGGAACCGCGAAGCTTTTTGTAGCTCCCGTATTCGCCGGTACAATACGATTATTGCCGGATCAATCAACGATCGGAATATTCATAAACGATGCTCCCTTTTCTCGTTTCTTTGGGGCCGCTGCACCTTATTTTGTTTTCGGAATAGGATTTGTTCTTGCGGTTCTACTGCTATTGATTATCATCGCCTTTCTGAGGCGTTCGTTCGCGGCACCTAATCGGGCAGCCGCGCGAGCTTCCGGCGGCAGTTCTAATGTAGTTGTAGTATCCTCTCCTTCTGCTCTACCTGCCGCGAATAGGGCTTTGATTTCCGTCGGAGATCAAGATCATCCATCTGTACCAATTTCATAAACGGCGAACTCTACAAGTTCTTCCACCATTCGTTCTTCTTCCGGACCTTCTCTGTACGGTGGAATATCCGCTTCTATACTTCCGCCCAAAGAATCTAAAGAATCCAAAGTGAAATCTAAGTTGGTCGCTGCTCCGGCATATGCGGTCAGGAAAGAGAACACGCGGGTCATGCTTTCGCTATGGGTCCGTGATCAAAACCGCAACATCGGCAAGAGAAATGTTCATCTGGTGAAGTCGGGGACGACACTTTCTTTGGGTGGTGGGCGATCTGATTTTCTAGTCTTTTTAGTTCCGCTTCCTCATCGTATCGCGGATATTCATTTTGACGGAGAATATTGCTCACTCGTTCCGCGGCGCCCGGATTATTTCCCGGACATAGGATCAACTATTGTTGACGATTGTTTAGGCAAAGATATCCGTGTCCTATCTGATAAGGGCTACGAGTTGTATCTGCGGATAGAAAAGTTTGAAGATCCCCTGCTAAAGCTGAACGCCTTCTTGCACTCGATAGATACCGCCGGCAGAGAATGATTATTCGCCAAGAGCGAGCTTTATTTTGCGTAGCAACGCTGTATTTGCCCCTTTTTCCAGCGCGCGAACAAGTTCTTTCACTCCTTCGTAGCGGTTAAGTATGGTCAGGTCGAGGCCGTACATTTTATCGATGGTATCGTTCGATGAAAGAAATCGACGGGTCTGTTCTTCAAGATTGGGTGTTTTAGTCATACTGATTATCTTGGCCAGACCGTGATAAAGCAGCATTTTCTTTTCTGCTTTAGCTTGTTCCATTGCGGCGATAACAGCCGTGATGTACTTGTCGGGCGCTTTCTCTAGCATCGCTTTCGCGGAAGTAATTCGTAAACGATCAGCCGTTTTTTTCTCGGAAAATAATGAAAATATTATCTCGAGAGCTTCTCCACTACCAATTGAACCAAGGGCCGAAAGCGCTGCTTCTTTTACAGATACAATTTCATCGCGCTCAGCGCGGAATTTTAAATATGGAATAGCTTCGGCCAGTTTCCGCTCTCCGGCTGCCTTTGCCGCGGCGATTCGCACCTTATAGTAGGAATCCCGAAACGCCTCAATAAGGGCTTTTTCCGTCTTATTGCCGGAAAAAGAAGATAGAGCGGTGACAGCGTAGGATCGAACATTCGCATCCAGATCTCGCAATGAATCGAGTATCGGTTCGAGTGAATTTTGGTCCGCGATTTTTCCAAGGGCCTCCAGTGCGCCTATTTTTTTTGAGGATTTTGAATCAGGATTAGAAAGAATGCCAGTAAGAAAATCCGTTGCGCGTTTTGATTTTATTTCCCCTAACGAGTAAATAATTTCGGCGGTCAATGCGTCGGTCAGAGTGCGTTCTTTTCCGTATTTAACCAGATAGTCAGCATCCTCTTCGTTTCCACAGGCCCCTAGCGCGCGCGCGGCAGCGGTGCTGAATCGCGCATCTTCTGTCTCCAGAATTTCACGTAAAGCGGTAGAAGCTTTTTTGTTTTTTACACTTGAGAGATATTGAAGCGCGGAATCGATGTTGGAATTAGCTTCCTTATCCCTATTTTGTAGTATTTGCAAAGCGCGATTTTCACCGCCTTCTTTTTTTCCCTTCGTCAGATACGCAAAAACCGCGTCGACGAATTTGACGCCTCCAGCGTTCTTCAATAAAGCAATGAGATCGGCATCTAATGAAGTATTTTCCTCATTTTCCAGCACGCCGATTAGCGCGAGAAGTTCCGCATCGGTTCCATAGCGAATGGTGTCACGTCTTGAAGCATTTTGGGTTGCAATCGGATCCGTCTCTTCGGCTCCGGCAATTGTTACCGATAGTAAGCTGATAACGAAAATCAATACCCACTTTTTCATGTAAGTCCTTCCCCGTATTTTTCCAAGAACGCTTTTTTAAACTGTTTGAATCGGTTTTGCAGTATTGCCTCACGGGCTTCAAGAACCAGGTGATGTAGGAAATACAAATTGTGATAAGTTGCGAGCATAGAGACAAGTATTTCCGATGATTTATACAAGTGACGCAGATAGGACCGGCTGTATTCCTTGCAAACCTTGCAGGAACATTCGATATCAATCGGCCCCATGTCGAAGGTGTTCATTTCTTTTTTCAATGTCAAATTTCCACGGTGTGTAAAAACCATTCCGTTACGTGCGATACGAGTCGGGAATACGCAGTCGAACATATCGATACCGTTCTCAATTGCTTCTAGTATATATTTAGGAGTTCCAATTCCCATGACATAACGTGGCTTATTCTCTGGTAAGAGAGCAGATGTGTGTTCAAGAAACTCGGCAAAAACTTCAAACGGTTCTCCAACCGATAGTCCGCCGATGGCGATGCCCGGAGTATCGATATCGATGAGTGCTTGAACGCTTCTTGTTCGTAGTTCTTTGAAGAAATTGCCTTGCACAATTCCGAATAATTGTCCTTTATAATCATCCGGACCGTTCGCATGGGCATTTTTCGCTCTCTTAAGCCAGTCTTCAGTGATTCGCAGCGCTTTTTCCGCTTCCTTGAATTCTGTTCCCCAGCTAGTACATACGTCCAATTGCATTTGGATATCACTGCGGAGGATCGTTTGAATTTCCACTATTTTTTCTGGAGTCAACATGTGGTATGAACCATCAATATGCGATCGGAATTTCACTCCTACATCTGTAATTTTTCGAAAAGGGGAAAGGGAGAAAACCTGAAATCCGCCTGAATCCGTCAAGATGTTACGACGCCAGCGTGACCATTCATGCAAACCGCCCGCTTTCCCGATTACGTCTGTACCCGGTCGAAGGTAAAGGTGATAGGTGTTAGAGAGAATGATCTCAAAACCGATTTCTTCAAGATCGTCTCTTGTGATGGCTTTAACCGTGGCGTTTGTAC
>JBAYHM010000353.1:0-4714 GCA_041666155.1 Treponemataceae bacterium
CCCGCAAGGTCCGGGTAGAAAAAAATGTCGGTAAAACCGGCTTCAGCCATCAGTTTCGCGACGCCGGCCCCTTGGTCGTGACCCGCTTCGATGAGGAGCCGGCCGCGGTTGTTTAGTTTTTCAAACGCGTCGGGAACCAGGCGTCGTATCGTATCGAATCCGTCATTCCCGCCGTCCAAGGCCAAGTTCGGTTCGTTTCGTACTTCACGCGCAAGGGTATCGATCTGGGCTGAAGGAATGTAGGGAGGATTGGACACGATGAGGTCGAAAATCCCGGGTACTGGCGTAAGTAGGTCTCCGAGAAAGAACGAGACCTGATCCGTACTATCGATCGCGCCAAGCAGCCGCGCGGAGTTTGTACGGGCGACGGCAAGAGCTTCGCTCGAAATATCGCAGGCGGAAACGAAGACTTCAGGGCGCTCCGCCTTGAGCGCGACCGCGATACAGCCTGATCCGGTGCAGACATCAAGTATGCACAGCTTGGCGGGGGCTTCCGGATCAAGTGAGACCCGTTCATCGATCCATTCGAGAGCTGCTTCAACCAATGTTTCGGTGTCGGGACGCGGAACCAGCACCGCGGGCGTTACTACGAAATCAAGGCCGCGGAATTCTTTTAAACCCAGGAGATAGGCAACGCAGATGCCGGACGCGCGTCGCTCGATAAGGGAGCGAAAGCGTTCTACCCGGTCGGCCGAAATTTCTTCCTCGGAAAGGGCAAGCAAACGTACCCGATCGAAACCGGTCGCGTATGAAAGCAGCAGGGAGGAATCGAGAGAAGAGGAATCCACGTTCGCGCGAGCGAGGCGATCCGATCCTTCTTTCCGCGCCTCCCGGAAGGTCATGACGCGGTCGCCTTGAGCAGTTCCTCGCGCGCCGTCATCTTGAGGGCGTCGAAGAGTTCAGCGACGTCGCCCTGCATGATGAGGTCAAGCTTGTAGAGCGTCAAATTGATGCGGTGGTCGGTAAGCCGGTTCTGCGGAAAATTATAGGTCCGGATGCGTTCGGATCGATCCCCGGTACCTACTTGGCTTCTGCGCGCCTCAGCGCGCTCGGCGCGGTTCTTTTCGTCTTCCATTTCATATAAGCGCGCGCGTAGAACCCTCATCGCCTTGGCCTTGTTCTTGATCTGACTTTTTTCGTCCTGGCATTGGACGACGATTCCGGAAGGCATGTGGGTAATGCGAACGGCGGAGTCCGTCGTATTGACGCACTGTCCGCCGGGGCCTCCCGCGCGCATGACGTCTATGCGAAGGTCTTCCTGGCGGATATCGATTTCGGTTTCTTCAGCTTCAGGGAGAACCGCGACGGTTACCGTCGATGTGTGGATACGTCCGGAAGCCTCGGTTGTGGGCACGCGCTGTACCCGGTGCACGCCCGATTCGTAACGCAGGTTTTCATAGACGTTCTTGCCGTTTACGGAGAAGATGATTTCCTTGAGGCCGCCGAGTTCCGTTTCGCTGGCGCTCAGAATCTCAATTTTCCACCCCTTTCCTTCGGCGAAGCGTGAATACATTCGGTAGAGGTCCGAAGCGAAAAGCGCGGCTTCATCGCCGCCCGCGCCGCCGCGGATTTCCATGATGATATTTTTCTCATCCAGCGGATCTTTGGGAATCAATAAAAACTTGATGCGTTCGTCTGCGTTGCGTAGGTTCTCTTCAAGCTCTTTGAGCTCTTCCTTCACCATTTCACGCATGTCCACGTCTTTTTCCTCTTGGAGGAGAACATGGGCGTCGCGTATCTGTTCTCTGAGTCGGTTGCACTCAGTATCAGCTTCCATCAGCTCGGAAAGCTGAGAATGTTCGCGCATGAGGTCGCGGTATCGTTTCGGATCTTTCGCTAAACCCGGATCCTGAATGAGGAGATCAACTTCCTTAAATCGAGCGACGAGAGAATCAAGTCTTTCGTTCACTTCAGCCTTTCTCCTTGAATTTCGGGCAGGAATACACAACCAACTCCAAGGTACTTGCTTCGTCGCTATCCGGAAAAGGAACAACTGAAGCCGAAAGCGCTTTCTGCATACGGCATGAACCGTTCTGTACGCAAAGCGGACACGCGCCGTTGCCGCGGGGATTGATATCAATCTGCATAGCTAGAAAATAGCAAAAAAAGAGACCTTCCGCAATGCGGGACTGAAGGACCGGTGTATCCGCCCGTTACCGGGCGGTCCCGTAATCAGCGTTGATTGGTCCCGCCTCAGCGTCTGACGGGGCGGAAAAATCCGAAAAGACTGCCGCAGAAACCGCCGACGATGTGCGCGAACTCCGAAATGTTGTTCGATCGGAAAGAATTAAGAATTTCCCGTCCCAGATAAAGGCAGAGTATGAGGATGAAGGTAAGAGGGATTTCGCCCTTTTCAAAGTTGGTGAAGGAGGCAAGGAGTATCATCATAAAAACTATGCCGGAGGCACCCAAGAGGGCCGTCGGGAAAAGGAACACGTTCAGGAGGCCGGTCACCACCGCCGTGATGGCCATCATCGCCAAAAGCGAAAGAGAGCCGTAACTCTGCTCCAGGATAGGACCGATGAGGAGTATGAATGCCATGTTGGAAATGAGATGCGTCCAATCGGCGTGGCCGATGACGTGCGTGAACAGCCTAAGCCAGCTGACCGGATCTTGTGCAATGAAGCCGCCTTTTCCGGGAATCGAGAAAAGGCCGTTGGTTAACGACGGCAGGAGCGTTTGGCTGAGCAACAGGACGATCGCGCAAATGAAGGAGAAGGTGAGCGTCGTCGGGGCGTTGTACTTAATTTTCATGTCGATTCTTCCTTACAATTCCAGTTCGATTTCTACGGGGCAATGGTCGGAACCCAAAACTTCCTGCCGGATAATTGATTTCTTGACGGCGCCCATGAACGTTTCATTTACGCAGTGATAATCGATTCTCCATCCGATATTTTTTTCTCGGGCGCGCATGCGGTACGACCACCAACTATATTGTCCGGTTTGACCGGGGTGTAAACGGCGGTACGTATCGGCGAAGCCCGCCGAAGTGAACTTGTCCATCCAGGCGCGCTCCTCAGGGAGGTATCCGGGGTTTTCCTCGTTTTCCTTGGGCCGGGCTAGGTCTATGGGTGTATGAGCGATGTTGTAATCGCCGCAGAGGATGAGGCGTCTTCCCTTGTTGACAATATTCGCGCAGGTTTCCAGCATCGCGTCGCAAAACGCGATTTTGTAACTCAGCCGGGCACCGGCCTCCTGTGAATTGGGGAAATAGGCGGTAATGAGGGAATAGGCCGGATAATCGGCGATAAGAACGCGACCTTCGTCGTCAAAGTCTTTTACGCCCATTGTTCGGACGTCCAAAGGCCTTTCCCGTGTATAAATCGCTACGCCGGAGTATCCGGGTTTCTTCGCGCTGGCCCAAAAAGCGGAATAAGAGTGCCCCTGCGCGTCTTTCGCTTCCAAAAGAGCGGAAGAAAGCTGTGTGGGGTTTGCTTTCGTTTCTTGCAAGCAAAGAGCGTCCGGCGCTTCGGCGGCCAGCCATTCGGGGAAGCCTTTCTTTTCGACGGCGCGGATGCCATTCACGTTCCAGGAAATAATACGCATAAGGTTAATATATCGGAACACGGACGATTCCGGCTAGGCGTTTTGTCGTTGTTTCGGAAGGGGTTTTTCGGTATCTTATAGTTCGAAATAGACTAAAATGGGATGGTATCGCGGATGTCCGGCATAGACGGAACGGGAACGGGGCTCTCGCTTGAGCACGAAGAGCGGCTGAAGGAACCGGAGGATTACCGGGTCGTTTTGCTGAACGATGATTATACGACGATGGATTTCGTTGTCGCCGTGCTTATGACCATTTTTCAAAAATCCCAAGAGGACGCCGCGGGCATCATGCGTGACGTTCACCGGAAGGGGCGCGGTATCGTCGGTTCCTATCCCTGGGATATCGCGGCCACCAAGGCTGACCAGGTTCACACGATGGCGCGAAAGCACGAGTACCCGCTTCGCTGCGTCGTCGAGAAATCGTAGGGTACGGAGGACTTATGAAGATCAGCCGCCATGTGCAGGCTATTATTAACGCCGCTTACAACGAGGCGAAAGTCAGGAGCCACGAGTACCTGACTCCCGAGCATGTGTTGTACGCGTCCTTGTCATTTGACGAGGTGCAGAAAATCCTCATCGCCTGCGGGGCGGATCTTGAGCAGATCAAGAAAGGGATGGAGAACTACTTCGAGCAGAAGGTTCCCATATCCGCGGACGTGGAGCCAACGCAGACCGTTGGGTTCCAGAGCGTGCTTGAGCGTGCGGTCATGCAGTCCCAGTCCGCCCAAAAAGAAGAGCTTGATGTCGCGGATATCTTGGTTTCCCTGTATGACGAGGACCGGAACTATTGCGCGTATTATCTACGAAAATCCGGCGTCAAACGCCTTCAGCTGCTTGAAGTCATTTCCCATGGCAGCCGCGATCAAGCGTTGGACGACGCCATGGACGCGATCTCCGAATCGGTAGATGAAGAAGAGGAAGGGGCGGAAGACGCTTCGCAGACTGACGGCGCGGACGCGTCGGCGCCCGATATTGAAACGGAGCCGCGCACGAAAACCGCCAAGCGGGGCGCCTTGGATCGTTTCACCACCGATTTGACCGCTCTGGCCAAGGAAGGGAAGCTGGAGCCGGTGATCGGCAGGGAACTTGAACTTGAGCGGACCGTTCAGGTTCTTTGCCGCCGCCTTAAGAACAACCCCATCCACGTCGGCGATTCCGGCGTCGGCAA
>JBAYHM010000354.1:0-4701 GCA_041666155.1 Treponemataceae bacterium
GAGTGTACGCCGTGCCGAGCCGAAGGAAATACGGAATCTCGGTTGAAGATTTTTCCACAGTCGTTCTGTCGACCGAAGACGAGATCGCGTGTACTGTGGAAACGGGCTATGCCTATCCTTCGGATAAAAATCACCCGCGGCACTTCGAATTCTGTTTGACCACGACGAAAGGATATTTGGAAATCCATGAAGGCGAGTTCGTCTGGTCCGGCCATGACGAACGTCGGATAGAACGTAAGATCGTTACCGACACTGATCGCTATTATCCGATGTTCGTCAGCCGGACCTTAGGCGATTTCGCGGCGGGCCGATCTCCGACGGCATCGGTAAAGGAAATGGCCGAAACGATGCAGCTCGTCGACGCGGTCTACCGATCCGGCAGGGAACGAAAAGCGGTGCAACTATGAACAAGCGGAACGTTCCATGAAAGCACTGACGATTAGCGGTCCCGAACGCGTGGATCTCATCGATATCCAAATTCCCCAGCCGCGCGGCGATCAAGTCCTTGTCAAAGTGTGGGCCTGTGGAATATGCGGAAGCGATCTTAGGTCCTATCGTCGGGGTTCCCTTGATTTCCCATTTTTCGGGCATGAATTTTCCGGCACGGTCGTTGTCGTCGGAACAGATATCGAGGATTTTCATCCCGGTGATCGTGTGGCGGCCGGATTGTTCAGAGGCTGCGGCGTCTGTGAACCCTGTAGCCGCGGATTTCCTAATTTCTGCCCGCAAACGCAACACCAGTTCCATCCGGGCGGTTTTGCGGAGTTTTGTCTGGTGACCTGTGCTGAGGCTTATAGGCCCATCGCGAAAATCCCCGATGAACTGGACGATGTCAGAGCGACCCTGTTCGAACCGCTCAGCTGCGCCATGCGAATAGCAACTAGAATTTGCGTGCCTCGCGGAGCTCATATCCTTATCCTCGGGCTCGGCGCGATGGGTATGCTCAGCGCTCTTCTATTTAAAATAAATAACCCGGAAATCTTCGTCGTCGGCGCGGATACCCAATCGGGCCGCGTGGAAATTGGAAGAGAGCTTGGATTGGACAGCTGCGTCGTTCTGGAACCGGGAAACAGCAAAGGCATTACCGATGTCGCGACGGATTTCGATATTGTGGTCGACGCCACAGGCGCGGCTTCGGTTTTTCCAATGGCCGTCGATCTGGCCAGGCTCGGCGGAACCGTTATTCTGGCGGGAGTTCCCGTTGATTCGACGCTTTTCAGCCCATTACCGATCTTCCGCAAAGAACTGACGATCATAGGAGCGAAAGGTCCCTTTCCGTTTCCGAATGAAGAAGGCGGTTCGCGCGTTCTGGACCGTTTATTATCTTCGGGTATTCCATGGGATAGGCTTGTTGCCGTATTTCCTTTTCCGCGTGCATCTGAAGCCTTTAGTCGCGCAGAGAAGGGCGATTCGCTGAAAAGTGTCCTGATTTGGCAAAAGGACTAGACAATAGAAAATCCTTGACAGGTAAAATAGTGGGTGCTACACTTGTATTTAGGAAACTAGTTCATATATATGAACTAGTAATGATTCGGAAATGAGGGGGTGAACGATGCGAAAAATCTTCACGTCATTCGATAAAGTTGTCGGTCATATCGAAGAGGCCGTTTCCGTCACCGCCCTTGTCGTGATTTCGTTGCTCGTCATAACGCAGGTTTTTTTTAGATATATCCTGAACAGCGGTATTCTCTGGGTGGACGAGGTTGTGACGATCCTGATGGTCACCATGGTGATGTTCGGCTCTCCCGCCGTTACCCGCCGGCTTCTCCACACGGAACTCCTGGTATTCGTAAATAAGATGCCCAACCCAATCAGACGATCGGTTAGAGCGCTCACCAGTATCATCGGCTTGTCTTTTCTTGGATTGTTTTTATATTCCGCGACGAAATATGCTTTAAACGCCCACGGGATGGTCACGACCGTGCTGAGAATCCCGATTCAGTACGTCTATTCAATCATGCCGGTAGGAGCGGCGCTCGCGATTTACGAATATCTGAAGAAGATGCCCGCGGCGTTCAAGGAAACGGAAGGAAGGGGGAAAGCGTGAATATCGGATTCGCGTTGTTGTGCTTAATTTTCACCCTGATGCTCATCGGCGTACCCATCTACCTCGCTCTCGGCGCGGCGGGCGCCGTCGGACTCTTCCTGATGAAAGGCAATCCACTCCTCGTTATACCTCAATCTATTTTTACCGGGGTAGGATTCTTCCCCTTGCTGGCCATTCCTTTTTTCATCCTAGCGGGCGAATTGATGAACCGAGGCGGGATCACCGAGCGCTTGGTAAGGTTCGCCCGCCTTCTCATCGGGAAGGCGCCGGCCAGCTTGGCGAACAGCTCAATTCTGGCTTGCATGTTTTTCGGCGGGGTGACGGGCTCGGCTCAGGCGGATACTTCCGCGATCGGCGGTCTTTTGATTCCCGCGATGACGAAAGAGGGCTATAAACCGGCGTGGAGCGCCGCGCTCATCGCGTCGGCATCGACTTGCGGTCCGATAATTCCGCCCAGCATCATGATGGTCGTCTATTGCGTAACAGTCGGTGAATCCATCGGCGCCATGTTCATGGGCGGCTTTATCCCGGGTTTCCTCATTGCGATCGGTTTGATCATCACGGTATTCATCATGAACGTGAAGCAGAAATTCCCCAGAAGATACGAAAAAATAGCGTTCAAGGAAGCGGCGAAGATATCTTTTGAGGCGTTGCTGCCGCTTATCATGCCGGTCATCATCATCGGCTGAATTCTCGGCGGCGTGTTCACTCCGACCGAAGCGGGCGCTATAGCGGTTTTTTATTCCTTGATCATCGGGTTCTTCGTGCTTAGGACACTCACCCTCGGCGATCTGATTCCGATGCTTAAGCATACCGCATTCCTGACGGCGAATGTGCTCATGATCATCTCTTGCGCGAAGATACTCGGATGGGTTTTCGCGGCGGTTCAAGTCCAGGTCTACATCGGAGAATTATTCCGATCTATTTCCGGTTCGCCGGGTGTATACCTGCTGCTCGTCAATATTCTGCTGCTCCTTGTCGGCATGTTCATGGACGGCACCGCGGCGATTATCATTCTTGCGCCGATTCTGACAC
The DNA here is from genome assembly GCA_041666155.1 of Treponemataceae bacterium. Lineage (GTDB taxonomy): Bacteria > Spirochaetota > Spirochaetia > Treponematales > Breznakiellaceae > SZUA-426. The sequence continues at coordinate 3,083 of JBAYHM010000354.1, forward strand.
CCATCGCGCTTTCCCTGGGGATCAACGGCGTCCATTTCGGTTTGATCATGGTCCTAAACCTCGTCATTGGCGCCGGAACTCCGCCTTTGGGCGTTTGCGTCTTCATCGCGAGCGGTATAGCCGAAGTTCCTATCGAAAAAACATTCCGGGAGATATTGCCTTTCCTCGCGGCGGAGATCGCCGTATTGTTCGTCGTTACTTACATTCCGGATCTCATTCTTATTATCCCTCGGACGCTCGGCTATTTATGACCATTCTTGTATTGGCGATTCGACGTTGTCGGATTCTCCAATATTTATTTTTGGATCGGCTTTGAGTAGGAGGATTTCATGAAGTACGGTAGTACGGGAAAAGGTTTCATTTTCGCGGTCTGCATGCTGCTGATCGCGGCCGGCGTCGCTTTCGGTCAAGCGGGTAAAAAGATCGAATTCAAATACGCCGTCGTGTATCCGCCGGTCGGCGCGCAGGCGGACGGTGCGGCGGGACTCGCGAAATATATCAGCGAATATTCCGGCGGAAAGATCGAAATGAAATTCTATCCGAGCTCGCAGCTCGGCGACAAGATGGCCACGCTCGAAGGCCTTCGAGCGGGCGCGATCGAGATGTCCGAATGCGCCGCGTCCGACCTTTCCAACTTTGATAAATTGTGGTCGGTTTTTTCGCTTCCTTTCACGTTTAACAACGGCGAGCACGCGATCAAGGTGGTGAACAGCCCCGCGGTAGCGAAAATCTTGAACGAGTCGGCGGAAGCCGCAGGCTTTAAAATTATCGGCTGGTGGAATATGGGTGAACGGAGCGTGCTCAACGCGAAACGGCCGATCAAAAAGCCCGCCGATTTGAAGGGAATCAAAATCCGGGTTATGCAGGATCCGATACTCGCCAAGGCGATCGGTGCGATGGGCGCTATCGGTACTCCGATGGCTTGGGGCGAAGTGTACACCGCGGTACAACAGAAGGTCATAGACGGACTGGAAAACAGCCCGCCGGTCATCACCGCTAACAAGCTTCAGGAAGTCGCGAAGTACTATTCCTTAACCCAGCAGTTCATCATTCCTGACCCTCAGCTTATCAGCAAAAAAGTATTCGACGGTTTGACGCCGGAATTGCAGGCGGCGGTTCTTAAAGCGGGGAAGGCCTCTCAGGACCAATTCAGTCAGATTTGGGCCAAGGCGGTAGATAAAGAGTACGCGACCTTAAAAACTTCCGGCGTCAAGATAAACGAAGTCGATAAGGCCGCCTTCCGGGCAGCCGTGAAACCGATGGTCGACGACTACCTAAAGAATGCCGATGCAAAAGTTAAAGCTCTGTACGCGGCTTTCCAGGCCGTGAAATAGTGAACGCCCAGGCTCCCCGTTATCCTTCGGGGAGCTTTTTCCCTGGCTTCTTTCAACGCCACCGAAAGGCACCCGTCCCTATAAAAGTAATATCCGAAGCGTTGTGGGTGATGGGATCTTCTTGGAAAGTAAAAGAACCGTAGCGGCCGGATCGCCGATCGGATTTTCCGGTGAATAAGAAGCCGATGAGCAAGTCCGCGTTGGGAGCCGCAAAAAGATCCATCTCCGAATAAATGAAGTCCGTTGTGATCGGCGATGTGTGGAAATTCAAATCAATGAAAAGGA
>JBAYHM010000355.1:0-4676 GCA_041666155.1 Treponemataceae bacterium
AATACCCAAACCGTTGAAATCCATCCATAAAAGGTAGGTGCCTTCCAAACGGAATACCTTGATCCGCGGAAATTCCCTCTCCATGAAATCGACGATGATTTTCCGATTGGAGTCCACCAGGCAGATCAGCTGTTCAAGCCATTCCTCGCAATTTTCATACGCCAGGCGGCAGGCTTCCAGCCCTAGGATATTGCATTTGGGATTGCCTTCCGTCGTCAGGACCTCTTTCCAATATGCGTCGCGGATTTCCTTGTTCGGGATAATTATGTTCGCGGTCTGCATTCCGGCAAGGTTGAAGGTCTTGCTCGGGGCGGTGCAGGTGATCGAATGCTGGGCGAATTCGTCGCTCAGGGAAGCGAATACCGTATGGTGAAAACCGGGCATGATCAGGTCGTTGTGGATCTCGTCGGCCACGATCAATACGCCGTTATCGATACAAATCCGTCCTATCCTAGTCAACTCTTCCGGTGTCCACACCCGGCCCGTGGGATTATGCGGACTACAGAGGATCAGCAGTTTCGTGTTGGGGTCTTTCGCTTTCCGCTCGAAGTCGTCGAAATCGATCTCGTAGCGGTCGCCGTTGACGACGAGCCTGGTATCCACCAAAACCCGAGTGTTCCGCTGGATCGCGTAGTACATGGGGTAGTAAACCGGAGTCATCAGCATGACCCCTTCGCCTTCCTGGGTGAAAGCCTTCACCGCGGTGAAAAAAGCGTTGATGACACCGGGGGCATCCTTCAGCCACTCCGTCTCGATCTTCCAGCCGTGACGGCGGAGCATCCAAGCCTTTACCGTATTCTTATATGCCTCCGTGGGCATCGCGTAGCCCAACACCGTACTATCTAAAAAAGCCTTCAATCCTTCGATTATTTCCGGAGGATTGAGAAGCTCCATGTCGGCCAGAGAAAAGGGGATAACGTCCGAGGCCAATTCCGAAATCTTGGCCATTTCATCCCATTTGAAGCTTCCCATCCCGGGGCGCGGCCGCACGGTCTCAAAATCGTATTCTCTCATTTTCCGCTCCAGGCGAGGGCCTTATCGGTTTCAAGTTGTATTTTCACGGATTTTCCTTTTCTTGCCGAAAGACGCGCGGGTCGCGCTTTCTATTGTCCGACCCGCGCTTTTCAGAAATATTTCCTGCGTTTGAGATTGGGTATCCTAAAAGTAGATCAGCTCGCTTCTTCGATCACGATTCCGTCGGCAAGAAGCTCCTCATCGGTCTCGTGTTTGCGGCCCCATCCGGAGAGGATCGCGAACCAGAAAACGATCACGAGAGCCATGCTGTGGAAATTGAAGACGACGAATTCGATGGGGTTGTAGCCTTCCTTGACCACTCCCGCGGCCACCGCCAAAGAGGCGAGCACCATGCACCCGGCGTTGGTCGGCACGAGGTATCCGACGCCACAGCCGAGTCCATCCAGGAAATTCGCGGCGCGGGCCCGATCGATCTTGAAGGGCCGCAAGAGTCCGCGGATGATGGGTCCGCAGAACGTGATGGCCGAGGTGCCGCTGCTTATCGCGATGCTCATTATGCTCACCATGCCGCCGGCCGCGATTTCAGCGGTCAGGTCGGACTTGGCGAATTTCTTCATCGCCTTCAAGAAGGCCTCCAAGACACCGGCTTCGCGGATGATGCTGACGACGAAGAAAATGAACAGGAGGAAAATGATCGAGTTGATCATCCCGTCGAATCCGGAGGCTATCAGGCCGTCCTTGGCGACCAAGGCCGCTATCTTCAAATACCCGAAAGGCAGCAGCATGATGATTCCGAGCAGTTCCGCGACAAGTATGGCGGTAAAGAAATTCGCCTTATTGAGCATCATCACCACGACGACGACCGGGATGATAAGGAAAACAAGACTTGACGCGTAGGTAGCGTCCACGGCCGCGGCGGATGCGGCGACCGGATTGGTCGTACTGATCCCCACGATCACGAACGCGACGGCGGCGGCGGCTCCGGCGAGGAGCGAATATTTTATCCGAGATTTTACCACTCGGATGATGCTGACTTCCTGGGTCAAGGAGGACGCGATGGTGGTATCCGAAATGGGCGCCAAGTTGTCCCCGAAACAGGCACCGGACATGATGGCACCACAGACCACGTTGACGTCGCAGCCCATGGCGACGGCCACCGGCAGCATCACCGGCGTGACGGTGGTGACGGTCGCCGCCGCGCTTCCGGTCGCGCTGGACAGGACGACTCCCAGCAGGAAAACGAGCAAGGGCATCATCGAGGGTGCCAGGTGGACTTGCGAGGCGGCCCAGAGCATGGCCGAAACCAAGTGCGACGCGGTCAGTATCTTGGACAGGATGCCGGCGAACAGCAAGCTGGCGATCAGGAAGGCGAATATGTTGTCCTTGACGCCGCCCAGCAGCGCGTTCTGGAAACGCGACTTGTCTTTGTAGACCAGAAAACCCACAACGACGGCGGCTACGCCGGCGCTCCAGAAATTCTTCGTGGAACGCAATCCGCTCGCGGCCAACGCGATCATGACCACGATCATGACGATGAGAGGCAATACGCCGCCCAGGATTCCGCCGTAAGTTTCGGCGGCGGCGATCTCGCCTTTTTTCTTCAAATCGGACATGTTTTCATTCCCCCTCTTCTTTGTGCTACTTGGTTGCGATGATGGCAAAAGCCTCATTGAATTAGTTATGCAGAAACCGTGCCATGCTTTCATCACCGTATTTTTTATGAGTTCAGACGAAAAGAGCAAGCTATATGGGATTATTGGGATATTCAGGTATCCCAATAATCCCAATTATCGGTTATCATTACAAATCTCTTTTTCTGGAGCGCGAATGAAAGAGCTTGCCGTGCTGACCTATTCTGAAAAAGCCGCCGACCTGTACTGCGGCAACCTTGAAAAACTGCTGCGTGGCAAGATACACATCACCAAATACTGCGTGGAGAAAGACGATATCAACGATCGCATCGGCGCGGATTTGGTCATGATTTCCGCGTATGACCTTTACGATTTGGTGAAGCGCTACGTTCCCGACGACGTCCAGATCATGATCCCCAATCTCACGATCCCCAAAAGCAGTTTTCAGCAGATCAAGAATCTGCCGGTCGGGACCAGGGCGCTTTTGGTGAACGCCAACTTCGATATGGCGGTGCAGAGCGTGGAGCAGATTTACCAGTTCGGCGCGAGGCACATCGAGCTGATTCCGTATTCCCCTTATCTTGAGGACATCGAGGACATCGCGATCGCCGTCACGCCCGGGGAAAAGCAGAATGTTCCTAAATGGGTGGAGACGGTGATCGATATCGGGAACAGGGTCATCGACGTCAGCACAATCATCAACATCCTCATCTATTTCAATATCGAGGAATTGTTCAATACGGAAGACATGAAGGATTATTACCGTAGCATAATGCCCCAGAATTATAATCCGCGCTTCCAGGACAAGCTCAATCCCTTCAGCATGAACGATTTCCTGATGGCGAACTATCGGCGGGGCATTATCGGTTTCAGTCCCAACGGCATCATCCTGAATTACAACAGCGTGGCCGAAAAAACTTTGGGGCATAAAAAGGCGTCGATAATCGGAGAAAACATACTCAGCCTCTTCCCGGAACCGATAATCCGGGAAACCATCAGGAACCTCAAACCCATGCAAAAAAAACAGATCCAAATCAATGGCCGGGATTTGTTGGTGGATATCACTATCGGAAACGTTAGCTCCACGAAGATCTGCTATCTCATTTTTGAGCAAATCCGCGAATCAGCTACGAAGCTGCCCGACTATAAGAGCCAAGCCATCGGACACGGCTACGTGGCGAAATACAGCTTCGACGATATCGTCACCCGCAATGAAGAATTGATGAACCTGAAAAGGATCGCGGAACTCAACGCGGCTTTCGATTCTTCGGTGCTTATCCTCGGAGAAAGCGGAACGGGGAAAGAACTATTCGCGCAAGCCATCCATAACGCGTCCAAACGGAAAGACAATCCCTTCGTCGCGATCAACTGCGCTGCCGTCGCGGAAAGCCTCTTGGAGAGCGAACTCTTCGGATACGACGAGGGCGCTTTCACCGGCGCGCGGAGAGGCGGGAAGAAGGGGCTTTTCGAGCTGGCCCACTGCGGAACGCTGTTCCTCGATGAAATCGGTGAAATGCAAGTTCACCTGCAGGCGCGGCTGCTTCGGGCTCTGCAGGAAAAGGAAATAACCCATATCGGGGGCAATCGCGTGATCAGCGTTGACGTGAGAGTCATCGCGGCGACGAACAGAGATATCACGCAATTGATCCAAAGCGGATCTTTCAGAAAGGACCTCTTCTATCGACTCAACGTCATTACGCTGAAACTACCGAATCTCAGCAAAAGAAAGGAAGACCTCCCCTTGCTGATCGATGAGTTCAAGAAACAGATGGGAACCGATTTCACCATCCATCCCTTTGTAATGAAAGAATTCCAAAAGCATGGCTGGGACGGCAATATCAGGGAACTCCGCAATTATATAGAATATTTCCAAAACCTTCGGAAACGACAAATCGATATCTCAGATGTCCCCTTCCTTCAAATGAAGGCGACAACTAGAACACAGTTCGAGTTCGGGGAACACGATCGTACGCGCGCGGAGAAGGAGGAACTCGGAGAAAATCTTCCCGAAGCCCTCTATATCCTGGAAGTGCTGGATGACGCGCGGATTAACGGCAGGGTATTGGGGAG
>JBAYHM010000356.1:0-4669 GCA_041666155.1 Treponemataceae bacterium
CGTTCCCATTCCGAACACGGAAGTCAAGCCCTCTTACGCCGATGATACTGCCTCTCAAAGTGGCGGGAAAGTAGGTAATCGCCAGGCTTTTTTTTGTCCTCATCTAAAACACGTTCGACCTTGGATTCCTATTACGAAAGATGTTCTTAAAGTCGATCGGTCTGGGAAGGTAGCTACCAGCGCGAAGAAAGCGCTCGGATATTTCAAGAAATTATACGCCGTCAAGCAGGAAGCGACCGCCGCAAATCTTATCCCTATGGGATAACCAATAAAAAAAGACGGCTCCGATAATCGGATCGCCGTCTTTTTAATTTGTATTGAAGGATACGTTACTTTTCTGCGATAAGGAGCGTTTTTGTATCGAGTTTCAGATCAAGCGCATGGGGATTGAAGACATCATGGTCTTTTGCGACACTGAATTGAATAAAATCCTGTTTGGGTTCAAGAACCACGAGCACATCGATGATTTCGATATAATCCTTGAGGATATGAGGGATGTTCCTCTTATCATAGAGGGGCTCATCACCTTGCAGGGTGCATGTGTACCATACTTCTAAACCGAGTTCCGCTGCGAATTTTTTTACTGCCGAAAGTCGTTCAAGAGATGTTTTTGTGAAGTCGAAACCGTCAATTATAAGGGCGTCAGCTTTGAATCCGCCGTCAACGATCATAGCTCGTAGGCTGCGGAGAATCTGATCGCTCGTTATACCGTCCTGGTTGAAATTCATGAGGACACGATTCTTAACCAGGTCGCTTTTGACGTCATTCGCATTTTCAAGGTTTTTCTTCTTGGTTATTTCGGCGAAGATATCCTCATACCAAGCAATGACATAGTCCGTATGCTGAGTAAAAGAAACGTGAATGACCTTTTTTCCCTGCATAAGCTTATCAAGAGCAATTTGGACAAGGACCGCAGTCTTGCCAACACCTTTCCGGGAAGCGATAACACCGAGTCCGCCGGTTTTCAGTCCACCGTGTATGGACTTTTCGAAAATTCGTACGGGACTGCGTTGAACGAGTTCTTGCTTAACCATGTCCTCTCCTTACTTCTGCTGTTCCTTTCTGCGCTTCTCCTCATATTCTTTTATGAGGGCCTCGGACACGCTGGTCGGGACACGACCGTACTTCTCAAATTCCATACTAAACTCGGCTTTACCCTGAGTCAAGGAACGAAGCACAGTTGAATAACCGAACATTTCGCTGAGCGGAACTTCAGCTTCAACACGGGAGAACGCACCGTCTTCGGTTGAAGAGGTGATGATGCCACGACGCTGATTTATAGAAGCGAAAATATTGCCTTGGAATTCCGTTGGACCTTCTACCGACACTTTCATGATCGGCTCGAGGATACAAGGCTTGGCTTTTAGGTAGCCTTCTCGGAACGCACCAATAGAAGCGAGCTGGAACGCGATATCAGAGGAATCGACCGCGTGAGAAGCGCCGTCGTTGATCACGCAACGAATATTGACGATCGGGAAGCCGATGAGACTGCCGCGTTTGACCGATTCTTTGAAGCCTTTATCGCAACTGGCGATAAACTCGTTCGGAATGGAACCGCCCTTTACGGAGTTGACGAATTCGTAGTCTTTCTCAGCGTTCGGCTCAATGAAGCCTGCGACGCGTCCGTATTGTCCGGAACCGCCCGTCTGCTTCTTGTGGGTGTAGTTAAAGTCCGCGCGTTGCGTAATAGCTTCGCGGTAGGCGACCTGAGGCATGCCGGACTCGACTTCGCACTTGTACTCGCGCTTCATGCGTTCGATATAAACTTCGAGGTGGAGTTCACCCATTCCTTTGATGATGGTCTGATTGGACTCCGGGTCGACGAAGGTCTGGAAGGTCGGATCTTCCTTGGTGAAACGGTTGAGAGCCTTGGCCATCTGGTCCGCGGATTTTTTGTCCTTGGGTTCAATGGAAAGTGAAATAACCGGCTCCGGAACGAACATGGAGGTCATCGCATAATTGATGCTTGTAGAACAGAAGGTGTCACCGGAGGCGCATTCGACGCCGAAAAGCGCAACAATATCGCCGGGAGTACCTTCGGTGATATCTTCCATGTTATTCGAGTGCATACGGACAAGGCGGCCTACCTTGAACTTTTTGCGAGAGCGGGTGTTGTAGAGCTCATCGCCTTTTTTGAGCGCGCCCTGATAGATGCGGACGTAGGTAAGCTGGCCGTACTGGCCGTCCTCGAGCTTAAAGCCGAGGGCTACGGTCGGGAGGGTTCCGCCGGCTGCTTGAAGCTCGATTTCCTTTTCCTTGTCGTCAAGGTCAAGCGCGATGTTCTTTACTTCCGTCGGATTGGGAAGATAGCTGGTTACACCATCGAGGAGAAGCTGGATTCCTTTGTTTTTGTAAGCAGAGCCCATCATTACCGGTACAAGCTGCTCTGATAGCGTTCCTTTGCGGATTGCGGCATGAATAAGCTCGTCGGGGATAGTCTCTCCGCTGAGGAACGCTTCAGCCAATTCGTCCGAGAACATTGAAACAGCGTCCAAGAGTTCTTCGCGATACTTTTCAGCATCAGCTTTCAGATGTGCGGGAATTTCGGCGAAACGCATTTCAATACCCTGATCGCCGTCGAAATAGATGGCCTTCATGGTAATGAGATCAATGATGCCGTCAATCTTGTCTTCAAGGCCGATGGGAATTTGGATCAGTACTGCGTTGAGGCCAAGTTTCTCTCGGAGCTGCATGCGAACTTTGAAGGGATTTGCTCCAGTGCGGTCGCATTTGTTTATGAACGCGATACGGGGAACGTGGTAGCGCTTGAGCTGCCTGTCAACGGTGATCGACTGTGATTGAACGCCGCCTACCGCGCAGAGAACGAGAATTGCTCCGTCGAGAACGCGCAAGGAGCGTTCGACCTCAATGGTGAAATCGACGTGGCCGGGGGTATCGATCAAGTTGATCGTATGATCCTTCCAGGTGACCTGCGTCGCGGCCGATTGAATGGTGATCCCGCGCTCGCGCTCGAGTTCCATACCGTCCATGACGGCGCCGACGCCGTCTTTGCCGCGAACTTCGTGAATCGCGTGGATTTTGTTGCAATAGAACAGGATGCGCTCGGACAGGGTGGTTTTTCCCGAGTCGATGTGTGCGCTGATTCCGATGTTCCGCATCTTCATGATATCGATGCCCATCTCGTCTTCTACCTCTCGTGCCTAGAATGAGTTCGCCGCCGCTCGGACGGGATATCCGCGCGGTTTTCGCTTCTCGACAATCAACCTTTAAGGGGGTGATGGCCGAGTTGCCGGAAGTATTCGCGCCGATGTTGAAAACGTAGTAAAGCCTGAAAGAAGGTTACTATATACTCCCAGCCATTGCATAATAGTGATATTTTGTGCAAGTTTCAAGGGCTCGGCATCCATGCCGACTCAGAATCGCTAAGCGATTCTGAGGGTTTGACTACGCGCGCTTCCATGCGCGCGTGGGATTGTTGCGCGGCGATATACGTGCGCGCGGGAGGATCATTGGCGACGCTGATTGGGACATCGGGGTTCAGTTATGATGATTGGAAGGGGGTTTTCTATCCGGCGGACTTGCCGAAGGAAGACTATCTCCGATTCTATTCGATGTTTTTCCCCTTTGTGGAACTCGATTTTTCGTATTACCGAATGCCTGAAGCGTGGAGGCTTGAACAGATGGCCGCCGCGACGCCGAAGGATTTCCTTTTCACCATAAAAGCTCATCGATCCTTGACGCACGAATCTCAAGATCATTGGCCGAATATTGCCGCGGAGTTTTTGTCGGCTCTCCGCGTCAGGCCGTTTAGGGAGCGTTTAGCCGGAGTTCTATTGCAGTTCCCTCATGGGTTTCATTACAGTGACCCGAATCGTATATATCTCGGCGAATTAACGAAAGAACTGGGCGAATTACCTTTGTTTTTGGAATTTCGCAACGGAGAATGGTCAGGCTCCTCGGTCGCTGAAGAAGCCGGCAAACGCGGTATCGGTCTGGTATCTGTCGATGCCCCCGATTTGCCGAATCTGCCCGGAAGGGACTTGCCGATGACCTCTTCAGCCGCGTATATCCGATTCCATGGAAGAAACTCCGAGGCTTGGTGGGCCAAGGATGGCTCGTCAAGGTATGATTATTCTTATTCGAACGCGGAACTTTCAGAATGGGCTCACAAGATTACGGCCGCGGAAAAAAAGACCTCTCTGGTGCTGGCCACGTTCAATAATCATCCAAACGGTAACGCGGTGTTGGATGCGCGTCGCTTGAAGTCACTAATCGATGCCGAGAAACCGCGTTTTGAAGCGCTCCCTGAAACGCCAGGAGAGCGAGAAATTCCAGGGGCCTAACGGCGATGCCGATGGCATGATTCCGGTTATTCGGTCCCAGGACGCCGGTTCATCTGTGCCGAAGCGGGCCATGATGTGTCCTCCGAAGACCGCCGCCGCAACTCCGATTGATGCAGCCCATTTGGCTTTTCCGCTTTCATCTACGACAGTCTGACCGGAAATTGAAAAATTCACGGTACGTAGCACGAAATCGAGTTTTGTTGAAATTGTGCATTCTTCACGTTGTGCCGTGTCGTTCAAACGCGCGGCGGCTTTGATGGTTGAGATTATTTTTCCGCATCCGATTCTCGCGCTTGTCGTGATCTGATACGTCGGTTTGGTTTCACCTTCGGCTGAACGCGCCGCTTCAGCGGTGAGTTCTTTTA
>JBAYHM010000357.1:0-4656 GCA_041666155.1 Treponemataceae bacterium
CGACCGAAGCCATCAGCTATCAAATGCCCACTTTTAAGCTGAACGGCAACTTGGTTCATTTCGCCGCTTTCAAAAAACATATCGGGTTGTATCCCGCGCCCAGCGGCATCGCCGCTTTTGCTCCTGAACTCTCGCCCTACGTCCACGCGAAAGGGTCGGTCCAATTTCCTTTTGATAAACCGCTGCCCTTGGACGTGATTGAAAGAATCGTGGCGTTTAGGGTAGAGGAAAATTCCCGCAAGCAAATGAAGAGAGGAAAGTAGCTGCTTGCGTCGTCTGTCTCCGCTTCTATTTCGGAATGCAGGCTCCCGTTTTTCTTTTTTGTGAAAAATAGTCTTTAGCGTTTTCCGCCATTTTCTCTACCAGATAATAGGCCTGCGTTTTTTCGCCTTCGCTGAATCCTTTCCAGAGGACATCCCTCCATTCGACCAGAAACAAATCCAACTCTTCCTTCAGCTCCTCCCCTTTTTGCGTCGGGTAAAGTCTGTTTGTTCGTTTATCGGTCGGGTCGGCTTCCCGAAGGATAAAACCGTCGCTCTCAAGTTCCTTGACTGCCTTTGCCGTCGTGCCTTTGTCTATAACCAAGCGTTCCGATAACCCGTCTTGGTTCATTCCGGGGTGCCGGCAAACAGCCAAAATGAAAGAGTGTTGTCCCGCGCCTACCCGGTAGGGTTTTAATCGCTTTGCTAGATAGATTTGGCTGTACCGGTACAAGATGGACACAAAGCGGAGGATTGTGGGTTCTCTCATGAGGTTCGGCCCATATCGCCATCCGCTTTCAGCGATCGGAGGGTTCCCGCGGTAAGAGGGATCGCGATCAGGAAAGTAATGACGTCCGCTGTCGCCTGGCTTGTTTGAACGCCTGTAAGGCCGAAAAGCCCGGAAAGAATTATTAGCGCCGGGAGAAAGACTAGTCCTTGTCGGGATAAAGCCAGCAGGGCGGCTTTTGCCGGTTTGCCGATATATTGGAACATCATATTGGACATAATTATGAAAGCGATGAGTGGGAGCGATATGCATTGCATCCTGAGGGAGAAAGCGCCGATCCGTATCACCTCGGCGTCGTCCCGGAAGAGTCGGATGATTTGCGGGGCAAACGAGATTGCCGTCGTCGAGAAGATAAGCAGTACAATCGTCCCGGTTTTGACCGCGAACCAAAATGCCTGGTGGACTCTGTCTCGCCTGCCCGCCGTATAATTGAACGCCGCGACCGGTTGGAACCCTTGACCGAACCCGATGATGACCGATCCCATGAACACCATCAGACGCGTCACGACCGACATGCCCGCGACCGCGGCGTCGCCGTACCCGCCCGCGGCGGTATTCAGCGCGATGCTGGAAACGCTGGCCACCAATTGCCGGAACAAAGTCGGTGTTCCGGAGCGCAGAATTTCTTTGTACATGGTTCCGCTGAAGTCGGTGTTTCGCATTCGGATTCGAAGAGCGCTTCGCTGTTTCGCGTAATGGGAGAGAAGAATGGAGAACCCGACCAATTGGCTTAGAATCGTCGCGAGCGCCGCGCCGGCGATGCCCATATCGAACACGAATATAAAAATCGGATCCAGGATGATATTAAGAACGGCTCCGCTCGCGATACCAATCATGGCTAATACCGCGCTGCCTTCGGACCGCAAATTGACGTTCATGACGAAAGAGGCCGCCATGAAGGGCGCGCCGAGCAGAATGTAGGCGGCGTACGCCTCGGCGTAGGGCAAAATAGTGTCGGTGGAACCGAGGCATCGCATGAAGGGTGTTAAAAAAAGCTCGCCGAGGACGGTTATGCATAGGCCGCACCCGAGGGCGGTAAAAAACGCGGTAGATACAGTCGCGCTCGCGCGATCCGTATTTTTTTGGCCTAGGAGCCGTGCGACGTAACTTCCCGAGCCCACTCCAAGGGTCATACCGACGACTTGGATGAGTGTCATCAGCGAGAAGACGATACCCACCGCGCCGGTTGCGCTGGTGTTTATTTTACCTACGAAGTAGGTATCCGCCATGTTATACAGCGAAGTCACCAACATGCTGATGATCGTGGGAACGGCAAGGCTCGGTATGAGTCTTGAAATCGATTCCGTCGTCATGCGAATAAACCGCTCGTTGGGTTCGTTTTTGATGTTCATGGAAACCGCCCTCGCCGTGAGCATAATAGTTGCATACGCAACTATTATGCTTTTCGTTCAACGTTTTTGCAAGGGAGGCGGGGACTCGGCAAGTGGATCAATAGCGATGTGGTTGCTAAGGACCGCCTGAGTATTCTATCCTTGCGCTGTCACGACACTCGGCCTTTTTAGGGAGCTCATATTCATGGAAAAGATCAGACTTGGAAGAACAGGCCTCATGGTGAGCCGGAGCGGTTTCGGCGCGATTCCAATCCAGCGGATCACGGCCGATCAATCCACGGCGCTCCTTAGGAAAGCCTACGACGCGGGCATCAACTTTTTCGATACCGCGCACGGCTATTCCGACAGCGAGGAAAAGATTGGCCGCGCTCTTTCCTCCGTACGTAAGAACATCATTCTGGCGACGAAGACTCCCGCGACGAATCGGAAGGATTTTTTCGAACACCTTGAGCTGTCGCTCAAGCGGTTGTGTACCGATTATATCGATATTTACCAACTACATAATCCGAAGGCCCTGCCCCGCCCCGGCGACGAGACGGGCTTGTACGACGCTCTCTTGGAGGCCAAGAAAAGCGGCAAGATCCGTTTCGGCGGAATAACGAATCACCGTTTGCCGGTCGCGCGCGAAGCGGTGGAATCCTCTCTCTACGACACGCTCCAGTTCCCTTTTAGCTCGCTTTCCTCCGAGGCCGATATGGCGCTTGTCGCGGCTGCGAAGGAAAAAGATATCGGATTCATCGCCATGAAGGGTCTTGCCGGTGGGCTTTTGACGAACGCGCGGTCCACTTTCACCTTCATCCGGGGTACGAATCACGCGGTTCCTATTTGGGGTATTGAAAAACCGGAGCAATTGGCCGAATTCATCGCATTAGAGAATGATCCGCCGGAACTCGACGACGCTATGCGGGAAATAATAGAACATGACCGCGTTGAGCTGGCCGGGGCGTTTTGCCGCGGGTGCGGATATTGTCTCCCCTGTCCCGAGGGCATAGAGATCAACGTCGCTTCGCGCATCACGCTTCTCATGCGTCGGATGCCCGTAGCCCCGTTCGTGGGGTCCCAGTGGCGCGCCAAAATGGAACTTATAGAAAACTGCAAGGAATGCGGTCAATGCGCGGCGCGTTGTCCCTACGAACTTGATCCCCCATCGATGCTGAAAAAACAGCTTGTGGAGTATCGTAAGTTCGTGAGCGGCCTATAAGCGTTCGGCTGTTTGCTCGCGGCTTTGTCGTTCTTTGATCAAGGCCGCCGATACGATGCTGTATTCTTCAAGGTTGCCGGCGAGCAGCGCCATAATCGTCCGCATGTGGCTGTTATACCCTCTGACGTCCAATATCGCTTCAATGAACCAGGAAAAAGTCAGGGCCGTTTTAAAACGGATTATTCGGGCTCCCGGGGCGGTTGGGGAGTCTTCGGCGCAGATAAAGAACGCGGCATTTTCCAAGCCCATCGGTTTATCGACCAAGGTCATCTTCAGCACGCCGCAATCAAGACGACTTTCATCTATCTGAAAGTGCATGCGGTTATTTTTGGAGCCGAAAGGCCACGGCAAATTGAGGTTGTAGATAAGAGTCATCATGAGCGGCTTCTCATAAGTAAAACCGACGAATTGCTCCCAATACTTTTCGGAAACCGGGTCTTTCCCGTCCAGACCTTTGAGGGCCCAGTTGTTGTAGTTGGCGTAATCGGTGAGGACTATTTTTCCATGGTCATACCAAAGCACGTTATCTAGTGAGCCTTCGGTTACGAAAGCGCGACCTTCTTTATAGGAGGTAGAATCGACGGGGTGCAGCATCGGACAAAGAAATAACGAGACAATGACGGCTAATTGCGCGCGTATTCTCATGTCGGCGTAGTCTAATTCTCATCCCCGATCTGAGTCAATATCGTATTCAATTGACGATTATTCAGTGATGGCGTACTGTACAGGCCATCGTATGTTTTTTCAGGAGGTACCCTATGTTCGCGATTCTTGTCGACTTAGTTATCAAAAAAGAATTTGCCGACCAGTTCCGAGATACCGTCATTATCCAGGGGACGAATTCCCGAGCGAAAGAGAAAGGCTGTCTTCAGTTTGAAGTCCTTCAAGACCCTGAAGCTCCGAATAAGTTTACTTTATATGAAGTGTACACGGACAAGGCGACTTTCTACGACGTGCATCGTACTACGCCGCACTTTGCCAAGTACGCGGAAACTACCGGCCCCTGGGTTGAAAGCAGGAATCTGCGCATACTGACCAAGATCTGGCCGGTCTAAGTCGTATATGGACAGATCCTAAGGTCACGAGCATGGTCTGAATTTCGACGCTGGGCTACTCTTTATGCTCTTTTCTTTAAAAAAAAGGCATAAAGAGCGGAAAAATGAGGTACGCGTCGTTAAAATTGTCTATATCTATTGCTGCAACTCTGTGATAACATATAGTGGACTTAGGAGTTGATTCGAATGGATCAACGATTTTGTCAAATCTGCGCTAATCGTGGATAGAAGTATTTACTCGATTTAAGAATCGAGTGGGGGAAATGATTATGGGAAAGAA
>JBAYHM010000358.1:0-4645 GCA_041666155.1 Treponemataceae bacterium
CGCATTTAAAGCGAAGTTAGGCGAAAAAACGATGCCGAACTTTTACGCGGTCATCGACAAAGCCCTGAAATTATCCGGCGGCCTTTCCCGGAGCGAGATCGGATACCTGGCGATTTTGCATTTCAAGAAGAGCGCCCACGACGCGGTGCTTGCGGAACTGGGCTTGGACGAAGGGCAAACAACTTATTTGGACGACTACGGCCACATTGGGCAGAACGATCAGCTTCTGTCCATCACCTTGGGGTTGAAGGCCGGAAAGATAAAAGACGGCGCGAATATCGTGCTGGTCGGCGCCGGGCTCGGTTTTGTCTGGGCCGCGAGCATCGTACGCTGGGGACCCTACAAAGAATGAACGCGGCGATGGTCCGATTTCGGACCGCGATCACGCATAGCGGAAAAATCGGAGGAGGAATTCGTGGATAGGATGAAAGGCAAAGTGTGCGTCGTCACCGGCGGCGCGCGCGGCATAGGCAGAGGCATCGTGGAAACCTTCGCGAAGGAAGGCGCGGCGCGCGTTTGGGCGCTCGATATGAACGACGCGGAATTTGCCGCTCTGGAGAAAGCGTTCCCGAACGTCAAAGGCGCGGTGGTCAACGTGACCAGCGGCGCTGCGGTGGAAGCGTTTGTCGCAAAGGCCAAGGCTGAAAACGGAAAGATCGATGTCCTGGTGAACAACGCGGGTATCACGCACGACGCGCTCATCCAAAAGATGACCGAGGACGATTGGGATTCGGTAATCAACGTGAACTTGAAAGGCGTATTCCTTATGACCAAGTACGTCGCGCCGCTGATGATGGAAACCGGCTCGGGGTCCATCGTCTCCATCGCGAGCGTCGTCGGTCTTGACGGCAATATCGGCCAGAGCAATTACGCCGCTACCAAAGGCGGAGTAGTCGCCATGACCAAGGGTTGGGCCAAGGAGTTCGCCCGCAAGGGCGCCAAGGTCCGCGCAAACTCGGTTTCACCCGGGTACACCCGTACCCCGATGATAGAAACCGTTCCCGAGAAAGTTTTGGAGCCGATCATCGCGCGGACGCCGCTTGGACGCTTGGCGGAAATAAAGGACATCGCCAACGCGGTTTTGTTCCTTTCAAGCGATGAGGCCGAGTTCATCACCGGTCAGGTGCTCCGGGTAGACGGCGGTTTGGTGCTTTAATCGTATTTGTGAATCACGCGGAAGGCCGTGCGTCGTATGGCGAAACGGCACCCGCTTGAACATAAGGTTTTCGGGGCGCCTGGGCCCCCAAGGAGGAAGCGGATGAAGAAGCTCATAGTTATCGCGGCTGCGGCGTGCATGCTCCAGCTGGTCGGCGCGCAGGGCACCATCAAGATCGGCGGAATATGGCCGCTCGGCGACATCACCGGAAAACAGGGCAGCATGGCTGCCCAACTCGCCGTGGAGGAGATCAACAAGGCGGGCGGCGTTCTCGGCAAGCAGCTGGAACTGATCGTCACCGACGACGAGCTCAAGGCAGACAAAGCCGCGGCCGCCGTAGAAAAGCTGATCACCGTGGATAACGTCGACGTCTTGGTCGGCGGAATGGGTTCCGGTGCCGAAATGGGTAAAATACCGGCGTTCAAGAAATACGGCAAGGTCGTCATGGCTACCGGAGCGGCCAGTTACACGGTAGAGAACGCTCTCGGCGCCGATGCCAACTGGTATTTCCACTTACACCCTTGGGATTACAACCAGGGCGCTTCTTACGCGGACGGCTGGGACGCCATCCAAGCTCAGTACAAGACCATCAAGATCAAGAAGATATTCCTCGCCTACGAGGAAGGCGCTTTCGGCAAAGCGTCCATGGATCAGACCAAGAAGCTCTTCGGAAACCGCTACAAGGTCGACGGCGCGTCCTTCAAGAGCGCGGCTCTCGGCGGCGGCGACTATTCCGCGGTCCTTGAGGCGGCCAAAGATTTTAAGCCGGACCTCTATATCTGGGCCGGTTACGACGCTGATGCTCTGCCGATGCTTGAACAGGCAAAAGCCATGAAGTTCAACCCCGGCATCTACCTCGGAGCTCCCCCCGGATGGCCGATCGGCTTCGGAACCTCCAGGCTTTCCGCCAACGTCATGCTTTACGGCATGTGGGCGCCCGCGATGAACGATACCAATAAGGTCAGCAAAAAATTCTACGACGGCTTCATCAAGAAGTTCAAGGAAGAGCCGGCCACCTATTTCGCGCCGCTGTCCTATTCCGCGATCTACATTCTGGCCGACGCCATCAAGGCCGCCGGCAGCGTAGAGACCGCCGCGCTCATCAAGGCGCTTGAAGCGACCAAATACGATTCGCCCCTCGGCGAGGTCGTCAGCTTCAGCAAGTCCAACGTGATAGCGCACCAAGGAATCAAGCGGCAGAAAATCCTGCAGTGGCAGTCCGGCCGCCAGGAAGTCATCTGGCCGTTCGAGTCTAAGACCGCAACTCCCGTCTATCCGTTCCCGAAGTGGAAATAAGGACGGAGCTCGATTCTAACTAAGTGCCGCCCGAACGGGTTATGGAACCCGTTCGGGCGGTCACTCTCATCCAAGGAAACAACAAAGGCAGTCAAGATGACACTGAAATCACGAACGGCGATCATCCTCAGCCTTGCGGCCGCGGTTCTGATCATTCTCTGGAAGCCGACCGTCCTCATCTACGGTGTACAGCAGGCCGGCCTCTACGCGGCTATCGCGATTCCGATGGGGCTAGTCCTCGGCATCGTGCATATCGTGAACCTGGCACACGGCGAGTTCATGATGGTCGCGGCGTACGCCACCTATTTCGCGTGTAAAGCGACGGGCATGGATCCTCTTGTCGCGCTGATCCCGTCGGCCGCGGTCACCGCCGTCCTCGGCTGGATCGTGTATCGCTTGACGATCCGCAGGGCCCTGAAGGCCCCCGAGCTAAACCAGCTCATTCTGACCTTCGGCTTGGGAATCGCCCTGAGTCAGGGTATCAACATACTGTTCACCTCCCAAACCCGAAAGATTTCCCTGGATTACGTGTCGGCCTCGCTCGACATTGGAGACCTTACTTTCGGCGTCTGGTCCTTCATTTTCGTCGTCTTCGCGGCGATGTATGCCTATGGCCTCAAATTCTTCCTGACGCGCACTACGGCGGGTAAAGCGGCTCTCGCGGTCGGTCAAAACCCGAAAGGAGCCGCGATAGTAGGTATAGACGTTGACCGAACCTACGGCATTGTGTTCGCGATCGCCATGGCCCTGGTCGGCGCGATGGGAGCCCTCTTCCTGACCCGGTCGGCTATTTTTCCGATGGTCGGCGCGCCGTTCACCATGAAGAGCTTCTGCCTGGTGGCTATGGCCGGCATCGGCAACATTCCCGGCATCCTCGCGGCGAGTCTCTTGCTCGGCGTGTCCGAAAGCATTCTCCGCGCCTTCCGCGAAACCCGCGGCTGGGCGGACATCGTCTTCTTCGTGCTCATCATCGCGGTCATACTTGGCCGTTCCATCAAGCGGAGGAAGTCGTGAACAAAAATCTTTCCCGCCTCATCACCCTTGTCGCCGCAATTCTGGCGATCTTTCTGCCTTCATTCGTCGGAGCGTATCCCCTGCAAGTGGCGCGCAACGTCATGCTTTACATGGCGCTCGCCGTAACCTGGGACATGCTTCTGCGCTCCGGTCAGATATCCTTCGGCATCGCCGGACTTTTCGGACTCGGCGCGTACGCCTCGGTCCTCGGCGTTCTCAGGGCCGGTATGCCCGCCTGGGTGTCCATTCCTTTCGCCGCAATCTTCTGCGGGCTGGCCGCGCTGGGGATCGGCTTCCTGATCCTCCGCCTCCGCTCGACGTACTTCTCCATCGTGACGCTCGCTCTGGCGGAGATCTTCCGGATCATTATCCACAATCTCCACGACTTCACCGGCGGGCCCGAGGGCGTCGTGCTCAAGGACGTCATCTTCGGCGGCGCGGCCGACAAGCTCTACTGGCTCACCCTCGGGGGGCTGGCGGTCTCTCTGGGCGCGTCCTACTGGTTTGAGAAAAGCCGAATCCACTTCGCCCTCACCGCGATCCGCAACAACGAGACTTCCGCAAAATCCTCAGGGGTGAATATCTTCAGCTGGCTGTTGGTCGCCTTCGTCGTAACGTCCGCGATACAAGGCCTGCTCGGCGGCATCTTCGTGCAGTCCTACGGTTTCGCGACGCCGGAAAGCGTTTTCGACGCCAACTTCACGCTGCTTCCGCTCGCGATAGCACTTCTCGGCGGTATCCACAGCACGGTGGGGCCCGTTCTCGGCGCCCTTCTTCTGGGACTGGCGGCCGAATGGCTCAAGCTCCAGCTTCCCTACGGCCATTTGGTGGTCTATGGGATCATCATCATCGTCGTCATCCTTTTCATGCCCCAGGGACTCCTGGGAATCGCCCGGAAGACCTTCCGCGCTGCCGACAGGAGGAAAGCGTGACCAAACTGAAAACCGAAGGCCTGGTACGGCGCTTTCAGGGCCTTGTCGCCGTCAACAATGTCTCTTTTACGATGGCCGAAGGGGAAATTCTCGGGATCATCGGACCGAACGGGGCGGGTAAAACGACTTTCATCAATCTCGTATCCGGCATCACCATGCCGTCCGAAGGAAAGATCGAGTATAAGGGTCGCGACATCACCTACGCCCCCGCCCACGAGCGGGCCCGCATGGGAATAGCCCGCACCTA
>JBAYHM010000359.1:0-4605 GCA_041666155.1 Treponemataceae bacterium
GGAACTGGATGCGCGCATGGAAGAAGCCGATAGGTCCATCCTTGAGAACCGCGTTATGACTACGGACCAATACAAGGGCAAGGACGCCGAAGAACTCAAGAAGATGGTCCGTTTCATAGCGCAAAAGGCGTATCGGGAAGGGGTCGTATTGAAAGTCAATATAACCAGTTCCGCATGGAAGACCGAGAGCGTCGTGGAATGGACCGATACAACGCAGACCGCGCTACGGCACCGGACCACCGATTTTCTTTATGCCCAGGTTGCCGTCAAAGTGGGCGGCGAAGTTGTTTTGTGTACGGTGTACCTGAATAAGGATAAAATCGGCGGAAAGGAAAACCCGTTGACCGGTCACATTATGTACAAGGATCGCCTCCTGGAAAAAAACATTCGCTGAAATCGCACGAAACGTCAAATTTCGCGGCTTCCGTTCGCCCGTTCCGTCAAGCTCGGTTTCGTCGACTGGACTAGTCTGAAGCCGATCGACAATGGAGGCGCGATATGAACGAGCGAATGGAACTGCGGAAGATCGGGACGGTGCGGCGAACGGAGAATGAGGTTCAGATCGAGATCGATACCCCGTACCGGGCGGGACTCGCGGGCTTGGACGAATTCAGCCATTGCCATATCCTGTGGTGGGCGGGGTCCGATTTCGGAATGGGGTTCGATACGAGAACGGTGATTGAGGGAGACCTTCCCTACGCGCCCGGACGACGTTCCGGCGTGTTTGCGAACAGAAGCCCCTTCCGGCCGAACCTGATCGCGATGACGATCTGCCCCATCAAGCGGCTCGATGTGGACAAGGGAATCCTGGAGCCTTCCGCCATCGATGCTCTGGACGGAACCGTCGTACTGGACATAAAACCATATTACGGGTGCTGCGACCGGGTGAAGTCTCCCCGGACGCCGTCGTGGCTGCCGCCGTGGGGCGAGTGGATTCCCGAGGGTGGCATAGATCTGGAAGGTTAGGGGGATGAGCGGTTGGCGACGAACGGCGAAATCGTAACCGAGGTGGCGCGTCGGATCGAGGGGCGCTGGGCGGAGGACCTGTCCGTTTCGGCGCTCGCCGCGAAGGCGGGCTATTCTCTCCACCACTTCAGTCGCATCTTCGCGGGTGTCGTCGGTTTCCCTCCCAAAGAGTACGTTCTGCGCCGCCGAGTGTCGGAAGCCGCAAGGGAACTGACGGGCGGCAAACGACGCGTAACCGACGATTGAACGTTTTCCCGGATGCCTCTTGG
Organism: Treponemataceae bacterium; assembly: GCA_041666155.1. Classification (GTDB taxonomy): domain Bacteria; phylum Spirochaetota; class Spirochaetia; order Treponematales; family Breznakiellaceae; genus SZUA-426. The sequence continues at coordinate 1,236 of JBAYHM010000359.1, forward strand.
CGGGATGGAGCGTGAGAGTCGCCGAAGAAACCGAAGCGGTCGGGCGTCTGTGGGGACGGTTCGTTTCCCGCGCGCCCGGAATTTCCCGACGGACGGAACCGCTCGTATTCACGCAACTGGCGACTTGGACCGAAGAATCCGAAGACTGGTTAGATATAATGGTCGGCGCCCGGATGGAAACACTCGATCGATTGGAGATCGACCTCATAGGGAAAGTCGTACCGGCCTGTGATTGTCTGGTGTTCGAGCATGCGGGAGACCCCTGGGCGGATGATTACCGTTTCCGGATCAGCGTGCCGCTTTCCTGAAAGGCGTATTCAGGTTTCCCAGGGATTGAAGAGCGCGATGCCGAAATCCTCAAAGTCGCGGACATTGCGAGTCGCGAGTACGAGCCCATTGCGCCAGGCCGCGGCCGCGATCAGAGCGTCGGCTTGGTGAATTTGCCGTCCTTTCGCCGAGAGGAAACCCCTTCTTTCTCCAGCCCAGAACGCGTCTTCCGTCGCAACCGGATACACATGCGCGGCCGCGGCGGTGAAGCGGCGCAGCCATGCTTCTTTTTCAAACAGGGCTTTTCTGCGTAGCCCGAAACAAAGCTCTTCAACCGTGATGGCGCTTAGTCCGACGCATGTAAGCTCGGAAAACCAGCGGCTTACGGCGGAATTGGGTACTTTCTTCATAATTTCACTAATGACGTTCGTGTCGCAGAGGATGGTCGTCACGAATCAAGACCATCGGGAACGGGCCGATCGCTGCGGACTATCGGATCCATATCGTCTTCTCTTTCGTTGATGGCCGCGAGTTCTTTGAGCCAGTTTTTCATGGTTCCCTCCAATTCATCGCGGTGGCGGCTGTAGAGGTCCCAACCGATTACGACTCCCGCCGGTTTTCCGTGTCGGTCTATGATTTGCGGACTTTCTCCGGCCTTATCCATAACCGCGGAAAGAGAGGCTTTCGCTTCCGCCGCGGTCCAATGGGGATATAAATCACTCATGAATTTTATTGTACATTTATAATGTACAAAAGTCAAACAGAAATATCTATTTTCCGTCTCCACGGTATTTTTTAGGACTGGCGCCTTTTTTCTTTTTAAACACGTGGTAGAAGTGGCTCAGATTGTTGAACCCGCAGGAAACGGCGATATCCAGGATCGTCCGATCGGAATTCACCAAGAGCTCCGCCGCCTTGTCGCAACGAACGCCTGCCAGATATTCCGTAAACGTTTGACCCGTTTCCGCTTTGAAGAGCGCGTGGAATTGACTGCGCCCGAGCGCGCAGGTGCCGAGTACGTCCTCTACCGCTATCGGGTTTACGTACTCGGTGTGCAAGTACAGGATCACGTCCTGTATTCGCGTGTTGGAAAAGGGTTTGAGCCCTTTTACGGGTATTTTGAAACGTGTATCGCGCATAACCGTGATCAAAAGCTCAATGAGCTTGAGCCGCAGAGCCCACGAATAACCCCGGTATCGATTTCGAAATTCCCAAAGCATATTATCGAGGAGAATATTCATTCGTTCGGAACCTATTTTTGAAAGGGCGATAAGGTTTTGTTTTCTCGCGTGGATCTTTACGATGCCGAAGACGTACAAGGCTTCCCGGTCGATATGGACGGACGGCGCAAAAAGGTCTTCGGAGAATAAGATTTGGACGAGAATCAGCGGGCCGTCGGCCCCGACAAGCCGTCCTTCCGGATTGATCAGGAGATCACCGCTTTTTAGCGGAACCGACTTATCTTGGGAAACAAGCCTCCCTTTGCCGGATCGGATGAAAAGCAATTCATTTATTCGATGGTCGGCACTGTTTTCCGGGCCGAACAATCGATTAGCTGTTTCGATAACTCGAATGAAGAAAAGGAGCTTCACCCGTTCACTATAGCGCCGTTCCCAGCCGGCGGCCAGAGGCATTTATAAAAATAGAAGAACGAATCGGATAATAGCACAAAAGAAACGGACGAAAACAAAGGACGAGTTCGACAAATTAGTAGATACTTGTCACGAACAAAAGGCTTCAGGAGGCTACGCATGCAGGAAAAAAGAGTCGTCATTACGGGAATGGGTACGGTTAATCCGTTGGGGAACTCCGTGAAGGATACCTGGAATTCTATTCTCGCGGGAAAGTCGGCTATCGCCGCTATTACCCGATTTGATGCGTCAAAACTTTCCTGCAAGATCGCGGGCGAAGTGAAGAACTTCGATTATACCGAGTTTTTTCCCGAGGAAATGCGCAAGAACGCCAAGCGCATGGACCTTTTCTGCCACTACGCGGCAGCCGCGATGAAAGAGGCGGCCGATAGCTCCGGACTCCAATCGATAACCGACCGAAGGCGCATCGGCATCAGCGTCGGGAGCGGCATCGGCGGCCTCAACGTCCAGCACGAAAATTCCGTCGCGCTGGCGACGAAGGGCGACCGCCGCGTCAGTCCGTTCTATATCCCGATGTCCATCGGCAATATGGCTTCCGGCAGCTTGAGCATGCTGTACGGCATCACCGGTCCGAATATCAGCCTCCAAACCGCGTGCGCTACGGCTAACCATTCCGTCGCGATGGCCCAGCTCATCATCCGCGCGGGCATGGCCGACGTCATGGTCGCGGGCGGCGCGGAAGGTACCGTCAACGAATTGGCGATGGCCGCTTTCGGCAATATGCGCGCCCTTTCGACCCGAAACGATTCCCCCGAAACCGCTTCCCGTCCCTACGACGTCGACCGCGACGGTTTCGTGATGGGCGAGGGCGCCGCTATCCTCATTTTGGAAGAGTACGAACACGCAAAGAAGCGCGGAGCGAATATCGTTTGTGAAGTACTCTCCTGCGGCATGTCGGGCGACGCGTACGACTTCGTCGCTCCTGATCCGGAAGGGAAAGGGGCCAGCTACGCGATGCGGATGGCGCTCGACTACGCTCGCTTGAATCCGAGCGATATCGGCTACATCAACGCTCATGGAACTTCGACTCCGGTCGGCGACATCGCCGAGCTGCAGGGCATCTACGAACTGATCAAGAATTCCAACGAGGCGACGCACGTCGGTTCGACCAAGTCCTACCACGGACATCTCTTGGGCGCGACCGCGGGCTTGGAAGCCATCATCACCGCCATGGCGATGAAGTCGAGCCTAGTGCCGGCGAATATCAATATCTTCAACCGCGACCCGGCGCTGCCGCCGGTCCAGCTTCCCACGGAGCCGGTGAAGAAGACGATCAAAGCCGCCCTTTCCAACTCCTTCGGTTTCGGCGGGCACAATTCCAGTTTGATTCTAGGTAAAGTGTAAGAACGCTGACGCGTCCTGTCAGGGTTTCCGTGCGATACTTTTCGCACGGAGGCTTCCATGGACGGACGCATCATACGGATCGATTCCGAGAACTTGGAACGGGAGCA
>JBAYHM010000360.1:0-4589 GCA_041666155.1 Treponemataceae bacterium
CATCATCATGTCGGGCTTCGTATCCATGCTCGCGGGCTTCCTAGTCATCAAAATCGGCCATGCCCGCATAGAGAAAGTGCTCCCGCCCTCGGTCACCGGGTCTATTGCCATCGTCATCGGCATTTCCCTGGTCGGCGTGGCCCTCGGCGGCGCTGCCAAGGATTGGACGGTCGGCCTTGTAACGCTCATAGCCACCATCGTCTTCTCCGTGACCCTGACGGGCGTGTGGGGCCAGCTCCCCATCCTCTTCGGTACGCTGGTCGGCTATTTCCTGGCGCTCATCCTTGGGCAGATAAACTTTGCCCCAGTCACGGCGACGGCTTTCATCCAGACGCCGCACTTCACCATGCCCGTAGCTTCCTGGGCGGCCATCGCGGCCATCATGCCGATAGCCATCGCGACTATTCCCGAGTCCACGGCGCACCTGTACCAGATAGACCTCTACGTGAACAACCTGGCCAAGAAGCGCAAGGAAAAAGAGTACAAGATCTCCGACAAGCTCGGCCGTAACCTCATCGGCGACGGCATCGGCGACATCGTCAGCTCCATTTTCGGCGGTCCAGCCGGCACCAACTACGGAGAGAATATCTCTACCATGGCCATCACCAAGGTCTTCTCGGTGCCGGTCCTTATCGCGACCGCGATCATCGCCATCTTGTTCAGCTTCCTCGGCCAGTTCGGCGCGCTCATCAACACTATCCCCGCGGCGGTCATCGGCGGTTTGTCGGTCTACCTCTTCGGCGTCATCGCCGTGCAAGGCATCGGCATCATGGTCGATAAGAAAGTCGACCTTTTCGACAATCGCACGCTCGCGGTAATCGCAACGATCCTGGTGATCGGCATCGGCGGCAGCTTTGCTTTCCCGAACGGAATGATCCCGTTCTACGGAATGCAGCTCCCGGCCATCGCTACCGCGGCCGTCTGGGGAATTCTCCTCAACGCGGCGCTCATGCTGACGAAAAAGAAGTAACGCTATTTACCTTGCCCGCTTCGGGATCGGACGGTACCTTCTAGGTACTATGCGTTTCCGAAGCGGACTGTTTTCAATAGTAATTTTCGCGATGCTGATAGCGGCGGCCGCTCCCGCTTTAGGCGAGGACCTCCCCGAAGTCAAATCGGTGCGCGTCATCGATATCGGCCTGGGCGCCGCGCTACCTTATAAAGACGATTTCGGGGGAGCCGGCGTTGCGCCGAGCGCGCTGGTCAGCTATCTGTACCGTGTCGGGAAACGCGCGGCGCTCGGGGTGACCCTCCTGCGCTTCAACTGGCATCCTTCCATAGAGCCTACCGTACTATCGTTCGCGTATGGGTTTCAGGTCATGCACTGGATCGATTTCGGTGAACCCAAGGAACCCCGCATAATTACCCCGTATGTGTCGTACGGATTGTTGCTGTCGCAGGTTTTCCGTCCGGGAATGGACGGGAATGAAGTCGGCCACAATTCCCGTATCGCATTGGGCGCCGATTATCGTCTTTCCCCTGTGTATCGCCTCTTTACCGAAGTAGTCTGGGATTATGTGAGCTATCCCGGCTTTAATCAGAATCCCATCGGTATGCAGACGATTTCCGGCTTCGTCGGACTGAGGATGATTCGGTAGAATCGGAATCAGGATCTAGTGAGGATGGGAAAATCGTGATATTTGTTAAATAAGTTAAATGCTATAGGGAGGCCGCCATGTTCGGACGCCGAGCCTACCGTTATTCTTTTTTTTCAATACTCGTCCTCACATTGACGGGGATTCCAGTGTTCGCCCAGGAGCAGCCCAAAGACCTTAACGGATACTACCGTTCGCCTTTCGCTGCGAGCGCTGAGTATTATTCCTGGACACCGTTCGGGGAATTCAGCAAAGAGTATCAAATTCTGGAAGCGGCGACCACGCTGCGTTTCCCTCTGCGCGCCGCACCCTCTTTTCAGCCGCTCGTTCGCGCCGCTTTTCTCCGCTTCGATAGCCTTGACACTGAGTTTCCGGAAAAATGGGACCACTTCTACGCAACCTTCGGTCTCGGCTTCAGCTACAGTTCACGTTTCAGCAAAAACTTTGAGATAGGGGCCGAAGCGCTCGGCGCTGTTGGGTATAGCTATTACGATAAATTGGTTGATGTTCCGGTCGGATATCCTATCGCGCTCGGCAGTGCGGGTCTCAGACTCAGCTTGATCCCGAGTTTCAACCTGAGTGTGGACGTCTTGCCGCAAGCGCGCTATCTGCATTCGCTCGGCGACGTTGATCGGTTCAACGGTTTGAGCCTGGCCGTCGGCTTCGCGGCAACCTATCGGTTCGGCCAGGATCCCGACGCGCCGCAGTCGCAGATTCGAAGCATCCGTTTCGCGGATGCCGAAGTCCCCGCGCTATTCGCGGCGCTGCAAAGCTATTACGTCAATAATCCCTTTGGAAAAATTACGGTAAAGAACGTTGATACTCGCGCAATAGAAGACGTGGACGTTCTGTTCTACCAAGCGGGGTACATGGATTCCCCGACGCCTTCGGCCCGAGTCGAGCGCATGGCTCCGGGGGAATCGAAGACAGTGGAAATACGAGCTAGTTTCAACGAAAAAGTGTTCGATTTGGAAGGAGTGACGCCGCTTACCGGAGAAATCGTGGTTCGATATAACCGCGATGGGCGCCCGGCCGAGCAGCGGCAGACGGTTACCTACGATTTGCATGACAAAGGGTCGCTCACCTGGACCGACGATAGAAAAATGGGAAGTTTCGTTACGCCCGCCGATTCGGGGATCCGAAACTACGCGAGCTATGTACGTCAACAAGCGAAGGCGGAAATCCTTCAGGGAGTCGCCGAACCGTTTCAGACGGCGATACTGCTGTATCATGCGCTCGGAGAGATCGGCATCGTGTACCAGATCGATCCGACCAGCCCTTTCACGCAGGTAAAAGGCAAGAATAGCGTCGTCGATTCGGTGAGCCTGCCGCGTGATACGCTGAAACGCCTGACCGGCGATTGCGACGACCTTACGGCTTTGTATTCAACGATGCTGGAAACGGTCGGCATAGAGACGGCGTTCATTACGGTGCCCGGGCATATCTACATGGCGTTCAATACCGGCGTGTCCGCTCGGAACTTCGCGCAGCTTCATCCGGATCGCAGCCGGCTCATCATTATCGGTGACAGCGTTTGGCTCCCTGTGGAGATCACCATGATCGGCGTAAACGCGTTTACCGAGGCCTGGCGTTACGGCGCCGAAGAATGGAACAAAGCTCCGGCGGACGCCCGCGGTTTATATAAGACTCGGGAAGCGCAAGCGATTTACCGGCCGGTTGGTTTGCGTCAAACGGACCTTGGTCTGCAGTACGGCGATATGGGACGGGTGGCGCAATCCTTCCGCCGAGATATCGCGACCATTGGGGAATCCGTGCTTGCTGAAGCGAAGAAAGCGGTCAAGGATCGGCTTGGGAAGCAGGACTATAACCGTCTCGGCGTTCTGGCCGCTCAGTGGGGGCGTTATGACTTGGCGCGCGACGCTTTTACGACGGCCGCGTCAATGGACGCATCGTATCTCAGTCCGAGGATCAATTTGGGATCGACAGCCTTTCTCAGTAAGCAATATGCGGAGGCAAAGCGCGCTTTCGAGGCAGCTCGGGAGATCGTAAAAAAACTCGCAAGCGCCAAGCCGGAAACTAAAGCGGCGCTGTTCCTTAATCTAGGGAAAACATATTTCGAGTTGAAGGATTTCCCTGCCGCCCAGTCCTCCTATAAAGCCGCGGAAGAGATCGACCCGGCCAACGCGCGAAAATTCAGCTATATCGCCGGCGGCGGGAATTCCGAAGGCGTCGCGCGCGCGTCCGAGGCTGTTTCCGGCCCGGCGATACTTTTTGCGGAGGGGGAATAACATGACCTCGGTTAAACGCAGAGAAGGATTTTCCGCCGTCACGTTATCTTTCATCGCTTTCGCGGTTGTTTTTTTAGGTTCCTGTCCAGCCCCCCTTTCCGGGGCGCGTTTGTCGCGGGTGAACGATACGGTCGCGCCGACGATAACGGTAAGCACTCCGGCGAACAACAGCGATTATTACGAAACGATGATAGTGGACGGCATTGTCGCCGATACCGGAGGCTCCGAAGACGCAGGCATAAGCGAACGCGTCAAATCGCTTCGCTACCGGATCACGACGGTATTGGGCAGTTCCGACTATCGAGCGATCACGATGACCACGACTGGTTCTTTCGTATTTACCTTTTCCACCGCCGAATACGACGACGATATAGCCGTTGAGCTTGAGGCTGTAGATTGGAACGATAATAAAACGGTGTTCACCGTTCGGTTGAAGGATTCAGGTAATGAGATGCCATCTTTCGTAGGTACGGCCGCCTCCAAAGCAGTCCGGCTTGAATGGACCGGGACCGAAGGCGTCGCTACTTACGATTTGTATTACACAAGCAACGGCACTGTTCCTTCGCAATATTACGGACAAAAAATAACGAACGCGACCTCCCCGGTTTCCTTGTCCGCTCTCAAGAACGGGGATCTGCATGTTTTCCGCTTGAAAGCGAACAAGACGGACGGTACAAGCGTCGAGTCCGGCTTGGTGTACTTGGTGCCGCAGTCATCTTTGACGATGCTTCCCCTTGTCGTTTCA
>JBAYHM010000361.1:0-4564 GCA_041666155.1 Treponemataceae bacterium
CGCGGTGTTCGCGCGCGGCAGAAGCGCTTGGCTCATCGTGGACCTGGAGGCGAAACGACCGCGTCGGCCGGAGCCCTTCGTGGTAAATATACCGAAGAACGAGGGCTTGGACGCGCTGAGCGACGGCGCGAAAGGGCTTGAAACGAAGCACGATTTGATCTTTAAAGCGTGCCGTGTCGCCGCGTATTCGGACTTGGACTACCTTGGTCACGTGAACAATGCCCGCTACGTTCAATGGATTCAGGACGTTCTTGACGCCTCGGAACTCTCCGCCGCCGATTCCCTTCGCTTGGATGTGAATTATATTTCCGAGGTAAAAGCCGGTTCCTCCGTGGAAATCTTCCGCGGAGGGCCTGATCTCTCTACAGAGGGGAATCGGGCGTATTATTTTGAGGGGCGGCGCGAGAGCGACTCCGCAGCCGTGTTCAGAGCGGTGCTCAGTCTCCGAGGCGGCGCCTCTCGGCCCTGATTGCCTCAGAACGAAACTCTCTATACAATCAGGATATACATGCACAAGGTCAAATACCTCGACGGTCTACGCGGCTGTGCCGCGCTTATCGTCGTATTACATCATTTTGCGGCTTCTTTTTACCCGGCGACCTACCTGGGCGCGGACGTGGCGCGGCACAGTCCCTTTGATATCCTGTTTCTGACCACGCCTCTGGGTATCCTAGTGGCGGGCAACTTTTCCGTCTGCGTCTTTTTCGTGTTGAGCGGCTACGTCTTGAGCGTGAAGTTCTTCAAGACAAACGACGTGCGCGTGCTGACCGGGGGCGCGATGCGTCGCTATTTTCGCCTGCTGCCGCCGGTCGTGTTTTCCATGGCCGTCGCCTGGCTTTTTATGGTGTTCGATTGGTTCCCGGTGGAACAGGCCGCCGCGTTAAGCGGGTCGGATCGGTGGCTCGCCAAATGTTGGGATTTCACGCCGAATTTTCAAAAGTTCCTCGCCGAAAGTTTCTTCGGGGTTTTTTTCAAATACGAGGCTTCCTACAACAGCGTCCTATGGACGATGAGCTACGAGTTCATCGGGTCGATCCTTGTATTCTCGTCGGCGGCGCTCCTCGGTTCAACGCCCCGGCGGCGCTGGGTTTTAGCGATCATGACCGTGTTTTTGATAAAAACCTACTTTGCGGCATTTTTTATCGGGATGATTCTGAGCGATATATCCGTGCGCGACGATTGGTTTTACCGGCGGATCGGCCACCCCGTCGTGACGGGAGTTCTGGCGGCGGTAGGCCTCTTTCTTGGAGCGTATCCGAGCTTTACGGACATCGACTCTTCCTGGTACGGTTTTTTGAAACTTGAGACTACCGTCTTCGGGTACGCGCCGACGTTCTACCATTTGATAGGCGCTTCCTGCGTAATGACGGCGGTCTTATCGTCGCGGCGGATTCAGGCGTTTTTCAGCCATAAAGCGGCGCTATTCCTCGGGCGTATTTCATTCTCTATGTACGCGATGCATGTCATTTTGATCGGATCGTTCTCTTGCGCGCTGTTTATCGCCCTTCGCGCTCATATGGGCTATAACGCGGCGGCCATGCTGACGTTTTTCCCGACGCTAGTACTGACGCTTGTTATCGGCGCGTTGGTGGACCGCTTCGTGGACCAACCGGGCGTCCGGCTGTCCGCAAAGATTCAAGAACGGCTTTTACCTCTGGACTGAAGATCATCCGCCGACGGCGGATGATTCCTGAACGTGTATCGCCGGGGGCGCTTCATATTCTTTTCTGCTTTCTACATAGGCGATTCGGCGGTTGAAAATCAATCGCGTCTGAGATTCGATCGCGGGAGCGGAACTCAAAAGTACGCCGATGAAGGGCGCGAGAATCCATTGTCCGTAGGTCATCGCCGAAAACCAGGGGCCCCTGTGCGTAGGCCTGGGTGGGGCCAGCTTCGTATCCAAGATGATAATGGCGATAATCAGCAGCGACGCGAGGCTCATGACGCCCGATAAAATGAACGGATACATCTGACCTATCGGTGAAAGGCGGAATTCCGGGTGGAACAGCCCCGGTAAATAACCGGCGAACATCAGGAAAAGCGCGGAGAGCGACCATTCGGTGGACGTTCGCAGCTGGTTGAAAATCGGGGCGAACAATGCCCGCTTGCGATCCTCGGGAGCGTCCAGATATTGCGTCATCGAATGAGCGAATTCGGAGGCGCCCCAAGCCCAGCGGCGGATTTGTATGTACTGTTCCTTGAACGCTTGCATCGCGTCGTGGCCGCAAACCGGGGAACCTCGGGTCAGAATAAACAACGGTACAACTTTAAAGCGTTCTCCGAATGCCAGGATGGCTTTGAACATAGTCCGTTCATCTTCGGGAATGAGATCGGTGTCCCAATACCCAATATTGTGGAGGGTTTCCAGGGTCATCGAATAGAAGGAATAGACGGTGCAGCGATAATCCGCTCGCATCTGGAGCGCGGTGCGCCACAAGACGCCGGTGCTGATGATGATGCGTGAAAAGAAGCGGGCAGACCAGAAATTATTGTAGTCGGTGGGAATCGGTTGATAAATATAGCAGTCGCGATCCTTTCCGGAAGAAAGATAGGTGTGTAGGAGATATGAAGGGTAGTTCGGATCGTTGAGGACGTCGGCGTCGTTGCTGGAAAACAGCACTTTGTTCGGATCGATACCGAGCGCGCGGATTTTTTCATACAAGTAGCGGCCGCAATGATTCTGGTTGCTCGCCTTGCCTTTCAACTCTCCCTGTTTCAGTTCGTGCTCGGTAACGAAAATGAAGGCGAAGTGTTGGGCAAACTCGCTTCTGATCTGTTCGGCGACGAAACGTCCGGCGGGGAGCGCTTTTTCGGAACTGAGGCAGAGTATCCTTCGATTGGAAGGGAAGCGCGTGTCGGCTATGCTTTGTACGGTCTGTCTGAGAATATTGATTGATTCGGAGGCGTAGGGCAGGATTGAACAATAGTAATAGTCCTGACTCTCCGGGAATTCCGTCCGCAGCCTCGCGCACCAGTCGGTGGAAGCCGTCGCTTTGATCTTGCGCGTTCCCAGCGTAGCCAGTATGACGATGCGGAAACAGCTTATGACCCAGTAAAGCGTAAATGCCAGCATGAGGCCGACGAAAATAGTGGGGTCCAGATAGACCAACAAAACCGCAAGAGCTATGAAGCCCCAGGAGAGAATCCCTGGGAGGGATTCGAATAATCGGTATCGATTTTTCATGCGTATCATGGCGTTTGGTGTACTCATGGTGTGTCTTCTATCAGATATACCCCAAACACTAGGCTTTGTCGACATACTTTAGCGTATCTTGTTGTTCTTTGCTTTTAGAAGCGGAATTGCGCTTATTGCTTTTAAACCGCGAATGTACGATTCTTATTGTTATGGAAGGCATGGAACTCGCGCTTTTGGAGGAATTGTACCGCGGCGTTGAACGGCAAGGCCCCGGCGATGACGCGTTAACGCGAACGGCGTTACATTTTGTCGGTCCGATGAGCCCCGAGGCGCGGATAGCCGATATCGGTTGTGGGACAGGCGCTCAGACTATGGTTCTCGCGAGCGAACTGGCCGGAAGGATTGTCGCTTTTGATATGCTTCCCGGTTTTCTTGAAGTCCTGGCGGGGAAAATTCAACGGGCCGGTTTGGAAGACCAAGTAAAAACCTTACAGGGAACGATGGAAAGGCTCCCCTTTAAGGATGAGGAGCTGGATCTGATTTGGTCCGAGGGCGCGATCTACAATATCGGCTTCGGCCGCGGCATCAACGAATGGTCGCGCTTGCTCAAACCGGGTGGTTGCCTCGCCGTTACCGAGATCAGCTGGTTCACGAGCGTCCGACCGAAAGCGGTGGAAGATTATTGGAACGAGCAGTACTCCGAAATGGATACCGTTGCCGGGAAAATCAAGCGGATTGAGTCTTCGGGCCTTATTCCCGTCGCGCACTTTATGCTTCCCTCGTATTGTTGGAGGGAGAATTATTATCTCCCGCTTTCGATCGCGGAAGAAGCTTTTCTTAAAAAGCACAAAGATAATCCGCTTGCCGTAAAACTAGTGGATGAAAGCCGACGGGAACGGGCTTTTTACGATGCCTACGGTGAGTATTACGGCTACGTTTTTTACGTAATGCGCAAAGGCGTGGGTTCCATGGACGAACGCGGTCCGCAGTGATACGTTCGTTCTATGTACATTGGCACCTTCACCACCGTGTCTAAGCGGCGCATGACAGCGACTATTCCGACGGCTATGATTACCGTCGCTTTCTTTCTCGGTTCGTGCGCCGGGGTTCCCGTTCGGCGTGTGAAGCCTCAGGAAACCATCGCTGAAAAGCGAGAATCGACCGCGCAGCGCCGTCAGGACGCGGTTGAGAAAGCGAACCAAAAACGAAGCGATTCCTTGGACGCGGCGACGGAAAACCTTTCGCGGGTACCCGCGAAAATCGCCGTGGCGCTGGCGCGGATCGGCAGAACCAAGGACGCGTTCGACGAGATAGCTACCGCGTTTAAAAGTGCCGGTGATTCCGTTTCCCGCGCCGCCGTAATGGAGGCGCAGGCCTGGGCTTTCCTGTTTTCCGGTTCGAAGGAGGAGGCCAGGAACGCTCTCAGAG
>JBAYHM010000362.1:0-4504 GCA_041666155.1 Treponemataceae bacterium
CGCTGAAAGGTTTTCTTAAAAACGCGGTCCGCGGTGCCGTCCGCGTTCCATTTCTCCGGATACGCCCACGCGCGGCTGTCGGTGGATACTACGCCGTTGTAACAGGGCGCGCCGTCCTTGCCCCAAAGGTAGAGACCCTTTCCGTGACCGCTGCACGCGACGCCCGCTATGTCGGACGCGCGCACGCCGGATTTCGTGATCGCTTCCCGGATCGCGGCGGCGTTTTCGGTCCACAGCTCTTCCATATCGCGCTCGGTAAAACCAGCGCGCGGGGTGATCATGCGAAGTTTCCGCGACGCGCCTGCGACTTCCGCCCCGTGCTCGTCGAAAATAACCGCTTTGCACAGCGTCCCGCCGTTGTCGATTCCCATAAAATATTTCGACATACCTCAATCCTTTTCGAAACAACTGTCCAGTACTTGACGCAGGAACCGTCCGGCTCCGCTTATTCGACTTCGCCAATCAGAGACATCGACATGCCAAAATTCCCCGACGAACAGGCGGACGCCCAAGGAGGCCGCTTTCCGCGCGCCGCCTGAAAAATCGACATGGCCGGTTCCGAAATCCATATCCCGAAATATGCCCGGCTTCGTTTCCTTGAGGTGCATGGCGGCGATATGGCCCCGGCCGCTTTCCAGGTCGTCGTCCACGCTTCTTCCGTCAGCGATCGCGGCGTTGGTGATATTCCCCAAATCAGGATACACCTGCAGATACGGCGAATCAACGGCGCGTACATGGTCCATCGCTTTGGCGACGGTGTTCATGAACGGCGTCTCCATCGTCTCAAACGCGAGGATGATGCCCTTTCGCGACGCGAGGTAAACGCAGCGCCGCAGGTTCTCCGAAAAGAGCCGGCGTGTTTCCGCGGTTGACGGGTTGTAGTATTCGTCGTAGCCCGCCAATTGAATGATTCTGACGCCGAGATCGAACGCCAGGTCGACGGCGTCGACCATGATCTCCAGCCCGCGCTCGCGGACGCGCGGGTCCAGGCTGCCTATCGGATATTTCCGGTGACCGCTCAGACACATCGTCGCGATCGGAGTCTCCGTCGATTCGACCAAGGCCTTAATTTCATGCCGCTCGGCGCTTGTCCATTTGAGACGCGAGAGTTTCTCGTCGCTTTCGTCGATGCTGATTTCCATGAAATCAAATCCCGCGTTCTTCGTTTCCGCCAATTTTTCGTTTAGCGACAAAGCGCCCGGCATGGCCTTTTCGTAGAGGCCCAATAGGTATCCGCGCAATCAACTCACCTTAATCATTCTTCCGCGACCGATCCGCGGACAGCTTGGAATTTCGGACCTTCCAACAAAGGAATCAATATCTCCACCGATACTCCGCCGCTGGAGACGTTCCTGATATTGAAACTTCCTTGATCACCGAAATAAAGTTTGATACGTTCAATGACGTTCGAGACACCGATACCGTTATTGATCTTTCTCTTGTCGAATGGTCCCGGAGCGCCGTTCATAATCTGTTCATAATCCATCCCCCGGCCATTATCGATCACTTCTATAAAAAGCTTTCCGTCACGGCGCGCCGAGCGGATCGTGATGATCCCTTCCTTATCCAAATTGGAAAAGCCGTGAAAAATCGCGTTCTCTACTAACGGCTGAAGAATGAATTTCAAAACCTGACAATGCTTTGTATCCTCTGAAATCTGGTACTCCACTCGGAACGCGTCGCCGAAGCGGAATTTTTGAATTTCGATATAGTCCCGAATACTCGATACCTCATCCTCCAGATTCACCAAAGTAGACTTCCTGGAAATGTTATATTTCAGGAGATTGATGAGGGAACCGGCCATCTCGCCTATGTTTTCAACACCTTGGAAAACGGCCAGCCATTTGATCGAATCGAGCGTATTGTATAGAAAATGGGGGTTGATCTGCGACTGCAATATCTGGAACTCAAGGTCTGATTTGCGTTTTTGCTCCTCCAATGTCTTCGTCAACAAACCCGATATTTGGTCGATCATGCCGTTGAACGATTCCGCCAATTGCCCGATCTCATCTTTGTCGAACACTTGCGTACGAATCGATAGGTCACCTTGTTCCACTTTTTTGACGGAGTTATGGAGTTCGATGATTGGCCGCGTGATCGATGATGACAGAAAAAAAGAAACGATCACGGCGATTAGAACGAAGAGCGCCCAGATCGACATGCCGATTGCAGCCATTCTTCGGATGTTCACGTAGATATCGCTCTTGTCCAGAATGCGGACTATTTTCCAATCGCTGGAGGCGATGCCGTCGGAAATGAGGATGCACTCACGCCCGAAAACCTTCGCCGTCAAATGCGCGCCATTGGCGGCCAGCAGGCTCGGATTCTCCTTGATCACATGGTCAAGCGCGGTGTTGAACGGAAAGGAGAACAGCACGTCGCCCTTCGTGTTGACCACGATCACCTTTTCCGCGTCTTGCTGCAACGAGGAAAAGGTGAAGATCTCCCTCAAGTAGGTGTAGTTCAAATCGATTACGATTGCTCCGAGACTTTCTTCCTGCGAATAATTGTAGATAGGCCTAGTGAACGAAATCACGTTCAGGTCGAAAAACGGGTGGAAAGAAACGTACGGCCCTCCATTCAAGTATTCGCGACGGGTCATTGTATAATTGAGAATGCCGCCGAAACGGTTCTCGATGTTTTCTCGGCTCTCGTCCCAATAACTTGAATAGTACACGCCGTTCCTTCCGACTATGTAAATATTCTTGATGGCTTCCTGCACACTGATAATGTTCTTGAGCATCAGGTTCATCCGGTCCGTTTCCGCCGCCGCGTCGAAGAGCGCATTGTCAACAGGCGCCGAGAGAGTTTTCAAGAGCTCCGGATTCGTTGCAAGTTGAGAGCCGGTGTTATTTATCAAGCTCAAGATGAATTCGATGTTCTGCTTCGCCTTGTTCGAACTGTTGCGAGCGTGGTCTTCCTCGGTCTTGGAATAGGCGTTGAAAAAAACGAGAATGACGACCAAAGCTCCGACAAGAATGAAAGATCCGGAAAATAGAAAGAAATAAGAAAATATCTTTCGCTCCAAGGTTGACTTCCGGTACGTCAGGTAGGTTTCGAATAGTCGGGAGAAAACAGTCGGCGGTTCATTCTTCATAGAATTCACTTCGATATTCTTTGCAGGGTTTTCCGGTTATTTCTTTGAACACTTTGCTGAAATAATAGGGACTGTCGAAACCGACATTTTCCGCGATCTCGTAAATCTTCATATTCGATTCGAGTAGAAGGCGCTTCGCGTTCTCTATCCGCGTATTGATAAGGTAATGGCTGAAATTGACTCCGAGCTCCTGTTTGAAAAGAAAACTCAGATAACTCCTGCTTACTTCTACGTGCCTTGCCAAATTGGAAAGCGAGATGTTTTCCGCATAGTGGTCTTGGATGAAGCGGATGCATTTCTTGACGATGAATGAATTCCGCGCTTCCCCTTTTCCGTGATCTTTCTCAAAAAGAGAATCCAGAACACTGAGCAGATACATCTTCGTCGACTCAAAATCGTAGAGACCGGAAATATCGGCGAGTTCGCGAGGAGACACAACTCCGGTTTCGGTCTCTCCCGAAATAGCGCGACACGCTTCGGAGGCCTCAATGAAGATCTTTGCAAAAGTCTGGAGCGCTCCGTAGTCTCTCGTTTTTCGCGCCTGTTCAAGGGACGTTTCTAGGTACGAGGAGAGCTGGTCTTTTACCCGAGCCGTCAACAAGCGCTCAACACGTTTTCTGTCCGGGACTAGGAATTCCTCATCCCCGATCGCGTACCGAGGACGGAATGCCCTGATATGGGAATGTTCGAAAAACGATTCTTCCTGCGCCTTTTGCGATTGGATGAATAATTCCGGTATCTTCTCCGGACGTTTTCCGATTTGGCTGATGCCGATAGAAAGATAGAGATTAAAATACTTCTTGACGTTGTTCATCAACCGATTCATGAATTGAAGGATCAACTCTCCCGCATCGGAGTCCTCTATTTCTTTTCCGTCAAAGTTGAACAGGTAGAGAATTCGATTCTCCGTCACCGCGCATCGGTAGACGAAATGTTTGTCGGGAACGACCTGTTCACATACATCCTCAATCGCCCTGCGAAGTTTGGAATCGTATACGGAGCCGTCCGCGACCTTCCACTGAATGTATACGGTCCCGACAAGGAAAGAATCCCCAACGAATAAGGAGCCGAAGAAGGCTTCCGCCGTTTTCCGCAGCTCGGGAAACGGTTTCTCCCCCTTCAGTAATTCCAAAAACCGCTCATCGGATCCCTTGCTGGGCCGTCCGGCCATCCGGCTCTCCGCGTCGGCATCGGACGCGCGTCTAGGGATGCTCTCCCGAGCGTCGTTCAACGCTCCGAGCAACCTCTCAGGCGTCAAATCCGATTTAAGGATGTATTCAAGAGCTCCCAAGGAGATCGCCTGCTTCGCGAAGCCGAAATCTTCATGATGGGTAAGAATGATCGACCGAAGTTCCGGTTTCCGTTTCCGGAGAGTTTCGATAAGTTCGAGTCCGCTTGCGCCCGGCA
>JBAYHM010000363.1:0-4494 GCA_041666155.1 Treponemataceae bacterium
CGTTCCGCGTTCAAAAACAGCCTCCGCGAACAAGCCCGCACGCACGGCAACCACACGGAAATGACTGGAGAGCGCGTTGACGGCCTTGGTGCCGACACCGTTGAGGCCGACCGAAAACTGGAAAACGTCGTCGTTATATTTTGCTCCGGTATTAATCACCGAAACGCATTCCACGAGTTTTCCGAGCGGGATACCTCGGCCGTAGTCGCGAATCTTCACCGTACCGTCTTTTACCTCGATATCAATTTTGGTGCCGTTACCCATGATGAATTCATCGATGGCATTATCGACTACTTCTTTAAGCAGTATGTATATACCATCATCAGGGTTTCCACCGTCACCGAGTCGGCCGATATACATACCGGTTCTAAGTCGGATGTGTTCCAGACTGGATAATGTTTTTATTTTTGATTCGTCGTAAACAGGTGCTTTGGTCTTTGGTGCCATGGCGGTAATAATAGCACAAAGCGGCTTTCTTGGAGTACCCCAGTTGTAGTTTTGGAACCGTTCACGATTTCATATTTTCTTGACAATACGCTCTTGCGGCCTCATCATAAAAATCGTCTTACACAAGGAGACGCCCCATTGAGCTACACCACGGATCTGATAAGGAACGTATCGTTAGCGGGACACGGCGGAACAGGAAAGACGACTCTTTTTGAACGTCTTTTATATGCCGGCGGAGTGATCGGAAAACCTGAAACAATCGATTCGGGAAAGACGGTCAGCGATTCTACATCTGAGGAAATCGAGCGAAAGATTTCAATTTACGCGGCGCTTGGACACGTCGCGTGGAAGGGAAAGAAGATAAATATCTTCGACGCGCCCGGTTCTTCGGATTTTCTTGGTGACGTTATTCCGACGTTCCGAGCAGCGGAATTAGTCGCGCTCATGGTAGATGGACGCGTCGGAATGCAGATAGAGACGCTGAAGCAGTGGCGCAATCTTGAAGGCCGCAACATGCCGCGAGCGATTTTTATCACGAAGTTGGACGATGAACGGGCTAATTATGCTCGGACGCTCGCCGATATCAAAGAAAAATGTAACATCGATCCTGTACCCATTACCCTTCCTATGGGTTCAGGCGCTGCCTATAAGGGTATCCTTGATATCCTAGACTCCAAGGCTTTCTTCGTTCAAAGCGACGGTCTTGAAAAAGAGGGTCCGGTTCCTTCCGAGTATGCGGACGTCATGGAAAATGCCCGGCAGCGATTGATAGAGGCGGCGGCTGAAGGCGACGATACCCTTATGGAGCACTACATAAGTAAGGGAGACCTTGATGCCTCTGAAATGCACACCGGACTGATAGAAGCGCTGGCCGAGCATAAATACGTACCCGTTTTCTGCGGAGTTCCGACCAAGAATTCCGGCCTTGTCGCGTTCCTGGATTTCCTTGCGGACGTAGCGCCTGATCCGAGAACCGCACACGACTATTCTCGCGACGCAAGCGGAGTTGAAAAAGAAGTCCCGATTGACCCGAATAAGCCTTTTTCCGCCTTGATTATCAAAACGAATTACGATCAGTTCTCAGGAAAACTTTCCTGGATAAAAGTGATCACGGGGAAACTGACTTCCGACGCGGATATCTTAAATGTTACCGAAAACAAAAAAGAAAAAATCGGAAAAATGTATATTTGCCAAGGGAAAAAACTAGAAGAAGTCAGAGAACTGTACGCGGGCGATGTTGGTATTCTGTCAAAAATCGCTTCTGCTCGTACCAATGATACGCTCAGCGCCGGCGATGCGACGGTAGTTTACAAGCCGCTTAGTTTGCCCGCTCCCGTCCACGCAACTGCGGTGAATGCGGTCCAGAAAAAAGACGAGGACAAACTGGGAGAATCGCTCCTGCGAGCGACCGAAGAAGATAAAACCTTCCGTTACTCGTTCAACGCGGAAACAAAGGAAACGGTTATCGCCGGAATGGGAGAGCTCCACGTCAATATAATTCTGGATAAAATACGTACAGTACAGAAAATTGAAGTGCAGACGCACATTCCACATGTTGCGTACCGAGAAACTATCGCGAAAAAATCGGCAGCTGAGTTTACGCACAAGAAGCAGACCGGCGGTCACGGCCAATACGCGCGTGTTGCGCTGGAAATTGCGCCGTTAGCTCGCGGTGAGAACTATAAGTTCGTGAACGCCGTTTTCGGAGGAGCGATTTCTAAAGGCTATATTCCAGGAATTGAAAAAGGTATTCTTGAGGGCATGGGGTCGGGTACGCTTGCCGGTTATCCTGTTGTCGACGTGGAAGTCAAAATAACCGACGGAAAAGAGCATCCGGTTGATTCTTCGGAACTGGCTTTCCGTCTCGCGGCACGCAATGCTTTTCGGGAGGCGATGAAGCAAGCCACTCCGTCTCTGCTTGAGCCGGTTATGTTGCTTACCGTATATGTGGACGACCATAACTTGGGCGACGTTATGTCCGACCTTTCCGGACGACGCGGCAAGATTCTCGGTCAGCAACCCATCGGCGGGGGTATCGAAGAAATTAAAGCACAGGTTCCTCAGTCTGAACTGTTGCGATATTCAATCGACCTACGGGCGATGACCAGCGGAACCGGTTCGTTCGGCATGGAATTTGATCATTATTCGCCGATTTCCGGGAAATCGGCGGAAGAGGTCATCAAGGCTGCACAAGCGTTCAGGGTCCAAGACCACGACGATTAGCGCACTTCGCGACCGACCATCGGTTTTTTCGATGGTCGATTGTTCGCGATAAAAAGGGGGCGGCCGTCCGGGAAACCGGACGGCTTTTTTATGCTTTGTTTAGAGTTGATTACTTACGTGAAGCCATAGGCGGATATGGTACGCGGGACTGCACGCATTTGTACGCGGGCCTGATGATTCGAGTACCGGTAATGACTTCTTCAAGGCGATGCGCGCACCATCCGGAGATACGGCTGATAGCAAAGATGGGCGTAAAGAGTTCGTCGGGAATACCAAGCATCCGATACACGAAGCCGGAATAGAAATCGACGTTCGTACACATAGCCTTGTCGGAACCTTTCACTTTTTTAAAAATGGAGGGAACCATCGTTTCTATCGATTTGTAAAGATTGAATTCTTCCTCAAGGCCTTTTTCTTTGGCAAGGTCCGCGGCTTTATCGCGGAGAAGCGTGGCGCGCGGGTCGGATATTGTGTAAACGGCATGTCCCTGTCCATAGATGAGTCCTGAGTGGTCGTAAGTTTCACCTTTTAGGATCTTTATTAAATAATCGGCGACCTCACCTTCATCGTTCCATTTTTTTACGTTTTTTTTGATGTCATCCATCATACCCATCACTTTGATATTGGCGCCACCGTGTTTAAAACCTTTTAGAGAGCCAAGTCCCGCCGCGATCGAGGAATACGTGTCGGTATCCGCCGAAGAAACAAGGTGAACGGCAAAGGTTGAATTATTACCGCCGCCATGCTCCGCGTGCAAAATGAGGGCCAGATCAAGAATCTCAGCTTCCAAGCGTGTGTATTTCTGATCCTGCCTGATGAGGGACAAGAGGGTTTCAGCGGTTGATGAGGTAGCCGAAGGCGAATGGATAACGAGACTCTCATGATCGTAGTAGTGTTTTTTTGCCATGTAGGAGTACGCGGCCATTGTTGGAAATCGGCCGATTAATTCAATACACTGACGAAGAACATTTTCAGGCGAGAGATCATCCGGAGTATTGTCATAACTGTACAAAGTCAGCACGGAACGTGCAAGTTTATTCATAATATCCGGTGAGGGTAGTTTCATGATACTGTCCTCCGCGAAATTATTCGGGAGTTTGCGGCTTGCGCCCAACAGTTGAGAGAAATCAGCAAGTTCTTTCGTGGTCGGAAGTTCTCCGAACATCAGAAGGTACACCGTCTCCTCGTAACCAAAGCGTTTTTCGTTTGCCGCGGCCGTTACCAGATCTTCAACATCGATTCCGCGGTAGTACAATTTTCCAGCAACGGCGACTCGGTCGCCTTCATCCATGATGTAACCGTGTACATCTCCGACGCGCGTAAGGCCAACCAATACGCCGGTACCGTCAGCATTCCGTAACCCGCGCTTGACGTTGAACTTTCCGTACAATGAAGGATCGATCACGCTATTGGCGACGACCTTTTCCACGTAGTTTTTCATGCAATTCCCCCTGCATAATTATACGGTAAGTTAACGAACTTCGAATACTTATGCAATACCGGAATTGATATACTTTCAAGCTGAGTTATAAGCCTTTGACTGCTCGCACATGAACGGATATACTCGTCAGCCATGGAAACGATCTTAATCAAAGAGATTCTCTCGCGTCCCGCCGACGGTAAAGACGTTCTTGTCCGGGGTTGGGTACGAACGAAGCGTGACTCCAAGAACCTTGTTTTTTTAGAAATAAACGATGGTTCCTGTTTTAAAAGCATTCAACTTACCTTTGATAGAACCAAGGGTTTGAGCGCGGAAACCGAGGCGGCGTTGGAACGAGCCGCTACAGGGGCATCAATTGAAGCGAACGGAGCCTTAGTTCCCTC
>JBAYHM010000364.1:0-4439 GCA_041666155.1 Treponemataceae bacterium
AAGCGTTTCAAAACCGATTCGAGGAAAAAGAACAAACGTAAAATATTTTGCTGATGAACGTACATTTTCCTTGATCGCTTCATCGTTGCGCGAAATGAAGAAATCTTCAACGCCGTATACTTTAACCGGCACAATCCCCTGCAGCCCTTGGTTCATTATTTTCAATGACAAGGCATTCGTTTCAGTTCCAATTCTTCCGTATTTAAATGTCTTTAAACGAGAAAATCTATGAAAGAAAAACATTGCGGCAACAAGAATCAAGGCGACGACCATCAACTGCGGCGTCATCCAAATCAACATTGCAAGCGTTAGCGAGAAAACCAAACTGTCCACGATAAGTTCAAGAATATTGCTGACGATATTTTGGCTGAATCCACCGATATCAGTAGTTGCGGTGTTGATCAATTGCATCGTATTCCTCCCTTGATGGAAGGAATACGGCGCGAACATATACGCGCGAAATAGCCGATACTTCAATTTGCGAACGATCTGCAGATTGGTATAGCTGATCACATACTTGACTACAAAAAAAACAGCGTTCTTCACTATGAAGATAATCATAAGGGACACGCTTACCGCTATCAGGATTTCTTTTGTGCTATCAAGCGAAAAAGCGCGTATGAATGAAACAAAGAGAGAGTTATCTCTAAACGCTGTATCGGGTTTTTCAATCAGACCGATATACGGCGCCATTACGCCGACGCTTAAGAGACTTAATCCCGATGCAACGAAAGACAACCCCAAAACCAGCGCGATCCTCTTCCACATCGGTTTGAGGATATAAATGATCTGTCCGGCGAAGCTGACATTTCCCTCAGACTTGCTCATCGTTTCCTTCAATCTTTATTTCCCGACCGCAAAATACTTAAAGCCTTTCGCTTCCACATCTTCCCGTTTATACACATTACGGAGATCGAAAAAATACGGCGCTTTCAACAACGATTTTACCCGTGACAAATCCAAATTCCTGAACTGATTCCATTCAGTCATAAGCACTAATGCGTCGCAACCTGAGAGCGCATCGTATTCGTCTTTTGCATATGCAAGAGATTCCTTTATCGACTCCATTCTCCATGCTGCTTCTTTCATCGCCGCGGGGTCCCAAGCTCTTATTTTGGCGCCGCGGGCGACGAGCCCTTCGCAGACGGCGATGGCGGGCGACTCACGCATGTCGTCGGTGTTCGGTTTGAAGGCAAGACCGAGCACAGCTATCGTTTTGCCGTTCAGACTGCCTGAGCCGCCAAGGCCCGCTTCGATCTTTTCCACCATCCGGATTTTCTGCCTCTCGTTAGCTTCAATAGTTGTTTCAACAATGGAGAGCGGTTCGCCGTAATCGCGTCCGGTGCGCGCCATCGCCTGGGTGTCTTTAGGGAAGCATGATCCGCCGTAACCGGGACCGGGATGCAAAAACTTGGCACCGATACGGCCGTCCCGGCCCATGGCTTTGGAAACATCCTGCACGTTCGCGCCGACTTTTTCGCAAAGATTGGCAACCTCATTGATGAACGTGATCTTGACGGCGAGGAACGCGTTTGACGCGTACTTTATCATCTCAGCGGTTTCAAGGTTCGTCTCTATATACGGAGTTTCATTGAGGTATAATGCTCGGTACACCTCTTTCATTATTTCGCGCGCTCGAACGCTGTCGCTTCCGATGACTACGCGGTCGGGATGCGTGAAATCCTGGACCGCGGAACCTTCGCGGAGGAATTCCGGGTTTGAGACGACATCATACTCGATCACCGAGCCGCGCTTTGCCAGTTCTTCGCGCATCCAACCGGTTACTTTTCTACCGGTGCCGACGGGCACGGTGCTTTTATCAACCACTACTTTATAGGAATCCATCACCCGCGCGATTTCACGCGCGACTTGTTCGACGAAACGAAGATCCGCGCTTCCGTCGTCCGCGGGGGGCGTCCCTACGGCGACGAAGGCGACGTCGTTAGCCCGAATAGCGGAAGGAAGATCAGTAGAGAAAATCAAGCGCCCTGACGCGACGTTGCGCGCGACAACATCGTCCAGGCCAGGTTCATAAATGGGAATAACGCCTTTTCGCAATCCCGCGATCTTATTGGCGTTGTTGTCGACGCAAGTTACTTTATTACCGAAATCGGCTAAGCAGGCTCCAGACACAAGTCCTACGTACCCGGTACCGATGACAGCGATATTCGCCATTTTTATGCTCCCGATTAATATGAATGATTCAGTCCGATGAACAGTTCCATATCTCCCACTTTGGGGGCGATCTTGGTTTTTAAAGCTGATCCGAGATCCCATCCCGCGCTGATTCGGAGGTAGAGGCTGCGCATATAATGGGAAAAAGTAATGACTTCAATTCCGCCCGCGAGAATAGGATCGGAGAAGGTGATTGTCTCCGCATTGTTTTGAGCTAAACCGACATCTAAAAAGGGACTCCAATGCTGTTCGATATCGAAAAACCGCATCCACTGCTTACCGAACCATTTGGAAGGAGTAAAACTGATGACTCTGACTGGTACATCCATATTGAGGAACAGAAGATAATTGGCGTCAACCGAATCGTTCATAATTCCGCGGAGCGCTCCGCCTGCCGAAGTGTTGGTCCTATCGAAATAGGCCGCTCCGGTAAGCCGCGCCGAAACGCCCAGAAAAGAGCTTAGGGGCGCGTAAAAAGCAACCACGGCGCTCAACGTTTTTTCCCATCGAACATCGACGATGTTATAAGTGAATGCGTTGTCCAGCGAAGCAGTCAGGCCGCGGCGAAAATTACCGACCCAATCAACGCGACCGAAGTTAAGCGTATGCCCCAATTCCATCGTCGGTCCGCGCCTTTCGTCGCCGATGTCTCCGCCGCCGGGAAGATAATTGTACTTTACGATAGCGCGCGGCACGTACTTAAGTTCGCCCCAACCGTTGGCCTTGATTCCAGTCGGGATAGACCAGGAAGACTCGAACCAATTGCTTAGGTACCAGCCGTCCAAGCGCTCGCCGTACTGCGCTTTATAATCATCGGCGTTTTCCGCGTTAAGGAAAAAACCTTGATAAAAGCCGAAGGTCAAATCGCTTATTCCGATAGGCAAAGTCAGCGATACTCCTGTCTTATTCCAGTACACGAACGGTTGTTGATAGGTATAGGCGATATAATGATCGAAATCGAAATTCCAGGTGTAGCCGAGAGCGGAAAAGGGCGTATTGGAATCGATTTCCGTAACGAAAGCCCCTTTAATCAAATCGAGTTTGCTCAATGGTTCAGGCTCGATAGTATAACCGAAGTCAAAACGGAGCGGCTGCATGGTCCCGAGAAAATTGTAATCTCGCGCTTTGATGATGAACTCAAGCCCGTCGTTTGAATCGTATTTAGGGTAGGGAAGGGCGATGATATTCCAGGTATCTTTTACTTGTACTAGAATATCCGCGGGAATCGATCCCGTTTCATCCTTATCTCCATAGGATACGTCAATTGTGACTGTTTCAAGAACTCGTTGATTCATGAGGAGCTGCCGCTTTTCCGCGACCCAAAGCTCAAATTCTTCTTTTGTCGCGAACTGTTCGTCACCCCTTATTTCGGCCGCGTTGCGCAACGCGAAAACTTGTGTGCGACCGGTCACTTTCCAATCAATCTTCCTCAGACGGATAACGCTTTCAGAGGAGGCAACTCCCGTTGCGCTCTGAGAAGCTTCCGGATTCTGGGCGAATATCTGAATGGCGGAGCAAAATAGAACGCACGTGAAAAAAATCAGAAATCGTAGGTATCGAATCAAGAGATTCCTCCAAGCGCTTGCTGAAGCACTGAACTATTTTCCATTTTAATGAGCGTGGCTCCCGTTTTTCCCGGTACTATGAAGCGTAGAGTTCCCGCTTTTTTCTTTTTATCATTACCCATGGCGGAAATCAGGCTTTCTACGGAAGGCGCGGCAGGATGGACGGCTGATGTCTGATAGCCGTACGCGGCCAGAAGTCTAACAATACGATCGGCGCGAATCGCGGGAGTAATGCCCAACGCTACGCCCAGAGCGCATGCGCGGGCCATTCCCCAAGCGACTGCTTCGCCGTGAGTAAGCGTACCGAGCCCCACGCACGATTCAAGGGCGTGTCCGAAGGTATGCCCGAGGTTGAGAAGTGCGCGATCGGAACCTGTTTCCGTAGGATCGGCTTCCACGATACGGCCTTTGACGGCGACGCATCGGGAGACAAGTTCGGGCAAAGCTTGCGCGGCTTGGGGATTTGCAGGGCCGACCGAGAACGCGTCGATATTGGATTCGATGAGATCGAGCAGTACTTCATCTCCGATTACCGCGGTCTTGATCACCTCCGCGAAGCCGGAAAGCCACTCCCGGCGCGGTAAAGAGACGAGGGCGTCCGTCGGCATATAGACGAGGTCCGCGGGGCGAAAGCTTCCGACTAGGTTTTTCAGGTCGTACAAGTCAAAGCCGGTTTTCCCGCCAAGTGCCGCGTCGGCC
>JBAYHM010000365.1:0-4432 GCA_041666155.1 Treponemataceae bacterium
ACGATGATGCTTGTATTTTTAGTGTTCTCGATTTCCGGCAGGCCGAATTTGCTGCGGAGGTCGATTACGGGAACGCCTTGTCCGCGGAGATTTATCACGCCTTTCATGTACGCCGCCGTCTTCGGTATCTTGGTGATCCGCGTATATTCCAGAACCTCACGCACCTTAAGTACGCTCAGCGCGTATTGTTCCTCGTCGAGGGTAAAGGTCAGATACTGATTGGTATCGCTCATGGATCCTCCCGTACGTCTTCTATGTTTATTCTAAATCGCGGAGCGTCGAACGTCAAACGTATCGGGGAATAAAAAAAGTCGCGGTTTTAAAAAAACCGCGACCGGAAAGTGTTTTGAGCTGTTCAGAGCTGGATACGCGCGCCCACTGAAGCTCCTATGCTGCCGTCGGAGAAATTATACAAACCGGTGACGTCCAATTTGAGTACAAGAATATTGATGGAAAGACCGCCGTAAGCCCGGTAGGTGAAGCCCGTAACCGTTTTTTGGTAGGTAATACCGGAAGCGGTAAGGTCTGGTACCGCAATTCCCGCCGAGGTGAGGGCGTTGATAAGGTCGGTGGTATCAGTAAAGGGGACTCCGTTTTTGTCATAGGTCACGGTGCTCTCAATCTTGTAACCAGCTTTTGTCATCCCGTAACTCGCTCCGGCTCCGAGATATGGAGTGAAGATAAGAAGCGATTTGGAAACTTGCGCTTTCAGGTCGAAAACGGTTGATTCCCATGTCAGGCCAACGTTCGGCGCGGTGGCCAAAATATTGTACGTGTCTGATCCTGCCGTATAGGTCAGAGGAAGGTCGCTGCCTAATGTTTTTCCCAGGCCGCCTTTCATGTAGTTGACGCCCACTCCGATGATGACGCTCGGCAAGAGAATATTCTGTTGTACCAACGCGAGGCGGATATCCGCTCCGGCCGCGAGGTAATTGACTTTGAGGCCTCCGAGCATCTCCGAAAGGCTTGCCGCCGCTGAATCGGGGATGAATCCGGCTTTGACGCCGACATCAAAGGGCAAAAGGAATCCGCCGATCCGAGCTTCAGCTACCGCGACGGGAAGGGGCAATTTATCTCCCAAAAAGGCGGGTATCGTAATGCTTGGAACGCCAAGCTGGGACAGCAGGTCGGTCAGTCCTGCCGCTTTTACGGATGTTGCTCCTACGGTGACGCCGACGCCGAAATGCGGCGGAACGCTCAAGAGCTGGCCGATGTAGGCATCCGACCAATTGAGGCCGACGGTGGAGTTGAAGGGGAGCGCGGTCGCGAGCGTTTCTACTAGAGTCGATGCTCCAGCCTGAATAGCTCCGATCGTCGCGGTCGTTTGGGCGAATACAGGCATAGATGCCAGCATCGCGGCGCTTATAAGAGCGTATATAGTTCGTTTCATATGTTCCTCCTATACGGTCATTTCCGCATAGCAATAAAGGTACTACATTGCGTCGGGAAAAAAGTACTTATTCAAAAAACTATTGACATTTTTTTCCGTACGGGGTAAAAATACGCCCGTTAAGCCGCTGTAGCTCAGTTGGTAGAGCAAAGGACTGAAAATCCTTGTGTCAACAGTTCGATTCTGTTCGGCGGCAAAGCCCTCCTCTCGGAGGGCTTTTTTTTATTCGGAATTTCGCTTTCGAAAGCGCGTAGGATGAATTACAATAAACCCGGTTGGCAATATGAATAAAAGTGGACAAAGAAAATTATTTTGTTTAGGTTTCCTCTTTTTTGCCGCGGTAGGGCTATGGGCCCAGAATGAGCCGATTGTCGGAGCGTGGTCGCGTTTGTCCGCATCCGCCGAAAAAATTGATTTCTCGATCAATGATACGGTCATATCACTAGATCGCCTGAGGCCCTTTCCGTCTTTTGAAACGGTTTCTTTTTCTACACGAGTCAGTAGCTTGGAGTCCGGTTCCGTATACGCGATAACCCTGCCGTACGCGGCATATCTTTCCGTTTCTTCCCAAAAACGGACCGATATGAACGGTTCCAGCGGCGCCTCTCTCATCATGGTCGCAACCGGTCCGGAAATCGAACTAATTGCGTCGGTGAGTCCGGGCGTAATCGCGCCTGAACTTTCATTGCGCGGTTTTCGCGTACAATCGATTGCCGAAGCGTCCTTCGCTCTTGTGGGACCGTGGTTGCTGCTCACCTTGCTTTTCGCGTTTTCGGTGACTCGCGTTTTTTTTGGACTTGCGGTGGCGCTCCGAGATAGAACGCGAATGGATGAATCCTTTTTCGCTCTTGCAAGCATCGCTTCTCTTTTATTGATAGTCGCGATGTTTCGTTATGTTTCAGCGGTATATCAATCGTTTTTTTCAGCGGAGATTGAAACTTTACTGCGTGCGCTTGGCGGTATCATATTTCCCGTCGCCGCTATTGGGTGCATTTCCGCGACCAAGCCGTTCAAGGCATCGATATTTATTTTTATCGGTGTTGCCTTAATCGGTGTTTTAGCTGCCGTCGCCGTTTTTTTGACTTTTATCCCACCCTTGTTGCCCATGGCTGCTCTGAATGCGGTTATGGTACCCACTTTCGTTATCATCGCCGCGGTTTCCTTCGCGAATCGGCGCAGGTATGACGGTGTTCTCGCAATCCTGGCCTTGCTTGGTTCGGCCGCACTCTGTCTATCGGCCGTTCTGACCGATCCTCTTTTTGAGGCTTTTACGGCGTGCGCGGCTCCGTTGCCTATTCTGATTGTGTCGTTGCGTTCGCGCCTTCCGGATGTAAGGGCGATAGATAGCGCAAACCCTGAGCCTGTTTTGTCGGATTATGTTGATCAGGTATCCATAGCGCTGACCCGCTTCGTCCCGAAAGAATTCTTGGCAATTTTGGACAAGGATAATGCCTTCGAACTCAAGTTGGGTGATCATATAAAAAAGGATATGACGATTTTCTTTTCCGATATACGTTCCTTTACGACGCTTTCGGAAGGATTGACGCCTGAAGAGAATTTCAAGTTCATAAATTCGTACCTTGCGCGGGTGGTACCCGTAGTTACCGAGCACGGCGGTTTTGTCGATAAGTATATCGGTGACGCTATAATGGCACTGTTTCCGAACGAAGGCGGTGCTGATTCCGCGGTCCGCTCAGCGATCGAGATGCAGAAACGCATCGTCGAATACAACGGTCATCGGGCCAATTGCGGTTATCGCCCGCTCTCTATGGGTATCGGACTGCATACCGGGACACTTATGCTCGGTGTTGTCGGTATTGAGGATCGCATGCAGAGTACGGTTATTTCCGACGCGGTCAATCTTGCGAGCCGATTGGAAAGCATCACGAAAGTTTTCAACGTATCGTTGGCTATCAGTGAAGAGACGTTTAAAAGCCTTGCCGATCCAGGTGCATATATGTACCGATTCATCGGTAAGGTTAGGGTCAAAGGAAAATTCGATCCCGTTTCCGTATTCGAGATTTTTGACGGAATAAATGAAGAAATATTTGAACGAAAGATGAAGGCGAATAGATTTTTTGAACAGGGCATGCTTGCTTATTATCAGAAAGACTTTTCCGGCGCCATGTTCTATTTCCGGAAAGTCCTTGAAATATTGCCGGAAGATGGGGCTGCCACCTTCTATTTGGACAATTGTCTGACTAAAGTCCGCGTTTGATCATTGGCTCGACTCATTTCAAATACCCGTTTTCTCTCAGTGATTTTAATATTTCATCCGATGTTGGTATCGAGTGTGTATCTCCCGCGATAACCCCGAGGAGCCGACAATGAAAATTATCGTACTTTGTTGTAAAGGCGATAAGAGTGTAGCCGTCGATATCATTAAATTGTTGAAGACATTGCGCCTCAACGCCGCTGCTTTTATTGTCGGAGAGGCCTGGCGTACCGAGAAACGGCGTCTTGACGAAGTACTTGCTCCCGCCACTCATGTCATTGCCGTGCTCACCGATCGGTCCGCATTCAGCACTTGGCTTCCCTTTGTTGCCGGGCTTTCAATAGGATCCGAACGTCCTCTTGTTCTATACCGTCCTTCCCGGTCCTCGATTCATCATGCGTACTTGGCGCCTTTTTTCTTGCTCCTTTCGCTGGAGTCCGTTTCCTCTTTTCTTGAGGCGGAATCGTCTGAATGGCACGCGATTGCCGAAAGACGGAACGCCCGGCGTGAGCTTCTGGAACTCGGTGTATCGTTTAGAGGAGAATCTTTCGCCGATACCGTGCGCGAAGGCAATGCGCACGCTGTTGAACTGTTTATCAAAGCCGGTCTTCCGGCCGATACGCGTGATAAGCGAGGTGTGCCTTTGCTCTGCCTCGCGGTTCGTGAGGGTAATCGATCGATTGCGGACCTTATGTTGTCAAATGGCGCGAATGTCGATCTTCAATCGGAGGATAGGGGTAATTCCGCGCTTATGGATGCGGCCGCGGGGGCCCGTGCCGATATTATCGAGGATTTACTCAAAAACGGCGCGTCGGTTGATCTTCAGA
>JBAYHM010000366.1:0-4430 GCA_041666155.1 Treponemataceae bacterium
ACTGCTCACCAAGCTGCTCGCGAACGAACCGAATATTGAAATACGGCTCAGAAATCTGCTGTAACGTTACGCCGGACGCCGAAGCGGCGTATACTGAAAAGCGGAGGTTTCAATGAGCGTAGGCCTGCCCGAGATCGTTCTAGTCCTTTTCCTGGTACTCCTGCTTTTCGGAGGCAAACGATTGCCTGAACTTGCGCGAGGAATGGGTAAGGCGCTTTCCGAGTTCCGTAAAGGCGTTCGCGACGTAGAAGACGCCGCGTCCGTCGATCCGCCGAAAACGGATAAACCCGACACGAAAGCGTAATTCACGATACGCGATGACGATACGCGGTGCCCCGTCGACATCCGAGCCGGGATTTTTCGACCACTTGGAAATCCTCCGCCGCAAATTGCTTGCCGTGCCGGCGCTCTTCGCGGCGGGGAGCGTCGCGGCCTTTTGTTTGATGGGTCGCATCGCGCCGGTAATAGAAGCGCCGCTGGCCGCCCGAGGCCTCTCCTTGTACGCCTTCAAACCGCAGGAGCGCTTCACCGCGTATTGCTTTCTCGCTCTCTCCTGCGGCTTGCTCGTCGGTATCCCCGCACTGGTCGTTGCGCTGGCCTCTTTCGTCGCGCCGGGACTGACGGCGCGCGAAAGGCGGCTCCTAGTACCTTTCTGCGTTTCACTTATACTTTTCGGGGCTATGGGTATCGCGTTCGCTTGGTTGGTTATAGTGCCTTTCGCCGTCGGTTTTTTCGCCGGTTTCGCGGGTGACGCGATCACGCGCGAGCTCTGGAGCGTTGAGGCCTACTATTCGTTCGTCGTGACGGTTCTGGGCGGAACGGGCATGGTTTTCCTGACGCCGCCGATTATCCTGGCCGCCGTGAAAATCGGGCTTTTATCGCCCCGTACGCTCGCGGCGTACCGGCGCCACGCTGTTGTAGCTATCTTTATAATCGCGGCGATAGTCACGCCGCCGGACGTGGCGTCTCAACTGTTGGTTGGGATTCCTCTCTATGTGTTATTCGAACTGACGGTCCTGGTCGCGCGTCTATTCGCGCGGCCGATGCAGGAGGCCGAACATGGATCGACGTGATTTTCTGAAAACCGCCGCCCGGTTGGGTCTGGGCGCGGGCGCAACGGTCCTGATGGGCAGCGGCGCCGGTCGCCTGTTCGCCCAAGCCGCGGGAAGCGCGACCTCTAGCGGAAAACGGCCGCCGGATTTGGTCGCCGTGAAAGGCGGGGAAGCGGACGCGTTGTTCGACGCGGGAATCGCGGCTTTCGGCGGTATGAAGGCGTTCGTCAAAGCGGGTCAGACGGTGGTCATAAAACCGAACATAGGCTGGGCCCAACCGCCGGAGACAGCGGCGAACACGAATCCCAAGCTCGTCAAACGCATCATCGAACACTGCCTGAACGCCGGGGCAAAAAAGGTATACGTGTTCGACAACAGCTGCGACACTTGGTCCCTCTGCTATAAAACATCGTTGATTGAGAAATACGCGAAAGACGCGGGCGCGGAAGTCGTACCGCCGAACTCGTCTTCCTATTATCATGAAGTCGTGATTCCCGGTGCGGTGTCGCTCAAAAAAGCCCGCGTGCACGAACTCATTCTGG
The DNA here is from genome assembly GCA_041666155.1 of Treponemataceae bacterium. Lineage (GTDB taxonomy): Bacteria > Spirochaetota > Spirochaetia > Treponematales > Breznakiellaceae > SZUA-426. The sequence goes on from JBAYHM010000366.1 coordinate 1,595, forward strand.
AAAGCGATGTCTTCATCAACGTACCCGTTCTTAAAAACCATTCGGGCGCCGGGATGACTTCCGCCATGAAAAACCTGATGGGCATCGTCTGGGATCGGCAGTTCTTCCATCGCTACGACCTGGACCAGTGCATCGCCGACGCGTGCCTGTTCCGCAAGCCTAGCCTGAACGTGGTGGACGCGTACAAAGTGATGAAATCGGGCGGCCCCCGCGGGTACGGCAGTTCACTGTACGAAACGCCTAAGTTCCAAATCCTGTCCACGGACATCGTCGCCGCCGACGCAGCCGCGTCGCGAACCCTCGGCTTTGAGCCGTCCCGATTCCGCTACATCGGTCTGGCCGCGGAAAAACGGAGCGGCCAAGCGGACTTGTCCAAGCTGGATATCCTCAGACTGACGATCTGATGACGGTACGAACGACTGATCGATCCCGAATATCCCGACGCGGAAAACGTTTTTTGGTACCTTTGAGAATTTTCGTTTCCGCGTTCTGCTTTTTCGCTTTTGCCGCCGGTTTTTTGGGAGTCGGTCGATTTTTCGATCTCCTGTTCACCTTTTTCGGCGCGACCCAGCTTTTTCCAGGCGCCGTCCGTTTGGCAGGTGGACTTTTCGGAGGAACCGCGGCGGCGACGCTCGCCATCCTCTTCCTGACGGTACTCTTCGGCAGATTCTATTGCTCATCGCTCTGCCCTCTGGGAACGGCGCAGGACGCCGCTTCTTTTTTTGGGCACCGGAAAGGGAGAGGCTTCTCGTATTCCCCCGGCATACTGTATCTTCGTGCGCTTTCACTCGCCGCGGTCGTGATCGCGTTCGCTGCCGGCGCGAGTCCCCTTGCGGGATTCCTGGACCCGTACAGTTTGACCGCGCGTTTTCTCCAATACGCGCTGGTCCCGCTATTCGACCTCTCGAAAAACCTTCTTGCGCCGCTCGCCCGAAACTTCGACCTCTACTGGCTCAACGACTTCGGGGGCTTTTCAATTTGGGCTACCGTTGCGGCGGCGGCAACGGTTCCTTTCATACTTGCGCTTGCCTTTTTTCGCGGGCGCGTATTCTGCAACAGCCTTTGCCCGGTCGGGGCGGTGCTCGGACCGCTCAACGGGATTGCTCTTTTCCAGGTCAGGTTCGACGCGAAAACCTGCGTTTCCTGCGGCGCGTGCGCGCGCGTCTGTAAAGCCGAATGCCTGGATACGACAAGGCGGCGCCTGGACGCAAGCCGCTGCGTCTCCTGTTTTTCCTGTTTGGCGACTTGTCCCACCGGCAGCCTGACCTACAGCCGTAAACTATGGGCGAAAGAATCGGACATCGACCCAACGGCGGTGCCTGATCCCGCGCGGAGAAAGTTCCTGAAGAAAACGGGTTCAAGCGGGGCCGGCGTAGCCCTTGCGCTGGTATCCGCGCCTGTCGCGCGCGCCGCGCAATCACTGGCGCCGAACCTTCAGCCGCTTGCGCCGGCAGCGCCTCCAGGCGCGGTATCGCTTGTACGATTCCTTTCTTCCTGTACGGCCTGCGGCCTCTGCGTTTCAAAATGCCCCTCGGGCGTCTTGCGGCCCTCCATCGTCAAATACGGACCGCGCGGCTTCCTCATGCCGTATCTGGATTACGACGCGTCGTACTGCCAATACGATTGCACGCTCTGCACGGACCTCTGCCCTACCGGCGCGCTCAAGAAATTGACGCTAGATGATAAAAGGCTGGTCCAGATGGGCACCGCCGCGCTCGTGACGGAAAAGTGCATCGTGTTCACCAAGAAAACCGCGTGCGGCGCCTGCGCCGAGCACTGCCCTACGGGATCGGTCCGCATGATTCCCGCGCCGACAGGAATCCCCGAGCCGGCGTTCGACAGCGCGATCTGCGTCGGATGCGGAGCTTGCCACCACATCTGCCCGGCCGAACCGGACAAATCCATCACGGTCACCGGAAAAAGCGTGCAGGGAAAAGCCCTGCCGCCGACGAAAAATCTGTTCGGCAACCCGGAAAGCTCGCTTTCAAACTCGCCTTTCGGCTTGCCCCGGAGCGCGCCGGAAGGAAAAACGCCAAGCCGACCGCCGAAAGGCGAAGACTTCCCGTTCTGAACTGATTGAAGGCCGGACCGCTCCAATATCGACGCCACGGAATTCCTCCGCCGTGCTACAATTCACGCATGGCCTTCAAGAAATCAGTGTACGCGAGCGCGTCCGAAGATCGGCTGGAAAACCTCATCCGGGAACGGCTTCTTCCCGGCGCGGACAAGGAAGTCATCGACCGACGCATCTGGGACCTCTTCGGTGAGGAATGGTGCGTGATGTTCACCGACCTTTCCGGCTTTTCGCGGGGAGTGGCGAAGTTCGGCATCATCCATTTCCTCCAGACTATCCACGAATCCGAACGGCTTCTGATCCCACGCATCGAAGACCACGACGGAATTCTCCTCAAGGTTGAGGGCGATAGTTTCCTGGTTATTTTCCGCAATGCCGAAAAAGCGCTGAATTGCTCGATTGATATGCAGAGAACTTTGGCCGAATACAACAAGGACAAAGCGGAAGAGGACAGGGTGCTTCTCTGCGTCGGTCTCGGCTATGGAAGAATGCTTCGGATAGGCGATATGGACGTGTTCGGCGCCGAAGTCAACGCCGCCAGCAAGCTCGGGGAAGATACGGCGAAAGCGCGGGAAATTCTGGTGACCGGCGCCGTGAAGGAACGGGCGGTAGGCGTCCCCGGCATCTCGTTCGAACGCATCGACACCGAAATTCCCGGCGCCGCGGAAGCGTTCAAGATCATTTACACGCTCTAGGGGAAAAGCTATCATGCCGTCTATGAGCGATTGTCTGTTTTGTAAAATCGCGCGCGGAGAAATCCCG
>JBAYHM010000367.1:0-4424 GCA_041666155.1 Treponemataceae bacterium
CCGATGAAACAGGTCGTTTGATTCGTTCTTTGGAATCCATGCGGCACGAGCTGGCGTCGTTGGTGGGCGGCATTATGGAGACGGCCGAACGGGTCGGTTCCGGTTCTCTCGAACTAAAAAACACAGCGGAAATAGTATCATCAGGCGCTTCGGCGCAGGCCGCATCTACGGAAGAGGTTTCGGCCTCCACCGAGGAAATGGTCGCTACGATCAGGCAGAACGCCGAAAACGCTACGGAAACCGAACGGATCGCGCGAAAAGCCGCGAAGGACGCGCAGGAAGGAAGCACCGCAGTGAACGAAGCGGTGGAAGCGGTGAAGCATATAGCGGAGCGTATCGGTGTGATTGAAGAAATCGCGCGGCAAACGAACCTGCTCGCGTTGAATGCCGCGATAGAGGCCGCCCGCGCGGGTGAGGCGGGAAAGGGCTTCTCGGTCGTGGCCGGAGAGATCCGCAAGCTTGCGGAACGGGCGGGCACTTCCGCCGCTGAGATCCGCGATATTTCCTTAACGACAACCGCGGCCGCCGAACGCGCGGGAGCGGTCCTGGCGAATTTGTCGCCGGATATCGCTCGGACAGCCGAATTGATTGCCGAAATAAGCGCCGCTACCGCGGAACAGCGAGCGGGCGCCGATCAAATCGGCCAGGCGATGACGCAGCTTGATTCGGTCGTTCAACGCAACGCGGCGTCCGCCGAAGAGTTGGCCGCGTCCGCTCAGGCCTTAAACGACGAGTCCGAAAATCTCCGGTCCGCCATAGGTTCTTTCAAGGTATAGGGCACCTCTAAAAACCCGGTTGGTTTTTAAGGTGCCCGTAAAATTTGGTTGACTTCAAAAAACTGAAGTTTTTTGAAGTCCCCTTTAGGGTACCGGGAGGCGGCGAGAGCGGCGTTTCGCCGGATTGCCGCCGGACCCAGCCAACTCATACCGAGTGCGGTTCCCTTGAAAAGCGCGGACAATTCCTCGTCGGAAGCCTCGATGAGCTTTTTCGCCTCGAAGGCCGGCGGAAGGACGCCGCGTTCGGTTTCCGTGCCGTGTATGCGCTTTTTATTCGCGGGGCAGACATCTCTGCAGATCGAACAACCGTAGAGACGGTCTTCCCATTTTGCCGATATTTCTCCGGGAATGGCGCCGGGGCGCGACGCGTACCATTGTATGCAACGTTTCCTATCTAGCGTTCGCTGGTCACCGCCGGTTTCGGCGAGCGCGCCGGTCGGACAGGCAGCCACGCAGGCGGCGCAGGCGGCGCACGGATCACCGTCTTCAATCGGTCCGTCACCTGAAAGGGCAAACGGCAGTGTAAGTATGCCTATAACTACCAGCGAGCCTGCTTCCGGCGTAATCACCAGAGTGTTTCGTCCAATCGTTCCCAGTCCACAAGCCGCGGCTAGAGGTTTTTCCGGAATCGGCGAGTTGCACAGGATCCGATAGTCGCTTCGTTGCCCCCCGAAACGCTCCCTGGCGGCTCGGGCAATCATTTTCAAGCGGGCGACGGTTTCGGCGTAGTAATTCCGGCGTGAAAATACGTCCAATCGTGCGAGCTGCGCGTTGTCGGGGCGGGTGCTATCCTCATCCAACGACTTATTGTCGGCGTCATTGCCGTACGGGAGGGCAATGACGAGCGCCGACGGAGCTCCTTCTCCGTAGCCTTTCCCTCGCATCCGGGCGTCGGCGCCTTCCGACGGTAAAAAGGGTGCCAAGACTCGGACCCGGCTAAAACCCGATTGGAGCGCTAGGGTAATGAGGTCCTGTTTAGCGCAAGTGCTATTCATGTCTATTGACGACAAGCTCATTTTGCCGATACTTTACGAGGAAAGAAGCATCCATTTCTATCCCTTTTCGAGGTATCCATGGCCTTGGCGATCATAGAGCGCGTACTGTCCCTTTTTTCCGGGGCGGGAGATCCCGAGGCTGAAAAACGCAAACTGCTCAAACAAGTCGCGAAGGATCTGACCAAACATCGATATAAATTCTATAAGCCGAAAGGCGAAGAAGTCCAACCCTCGCTGGCGAAGTTTTTCTATGATTTATATAATGTTGTAGCTCCTGCCCAAGTTTTTCTGCAAAACGCCGAAAGTTCGTTCCAGCTTAAGGCCATAGTCATTGATTCTTTTTTGGATAAGAAAATGTTGGACTTGCAGGAGAGTCTGGGCGAAGAGTCGATCAAAGCGCGTTCCCAGACTGTTCCCACCAAGGAATTATCCCAGCAGCTGAAAGATGAGCTCGTCCAGTTTTTCGCCGGGTTTGACGGAAATCGTCTTCGGCAAATCGATGGGGCGTACAATTCAATCGTCGCGTTTTCACGTTTCGTCAATTTCGATTTTTTCTTTCTGCTCAAGAAATTCGACTCCAATCTGACCGAACGGAGTTTTACCTACAATCCCAGGTTTGAACCCATTCGCGCCGAATACGTCGGCGACGACTTGAAGGACTTTATGGAGGTCCTACTTGCGCTGGATTTGGAGCAGGACTGGAAAAGCGTGTTCGAAGTGCTCAAGCAGTACAAGGACATGGAAGTTGTCGCGCTCGAAAAATGGTCCAGATCGCTCGCGCAGCTCCGTGATCTCAAAAAATCCGGCATTCTTGAACTCATCGTTCGCCACATCGATAAAAATCCGGCTTGGCAACCGATTGTCCGCCGCGTAGACGAACACATTGTCGAACCTTATCTACAAAAATTGCGTGCCCAGGTAGAAATCTCGATCCAAAAAATTCTGCAGGAAAAACGCAATACCAAGATCGATGAATTGGCAAAAGCCGTTTTCGGCACCTCAGCGGTGTCCCGCTTGAAAAACTATACGGACAAGGCCAACCTTATCTTCTCCAAGAAGATGATGGGCGGATACATTCATGTGCAGGGCTTGAACTACCTTAAAGCGTTTCTGCTCGATTTCTTCAAAAAAGATATCCGAGAATTGGTCGATCTTTTCCTCGTTCGCGGTCAATGGTCCACCAACCTCCTGTCTCAACAGCTTTCCGAGGGCTTTCATGAACTCATGACCGTTTCAGAGAAGCTCATCGCTTTTGATGAGTCGCTCGCGGACGATGGGGAACTTGGCCTCCGTCTGCGGAACTATCTGGCCAAGGCCGATCGGGACAAGGATCAGCTGAAAAACCTTAGGGTTACGCTCAAATCGGTGAACGAAGACGCGCAGAGGATGATCAACAGCTCGGCGCAGGCGCTTATAACGATCGGCAAAAATCTTAAGAACGTGCTTGAGGACTATCAGCGAACGCCTCACGAGCTGATAATCAACTGGAAGGAGATTGAATTCGCTTCCGAACGCCCGATCGCGGATCGCGTTACCGAAGTCTACAAACGCATTTATTATTTCGTTCAGCTCATGCAGTTCTTCGCGAAAGTGGAACAAGGCTCAAACACGTAATAATCCGATCGCTTTAGTAATCCGCGTATTCGCGTCTTCCACCGGCGGGCGCGGTCGGCGCTGCTTGCACATATCGAGTAAGAGTTATAGAATACCCGAAACTTCTACCACAAATTCACCAACGAGGAAGGTCTATGTCAGATAAGAACATGGTCATGATCGACGGTAACAACGCGGCGGCTCACGTAGCTCACGCGTTAAGCGAGGTAATCGCGATTTATCCGATTACGCCGTCCAGCCCCATGGGCGAATTCTCCGATGAATTCTCAGCTCAGGGCCGCAAGAATCTCTGGGGCACTATTCCCCAGGTCGTAGAGATGCAGTCCGAAGCCGGCGCAGCGGGTGCCGTCCACGGCGCTCTCACCACTGGTGCGCTCAGCACCACGTTCACCGCTTCTCAGGGCTTGCTCCTGATGATCCCGAACATGTACAAGATTGCGGGCGAGCTCACCTCCACGGTGTTTCACATTGCCGCGCGCGCCTTGGCCTCCAACGGCCTCTCCATCTTCGGCGACCACTCCGACGTCATGGCCTGCCGCCAGTGCGGTTGGGCGATGCTTGCCTCCAACAACGTTCAGGAAATCATGGACCTTGCGCTTGTTTCCCATGCGGCAACGCTGGAATCGCGCATCCCCTTCCTCCATTTCTTCGATGGTTTCCGCACTTCCCACGAAGTTCAGAAGGTTGAGGAAATCTCCTTCGATGCGATGCGCAAAATGATCAACGACGATCTCGTCATCGCGCACCGTACCCGTGGACTGACCCCGGAAAAACCTGTTCTCCGCGGCACCGCTCAGAACCCCGACGTCTACTTCGCGGGACGTGAATCCTGCAACAAGTACTACGACGCCATTCCCGCCATCGTCCAGAAGAACATGGACAAGTTAGCCAAGATCACCGGCCGCCAGTACAACATCTACGAATACTACGGCGCCAAAGACGCCGATCGCGTTGTCGTCGCTATGGGTTCCGGAGTTGAACCGGTTGAAGAAATCGTCGACTACCTCAACGCCAACGGCGAAAAAGTCGGCGTGCTCAA
>JBAYHM010000368.1:0-4393 GCA_041666155.1 Treponemataceae bacterium
GATGAAGGGTTCGATATCGATTTTTCCGCCGGTATTACCGCCGCGTCCTCAACGATCGGACCGATCATTCCTCCGAGTATTCCGATGGTTATTTATGCCTCCATCGCGAATGTTTCCGTCGGGAAATTGTTTTTGGCCGGAGCTGTCCCGGGAATCCTGATGGGTTTTGCTCTCATGATCATGGTGTACGTCATGGCCAAGGCAAGAAAATACCCGGTACATTCACATTTTGACATCAAGGAAACCATGTCGTCCTTCGGAGATGGATTCCTACCGCTCATGACCCCGGCGATCATTCTCGGCGGGATATTGGGAGGAGTTTTCAGTCCAACTGAAGCGGCGATCGTCGCATCGACGTACGCTCTAATTCTCGGGGTATTCATTTATAAAGAAATAACATTGAAAGATTTGTTTTCAATTATTATCGAGACAATTAAAACGACGAGCATGGTTGTGTATATCATCTCGGCGGCTGCGATCTTCGGCTTTTTGCTCGGTCGGGAACAGGTTCCGCAGAGTGTAGCCAGATTGCTCTTCGGGATATCTCAGAACCCGCAGGTTCTCATGTTGATCATCATCACGTTCTTACTTGTGATCGGTTGTTTTATGGAAACCACCGCCGCGCTGATTTTGTTGACCCCGATACTGGTTCCTCCGGTGATGCAGATGGGCATTGATCCTGTGCATTTCGGCTTGGTCATGGTTCTCACACTAATGATCGGCCTTATCACGCCACCGGTCGGAGTAGTTCTCTATATTACGGCCAACATTGCGAAGATATCGTTTGAAGAGTGTACTAGGGCAACCGCGCCCTTCCTTATTCCTCTGGTCATCGTTCTGTTCATTTCAGCGTATGTTCCGGAAATCGTGATGTTTTTGCCTAATTTGCTTATTCGCTGATTGCCTGAAGTCGGCGGGAGTCCCCTACAGGCTTCGGCCTCCTGCCTCAGCCCTCTGGGCCGCGGTTGGCCGCTGGCGGCGTACATCGTGTACGCCTTCCCTCGCTCCGCTCGGCGCGTCCAACCGTTCGACTCCCGCCATCTCGCCCTATACGCAAAGAGCCCGCCTGACGGCGGGCTCTACGACAATGGAGATGGCGGGAGTCCCCTACAGGCTTCGGCCTCCTGCCTCAGCCCTCCGGGCCGCGGTTGGCCGCTGGCGGCGTACATCGTGTACGCCTTCCCTCGCTCCGCTCGGCGCGTCCAACCGTTCGACTCCCGCCATCTCGTTTTAAACGCAAAGAGCCCGCCTGACGGCGGGCCCTACGAAAATGGAGATGGCGGGAGTCCCCTACGCGGCGGCGCCATCCTGGCGCCTTGCTTCGGGCCGCCTCCGCACCTTTCGGCGCATCCCTGCGCCTCACCCTCGCTATGCGCTCGGGACGGTGCTCCGGTTCGACTCCCGCCATCTCACCCTATACGCAAAGAGCCCGCCTGACGGCGGGCCCTACAACAATGGAGATGGCGGGAGTCGAACCCGCGTCCTAATACGCGTGAAGTGAACGTCTACAGGTTTAGCCGGGCATTGTATTGTCGGGGATCGCTTGGCTGCTCAGCGCGCGGTGACCCCGTATCCTGGTTAATCTCGTCTTCCCTCGTTCAGGCCCAAGGGTCAACCAGCCTCTATTGCGACGGAAATACGGCCGCTAGAGGCGGCGCAGCCGGTTTCCGCGTTCCAGCTACTTACGCAGCGAGAGCGTAACTGTCGTTGTTGGCAGTTAAAAGTTTTGCCGTATGTTAGGAGGACGGCGCTCCACCTGCGGCCCACACCCCGAATCGTACCAGTCGAAACCGGTGCATCCCCGAATGTGAATCATGATCAAATATACCTAAACGAAGGGAAGGGGTCAATGCGCCGTCCATGGCCGGCACAGAATCGCATTAGCGATTCTGTGCTATTTGACTGCGCGCCCCTCCATGGGCGCGAATAGAGCGCCCATGGAGGGGCGCGGCCGCATACATGGAGGCGGGAGGGGTTAGGATTCGGTGGGGGTGCGGCCGGCTGGGTATAAGCGCAGATCGAGGTTGTGTTCGCTTTCAAGTTTTTGCATTTCGCCGCGTAGCGACGGGATGGAAACGGAGCGAGGAACGGAAAGTCGGGCGCGCATGTTGAACATCGGCGCACCCGTCCATGGAGCGGGGTTTGTATCGGTCTCCAAGTCGGCGATGTTGATGTTGTATCGGCGTAGGACTGCCGCGACCGAGTTGACTATCCCATTAGTGTCGAGCGAACTTGATTCAAGAATGTAGGGTAAAGCGTCCAGCTTTTGATCAGGGCTTTCGGTTCTGCGCGCTGAAGCGGCGAGTCCGAGCTTTTCGCCGATGCTTTTCGCGTCTTCCGTCAGCCGCGTTACGGCTTCTTCCGTTCCGGAAAGAAGGATCAGGACCGCGAAATCTCCGCCGAGTAGGGCCATCCGGCTTTCCTCGATATTGCACGCATAGCCAAGAATCGCCGCTGAGACGTCGTCGACTATGCCGATGCGATCACCTCCCACCGCGCTCAAAAGTGCGTGTGCGTTCATTCGCAACTCCTTATTCACCTTTCCCAATTGATCTTGGCGGACTTTTTACGGCCACGCCCATTTCCGGGGAATCCGGTTCTTCGATCTTGAAGCCCGACATAGCTTCTTCCAACGCGGTCATTCTATCCTTGCTTTGCGTACTGATCTCGTCAACTTTTACCATGCCATTCAAGATTTCGCGTGAGCCGGTATCAATTTCAGTTATTCCGAGGACCGCTTCATCGGAAATAGCTTTAATATGCGCCATCGCTTCCCGGATTGAGCTATGGCGGGCGTTCATTTCGGCGGTTCCGTCGCTGACGCGTTTTGTGGCTTCTATCGAATCCGTTATGGCGGCGGCTACTTTGATCGTGTCGGAATTCGCGTTTGCAGCGCTCTCGGCAATCTCTTCCAAGGCGACGACAAAACCGACTACGTCGGTATTAATTGATTCAAACGCCCGTGAGGTAATTTCACTCGCTTCGAGAGCGGCTCCGGCCTTATCGGTGATTGATTGAAGCGAAGCGCCGATTCGCTGTGCGTTATCCTGCGTCGATTCCGCCAATTTTCGGATCTCTTCGGCTACGACGGCGAAACCTTTCCCCGCGGCACCTGCGTGAGCGCTTTCAATAGCCGCGTTCATTGAAAGAATATTCGTCTGTTCCGATATCTGATTGATCAGCTCGATGACCTCCGAGATGCTTGCGATTTCGTGAGAGATCGCTTTGATGATATCATTGGTCGATTGAACACGCTCTCCTCCTTCAAGGACAACGCGCTTCAGGTTTTCCGCGTTTCTTGATCGTTCGGTCAGTTGTCGCGAAACGTCGCCGACGGCATCAACCGCGTGTGAAAGTTCCTTTCCCGCTTCGGACATAGATGCGGTTTGCCGTTTCGTCTCATCGGTAAATTCCGCAAGTGTTGAACCGATTTCGGCCAAGCCTGTTTTCGCCTGCTCAATGGCGGAGTCGAGTGTCTCAAAACGAGTTTTGATGCTTTCAATGTTTTGTGTGATTTGGTTTACCGCGGCGGCGCTTTGCGCGGTTCCCGCCGAAAGTTCGTCCTTGAGCGTGGCGACATTGTTGACGGCGTCTTTCACCGATATAAAAAAGTCAGCCAGAGATTCAATGAGAGAACTCAGATGCTTGGACAGCATTCCGATTTCGTCGGTTCCCATGACGCGAGGTCGTTTGGAGAAATCAAGCTCGGATGCGATCCTCATCGATTCTTCGATCGATTTTGCGCGGCGAGAAAGTTTTTTTGCGAACAAGTGAACGAAAATGAACGCACTGACAATAACAAATGCTGACAAGATCGCGGCGGCGATGATGCTTGCGCGGATCAGTGAGGCAACGCCTTTTTCCACTTCCTTTTTCAAATTGCCGAGCACAGTCATGAATGAAGCGTTTGTCGTCGCGATGGTCTTTTGGTAATTGCGGAACTTCGTAAAAAGGAACTTTTCTGAAAAATCGAGTTCTCCTTTTTTTTCCAGTGCGGTCATTTCACTTAAGAGGCCTTCTCCTCCGCTTAACAGATCTCCGTGTTTTACGGCAGCGGCTTTGACGAATTCGTTGAGCGCGACATCCGTTGCTTCGATCTGTCCCTTCGTGAGCTTCCAAATAGAACTGGTTTCCTCGATCAGTGAGTGGACTTCCGCGTTGAAGCGAGCCAACCTGCGGTCGGAAGAAACCGACTGCAGGTTTTTTTCGAACTCATCGACCGAGTTGTTCCATTTTTGCTTTAAAGTCGAGATTCCGGTTGGCGAGGAAATGAGCGCGAAGGTGTTCATCTGCACCGAGTCCCAATTCTGCACGAGCGCGGTGGTGTCCGCGTAATAATCCTTGAGCTGAAGGACGGCCGCCGCTTGAAATACCGTGAAGGTGAGCAGACAAA
>JBAYHM010000369.1:0-4345 GCA_041666155.1 Treponemataceae bacterium
CCCGATAGATATCTTCGTGTTGCTACTATACCAATTACGCGATTGTAACGGTCCGGCCTTCCCTGTTCGACCGGTAGAAGGCATCGATGACGCGGAAGGTATTGTACCCGTCCGCGCTTGTGGTTCCCGGCTGCTGTTTTTCCTTGCCCTGCAGGCAGGCAAGAAAGTGGGAAAGTTCGTTCTTGTATCCGAGGGATTCGTTTTCGTTTACGGCCGGGCGGGTCCATCCTTGGGTGAACTCAGCCTTTTCCACCGCATAGTCGATACCGTTCTTGGAAAACACGGACAGAGGGCTGCCGAAGGTCAAGTCGACTTTGATTCGACCGTCCGACCCGTAGATTTCTATGACATCGTCCATGCCGCCCGTCGTTATATAATTGCCTTCAATCAGTGCCTTCTGTCCCGAAGGATAATGCAGAATCCCGAGCCCCCAGTCTTCGCCTTCAAAATCTTTTTGTATGAAATTTTTCTCCAGTCCGCCGGTGCCGCAGCCCGTGACCTTCTCCGGCATCCCCAAGAGGTACTGGAAGTACCCGATAGGATGTATCCCTAAATGGATGATGGATCCGCCGCCGCAGAACTTGATTTTCTTTGCGAACGGGGAGTGCGAACCGTTATGGCATTCCTTGCCTTTAAAGAAGAATGGCGCGCCGATACCTCCGCTCTTTAGAATTGTCTCCGCCCTTTGAAGGGCGGGGGCGAAAATCCAATCCTCCGCGTAGAAAAAACGGCTTCCTGATTTCGCCTGCGCATCGGCGACCTTTTCCGCGTCCTCAAGGGTCGTGGCGAAGGGTTTTTCGCAAATCACATCCTTCCCGCCCAACAAGGCCGCGGTCGCGATTTCCGCGTGTAAAAAATTGGGGACGCAAATATCGACGACGTTGATATCCGGGTCCTCTATAAGGTCACGATAATCCGCAAAGGCCTTTTCGATACTGTATTTCTTTTGAAAGAGGCCGCGCGCTTCTTCCGATAAATCAACGATAGCGGCAATTTCGGCACCCGGAAGGGTCTTCCAAATATCGGCATGAAAACCCCCGGCGAATTTTGCCCCGACGATACCGATCTTTATGTTTTTCGTCATTGTTTTTTTCCTTCCGCTTTTTCGACCATGCGGATCGCCTGTTTCGGGCAGACGTCAACGCAGGTCGAGCAGGCAAGGCACAATTCGGGATCTACGACGGTGACTCCCTCGTCGTGCCGGATAGCCGAGCAATGGCCGATTTTCCAGCACAATCCGCAGCTGGTGCATTTTTCCGGATCGACCTCCGCACAGCCTTTGCGGATAGTAAGTTCGCCGGCGGAAACGATATTTTTGTGCAAAAGATCGCGAAAGTCCCGGATCGTTGTGAAACCCATTTCTTTCATATAGGCGACAAGCTGGTCCAGGACGCGCGGCAGCCAGTCGAAACCCCTGAGCATTGTTTCCGTGCAAACCCAGACAGCGTCCGACCCGACCATGATCTGGGTTACCGCGCTTTCAAGATCGCTGACGCCGCCGGACCCCAGGATGAAGGGATCGGGACCCAAAGCGTGTCGCATCTGATAGGTGTCCCGGAGCGCGACCGGTCTAAGCCATGGCCCGGACATGCACCCCAGGGTGATTTGATCCTGCAGCCGATAGACAGGACTGAAGGGGTTCCGTATATCCACGTCGGGTATCCCCAATCGGTTCCCGGCGTGACCCACCGCCGCGGCGCCCGCCTTGAGGGCCGCATGGGCGACAAGCGCCAGCTGGTTTCCTTCGGGACTGAATTTAACGATTACCGGAACTCCGACGCTCTCCGTCACGCTGCGGACGGCTAGCTGAAGACATTCCGGATCGTTCCCCAGGCTCGCCCCGGTCTTCTTCTCCGTCGCGACGCCCGTGTTCGAAAGATTGAAGGACATATTCGGGCAGCACATGTTGAGTTCAAGCACGCGCGCTCCGGCGTCGACGAATCTTCGGGCAAGACGGCCCCAGCCTTCGTCGTCTTCGCCGTCGTAGGTGAGGGTCGGAATAAGGACGAAGTCCTTACTCACCCGATTCCCTTCCTCAAGAAGAGACAAAGCTTCTTCCGTATTAAGCCGCTTCTCCGCGGTGAAAATGTGTATTTTTTCTTTTTTCAGCCATCTGTATCGCGGAGGCAGGCTGAGGTAGGGAGTTGGATCGATGGCCAGCTTGAGGGACGCCCCGGCCCAGCCGGCGGCGGAGGCCGCGCGGATCTGCTCGATATTCTTTACTGTCGGTCCTGAACCGACTATGAAGGGATTTTTAAAAACGACGTCGCCTAACCGGACGGAAAGATCAATGGATTCACTCATACTCGCAGTCTCCTTTCGGTATTAATCCAAACACCCTAAATACGCTTTGCGGACGACGGGATTGTCCGCCATCTGGGGTCCCGTTCCTTCCGCGATAATTCGGCCAGTCTCGAGGACATACGCATAGTCGGAAATGGACAAGGCTTTCCTTGCGTTCTGTTCGACAAGAAGTATCGTTAAGCCTTTGTCGTGAAGGTCCTGTATCAATTTGAAGATATCCAGGATCAACTTGGGCGCGAGGCCGAGAGACGGCTCGTCCAGTAAAAGTATCCTGGGTTCCGACATCAAAGCCCGCGCTATCGCGAGCATTTGCTGCTCGCCGCCGGACAGCGTACCTCCGGCCTGGTTTTTTCTTTTGGAGAGAATCGGGAAGAGCTTGTACATCTTTTCCAAATTAGCCTCAATGCGGGCTGCGTCATTGACCGCGTATGCCCCCATCAGGATATTTTCCTTGACGGAAATCGCTGAAAAAATTTTTCGCCCTTCCGGAACCTGCACGACTCCAAGCCTGACTATTTTTTGCGGCGGGAGGTTGAGGTTCACCCCGTCGAATAGGATTTCCCCCGCGGCTTTTTTCACCATACCGCTGACCGCGTTGATCGCGGTCGACTTGCCCGCGCCGTTCGAGCCCACCATGCTGACGATCTTGCCCTCGGGAATTGAGAAGGACACGCCTTGAAGAGCCGTTATGCCCCCATACCTCACGACGAGGTTTTTGACCTCTAACATAATTCCCCCAAGTCTCCGAGATACGCTTCAAGAACTTTTTCATCACTCATGACCGCTTCCGGCGTGCCCTCCGCGATCTTTTTTCCGAAATCCAAAACGTGGATTTTCGAGCAGATATTCATGACGAGCTCCATGTGGTGCTCGACTATTATGATGGAGATTTTCTTCTGCTCATGAATGAACCGGATGGTTTCCATGAGCCCCCGTATTTCATTCGGATTGAGCCCCGCGCCCGGTTCGTCGAGCAGCAGCAGCTGCGGGTCGGACATCAACGCGCGGGCCAGCTCCAGTCTTCTCTGCATCCCGTAAGGAAGCTTCTTGGGATTCTCTTTCGCGTATTTTTCAAGCTCCAGGAATTTGAGATTGTGCATAGCCTTTTCATGAATTTCCTTCTCGCGTCTTCCGACATTGGGAAGGGCGAAAAGTTCGGCGAACATCGTATACGGGACCTTCTGGGTGACCATAACCTTGACGTTGTCGATGACGCTGAGATTTTCGAACAGCCGGATATTTTGGAAGGTTCGGCTCATCCCGAGGGCGGCGATCCGATACGAGGGAAGGCGGGTGATATCTACGCCCCGAAAAAACAGCTTCCCGCCGTCCGCCCTTTGAACCCCCGTAATTAAATTGAAAGTTGTCGTCTTTCCGGCCCCGTTCGGTCCTATGATGGCCGAGATTTGAGCTTCCTCCTGGACCATGGAGAAGTCGGAAACGGCGGCGACGCCTCCGAAATTTTTCGATATCGATTCAGCACGTAATAATTCCATACTTCACCGATCCTTTCTTGCCAGGGCTGTCCGGCGGAAAAAAACAATCAGATGTTTCAGAGAAAACTCCCAACTTCCGAAAAAACCTTGGGGCCGGAAAATATTGACGCAGATCACGATCACGGCAAGAATCACATCGCGCCAGACATTCGCGAACCGAAAGAATTCACCGAAGGTGTAATAGAAAAACGCGACGATGAAAACGCCGGAAAGACTATTCATTCCTCCCACGAAAATGATGATGATGAGTTTCGCGGAATCAAGCCAATCGAATAGGTTGGGTTCGATGAACATGATGTTGAAGGCGAAGAGCGCCCCGCCGTAAGCGCTTATCGCCGCCGACAGGATAAAGACTTTTTGCTTATACCCGAAGACGTTGATTCCCATAGCCTGCGCCGCGAGTTCATCGTCGCGGATCGCGATGCAGGCCCGCATGAAATTGGATTTTTTCAGATTGGAAATCAGGAATAAGATGACCAAGGTGGAGACGGCGATAAGAGGCAGCCCCGCGGCATTCGGAATACCCGCTATCCCCATCGCGCCTC
>JBAYHM010000370.1:0-4332 GCA_041666155.1 Treponemataceae bacterium
CTGACGGGCAACATTCTGGCCGCGGTAAAAAGCGGGCGGAATCCCGAACTTGCCGCGAACATCCAGACCGCCATCGCCTTCCACGAGGGCCTACGGGCTTACGGCATCAGCTACGTCCTCAGCCCCAACAGACCCTTCGCCAAGAACGTAGTCGATCCGGAAATCGTCGATACCCTCAAGTTCCCCCGGCAGGTGCTCACTTTCCGCGCGGGCGACTGCGCCGATCTGTCGGTGCTCTACGCTTCCTGCTTCGAGGCGGCCGGCATAGAGACGGCCTTCGTCACCGTTCCCGGCCACATCTTCATGGCCATCGATTCCGGAATGACCCTAGCCGAGGCCAAGGCGCATGCCGTCGATGAGCGCGAGCTTATCGTCCAGGGCGACAAAGTCTGGCTCCCCATAGAGACCACGATGCGCGATTCCGGTTTCCTCGATATTTGGAGGAAGGCCGCAAGCGAGTGGCGCGACGCATCCGAGCGGAAGCTCGCGGCGCTGTACCCGCTCCACGAAGCCTGGAAGACCTATGCCCCGGTGGGCCTCCCCGCCGACGGTTCCCGCGTAATCCCCCCGACAAGCGACAAGATAGTCAAGATCTTCAATGTCGAACTCGGCAAAGCCGTCGCTTCCGAGCTGAACGCCCGTCTGTCGGCTCTCGGCCCTGTTGCGACTAAGGGCGCCCAAGTAGCGAAGAGCTTGAACGATCGCGGCGTACTGTATGGACGATTCGGACGCTATACCGAGGCCATGCGGGATTTCCAAGCCGCCGCCAAAGCCGGCAGCGACTCCGCCCTGGTGAACCTCGGCAACGTATCCATGCTTAAAGCCGATCCCGCCGGAGCTCTCGAATATTACCAAGCTGCCGCGCGGCGGCTCCCGGATAATTCGCGCCTCCTTGTGAACCTGGCCAAATCGGCCGCCGCCCTCGGAAAAATCGACCTGGCTACCCAGGCCCTTGCCGGCGTGCGCAAGCTGGACCCCAAGGCCGCGGATCAGTACTCGGCGCTTGCGGACGCCGGCACCGCCAAGACAAGAGCAGCCGCGATCGACGACGGCGCTCTCGCATGGTTTTGAAGAATGACGACAGCGCCGGATTCCCGCGCAAGGAGCATAGTGTGCGGGAAAAAAAATTGACACAACAATACCGCTCGGCGGCGAAGGCTGCTCTCGGTGGTTTGGCCGTAGTAGGTATGCTGGCGATAGCGCTCGTCGGCTGCTCCAATCCTCTGGCGAAAGAGGCCCAGGCAATCAGGGCGGAAGCGTCGTCGCCGATCTTGACGCTAAGCCTTTCGGATAATTCCGCGCTGAATTCAGGCGCGAAAATTGATTTCGGTATGGTCTCCGTTGGGAGCATCTGTGATATTGAGTTTACGATCAAAAATACTGGAACAAATGAGCTCGTGATAGATGTAGCCGGCATGCTCGTTACGCCGAATTCAGCGACGGAGACAGGCAGTTTTTCCGTTAGCGTTGTTCCTTCCACAAAAATTGCTCCGAATGAGGCTTCATCATTCAAAATCCGGTTCACCCCCGTTTCTGACGGCACGAAGACTGCTAGTATCACAATTCCGACAAATGATGTTCGGACACCATCCTTTTCACTCACGATAGAGGGGAAAGGATGGCCGCTGGCGCTTACGACTAATTCGGTGACGACAATCGCTCAGACGACGGGGACCGGCGGAGGAAATATCACGAATGACGGAGGTATTCCCGTCACGGAGCGAGGTATATGCTGGGGCACTTCTCCAAACCCGACAATCGCCGACAGCAAGGCCTCCGATGGAGGTTTGGGGACTGGAAGCTATTCCTGTCTGATGACGCCCCTGACTCCCGGGGCGCTCTATTATGTCAGAGCATACGCGAGTAACGGCATCATTACCGGCTACGGCTCTCAAGTATCTTTTACCACTCTCCCCGCTACGCCCGCCGCCCCGACAGTAGCGGCGGTGGGTTACCCGTCGGGAAGCGGCCAGTTGACGGTTTCCTGGGCGGCGGTGAACGGGGCTTCTATATACTATGATGTGTACTACAATACATCGAACACTCTCTCCGGTTCGTCGAATGGACCTACTGATTTAACTACAACTTCTTGCACATTGAGCGGACTTGTTGACTATTCAAACTATTATGTCTGGATAAAGGCCAAGAACGCCACGGGTTCGAGTACCTCAAATTCGTCGAGCCCCACGATGGTCGGCGTCAAAGTTGCATCAATTTCGCTAAGTAAAACCTCCGCGACATTCTTGCCTGGTTCTTCTGAGACAATTATCGCGACTATTTCACCCGCGAATGCCACCAAGCCCGACATTGGTTGGGCAGTCACCGCGGGCGCAACATACGCGTCTGTAACAAATGGTACCATTAATGGAATAGCCGCGGGATCGTCGACCATCACGGCCACTGCCGCCGATTTGCAGGGGGCGCCAGCAGTCGCCTTCAACGCTACGACCATCAACTACGTCGCCGGTGCGGCCGGTCCGGCCGGTGGGAAATTATTCTACGACAGTCTCTCCTACGGATCTAAAGGCTGGCGATATATGGAAGCGGCGACCAGTAATATCGGTGCGGGTCACATGTGGGATAGGGGCGGCATATACAGACGCATTATTTCCGGTACTGATACCGCTATCGGAACTGGTAAGGAAAATACCGACGCGATCATCGCTGATCAAGGAATTGGGACCTATATGGCGAGTGATTGCCGGAGTTACGCCGGCGGCGCCTATTCGGATTGGTTCATGCCGAGCAAGGATGAGGTGATAGAAATTCTCAAGGTGAGCGGGTTAATTGACTTACCGACTCTTGCCGCTTCGTATTCCGGCATCGACTCATCGTCGCAAGGGACTTCATCTCCTACAATCGCTTGTTCTGCCTATCGATATTCTGAAAGTACTTCAACTTGGGGTTGGGCGGAAGTTTATAAGTCTTGGGTGAATTATTACACGCGTCCTGTCCGCCGGTTCTGACCGGATACCCGCAGGTTCAGAGCCTATATAGCGGTCAATCCGCCAATTCTGAGCGTAACGCCCAGAAGAGTTTGTATGTAGGGCGAAAAGGAGTTCGATGAGTCGAGCTTCCTAAGCCTTTGATAACGGAAAGTTTGATCCAGGCCGAGACTTGGGTTCAGCGCCGGCGCAGAACGGCATGCTTAAGACAAAAGCGGCCGCCGGCGAGGACGGCGGGATCGTACGGTTCTGAAGGAGAGCAACATGACGGCGACAAAATCAACGCAGCATCACCGTGCCATCGCAGCGCTTGGTGTTTTATCCGTGGTCGGCATGATGGCGCTTGCGCTTATCGGCTGCTCCAATCCTCTGGCGAAAGAGGCGCAGGCGATCAGAGCGGAGGCGGCGTCGCCGCGCTTCGTACTCAGCGATGCGGCAGCGGTCGTGGTAAGCGCGAACGGGACAGTGAATTTTCCCGCTACTTCGGTGGGAGGCAACTACGATCTCTCCTTGACAATAAAAAATTCCGGGAATTCCGAGCTTACTATCGACCTCACCGGGATCGTTATTACGATGGGTTCGGGTACTGAACCGGATACCTTCTCCGTAAAAACTCCGCCGCCCGCAACGGTCGCGACCGGCGGAAGCGCTACGCTCGAGCTGCGATTTTCGCCGATTGGGACTCTCGGGGAAAAGACGGCGACTGTCAGCATCCCGACGAACGACGTGACGAATCCGAAATTCACGTTCACGGTCAAGGGCTCAGGGGTCACCGGGTCCAAGGACATAACGGCCTTCGCTTTCGTCAGTCCGGCGGCGACCGGTCTCATCTCGGGAACGTCGATCGGCGTGAATGTTCCTGTAGGGACGAATACGGCTCTTCTTGTCGCCAACTTCGCCACGACGGGCGTCTCGGTCACGGTGAACGGTATCCCTCAGACGAGCGGCGTGACTACCGTGGACTTTTCGCACGGTTCCGTCGATTACGTCGTCAAAGCCGCCGACGCGACGACGAAGACCTATACGGTG
Organism: Treponemataceae bacterium; assembly: GCA_041666155.1. Lineage (GTDB taxonomy): Bacteria > Spirochaetota > Spirochaetia > Treponematales > Breznakiellaceae > SZUA-426. Next base: position 3,975 of record JBAYHM010000370.1, read on the forward strand.
ACGGTGACGGTTGCCGCGACGCCACCCGTGCTGACGGCGACGCCGGCCATCAGCGCTATAACGTGGACTACCGCGTCGGGCGCGGGAAACATCTTAAGCGATGGCGGGGCGGCAATACCGGCAGGCTCGCGAGGCATCTGCTGGAACATCACCGGAAACCCAACGATCGCTGATAGCCTACAGGCCGATGTCGGCGGAGGCACCGGCGGTTTTACCTGCGCGTTATCCGGTCTGCTGCCCGGAATGTATTACTATGTCAGGGCCTACGCAACCAACAGCGCCGGAACGGATTATAGCCCACAGGTCGGATTCTCCACTACTGCCGCTACCGCGCCGACCACGACTGCGGTCAGCGACA
>JBAYHM010000371.1:0-4262 GCA_041666155.1 Treponemataceae bacterium
GTCGGGATATGACGCCGCCGGTTCGGCTTTTCGCGACGGTATAGGGCGTCGCTATGACGTACGAAAGTTTTTCTTCCATGTTTACCATTTATCTCCTTGATGTTGGGAACATAGTACCTATGCCTTCGTTTTTTGTCCATGAGGGGCGATTCAGTGATAATATAAGAGCCGCTCTTAACGGTTATAAGATATTTCGATATTGTAGGAACTCATATGGGGATCACCCGAAGCATCGGTTGTTGTTTTATCGTCGCGGCCTTCTTAACCTTGTCGTTTTCCGCGTACGCGTCCCCTCGCATTGTGGATGAAAATACCGCCGTAGAATTAGCTCTTCGTAACGACGTCGGCGCGGCTATCCAAAGCCTGGAGCTTGCCGCGAAAGAGCGAAAAGCCGGTACCAAAAACAATATTTTCCTGCCGTCCTTTACGGGGAGCGCGATTGGTCGGGAAAGCGTTTCACAAGCAGGTGACGGGTTGACCGCGATACCGGCGGCTATCGTCCGGTTGAATTCCGCTCTGACCTTGTCGGCGGCTACGCTGCAAGGCGGCAAAACGGCGGAATTGGACGCGGCGGCTTCCCGCTTTCAAAGCAAAGCCACTATTGAAAAAGTAGAGAAGGAAACGAGAAAGGGGTTCTTTAAATTATTGCTCCTGAGAGAACAGACGAAGGTTGCCGAGTCCTCCGTAGAAATAGCGCTCGGCAGTCTTGATCGTACAGTTGAGGAATACCGGAACGGTCTTACTTCTCAGCGTACGAGACGTCAATCGGAGATCGCCTACGAGACGGAAAAACTGACGCTTTCCCGTCGTCGCGCTGAATATGACGCCGCCCGTTCCGCCTTTTCCGTGCGTATCGGATTGCGGGATGAAGATTGGGTCGCGGGCGGCGATTTGGAGGTCTTGCCGATTGATCTTAAGACGGTCTCTTTCGGTTCCGACACGCTTCTTACCCGATCGGACGTGTCTCTGGCGTTTGCGTCGGCCGCCCTTCAGGAAAGCAAGGTAGAGGAAGCGCGCCGTTCCTGGTTGATCCCCACCCTCGCTATGAGCGCTCAAATCGATGTGACGAAAACGGGGAACGCGGATCTTACTCCTTCAGGTTTGTTCACGCTCACGTTCAGTTCCCCGAATATCAGCGCTTTTCTTCCGTTCTCCTCGGATAGCGTCTCTCTTGAGGCAAGCCGCGGAACTCTGCAAAAACTACGTCTTCAGGCTGATGATACCGCGCGGGCCGCCTCTCTGGAGGTGGAATCCATCCTCAGGACCCTATCCGTTTCATTCTCCGCCATCACTTCTCTCTCCGCGTCGGTGGAACTGGCGCGTGAGGTCGTTCTGCTGACCAGGGAAGCTTACGATGTCGGCGCGGCTTCCTACCAGGACCTCCGGACTGCCGAAAAAGACGCCGATTCAGCCCGAGTGGCGCTTCTCGCGGAGCGTTACACGTATTTGGCCGCTCTCATTGATCTTGAATACGCGACCGGAAAACCTCTCCGTTCCCAAAAGGAGCCTTCGTGAAACCTCGTTATCTTCCGGGTATAATCACCGGTTTGTCGGTTCTTGCCCTATCCGCTTTCGTCGCTTTCGTGAATTTGAGCGCTAAACCGCTCACGGATACCATCAGTCCTTCCGGTTCTCCCGCTACTCCCGTAGCGAATGGGAGCGGCTCCGCACAAGGGGTGGGGGGCAGCGCGGGCCCAAGCGCCGGCGGCGGAAAACGCGGTGGTATGACGACCGTCGTCGACGTTGCGTCGGCGAAACTGGGGAGTTTGGCGGCAATGGCCAAACTGACCGGCGAAGTGCAGGCCGTCAGGACGCTCAAAGCATATCCGGATACGGCCGGGCGCATTACCGAGACGGTCGCCGCGGGAACCTTGGTGGCGGAGGGAAGCGTCGTGGCTCGGGTTGACCCCTCAAAGCCCGGCTCGCGCTTCGAACCGAGCCCGGTACGCGCACCCTTGGCCGGTGTCGTCGTAGCGGTGCTCCTCGAACCGGGCGCCAACGTGACAAGCTCAACGGCGATAATTGAAATCGCGACCTTGGCCGACCTTGATGTCGTCGTACGCGTACCCGAACGCTGGGCGGCGGATATTTCCGTGGGTACGAGCGCGGAAGTCGTTCTTACCGCTTTTCCTGGACGGCGCTTCCCCGCGCGCGTGCGTGCCGCCGATCCCGTCATCGATCCGGTTTCGCGTTCCAAACGGATTCTCCTTCGGCTTTCCGGCAATCTTTCGCGCGTGGAACCGGGCATGTTTGCGGAAGTGTCCATCACTTTGTCGCGGTCCGAATCGTCTCTGATTATTCCTCTTGAATCCGTGGTTCGTCGCGGGCAAACCGATTTTGTGTATGTCATTGAAAAAGGTATCGCCCGGGAACGGGTTATCACCTTAGGACTATTTTCGGAAACGGGCGCCGAAATCCTTTCCGGCATCAAGCTGGGGGATCTGGTCGTGGTTCGCGGTCAGAACCTTATCCGCGACGGATCGCGTGTAACCGTGGCGGAAGGGAAGAAATAATGGCGTTTTCCCGATCCGTCGTCCGGCGCCCTGTTCTCGTCCTTATGCTTTTCTTGGTATTGGCCGGCGTCGGCCTTGTTTCTCTCACGCTGCTGCCGATCGATATGTTTCCGAGTACCGAACGGCCCCTGGTCGTGGTGTTCACCACCTACACGGGAGCCGGTCCGTCGGAAGTCGAGCAGGAAGTCACCGATGTTCTGGAGAAGGCGCTTTCGGGCGTCGGCGGTCTGGAAGAAATTACCTCGACCTCTTCCGAAGGAGAAAGCCGCGTAATTCTCAATTTCAGCCTCGACGCCGACCTGAATCGGGCCTCCGACGACGTTCGCGATATTTTAGCCGCGGTAAGAAGCAATCTGCCGGACGCGGCGACCGCACCGCGCATGCGCCGTTTCGATCCGAATACCTGGCCGATTATGAATATCGCGTTGACCGGTAATTTCAGTCCGGTGGAATTGCGCCGAGTCGCTCTTGATAACGTACAGGCCGAACTGGAGCAGGTTCCGGGCGTCGGCCAGGCCGATGTCCGCGGCGGCAGCGACCTGATTGTGCGGATTGAGGTCGACAGGACAGCGATGGAGGCTTACGGCCTTACCTTGACCGACATCGCCGCGGCGGTGAACGCGCAGAACGCGGACGCTTCCGGCGGGTCGATCCCGCAAGGGGACCGCCGATTCCTCGTTAAGACTGTAGGTAGTTTTGGGTCCTTGGCCGAAGTGTCGGGTACGATCGTCGGTTACGCGAAATCCTCAAAAGGGGAGCGGCTTTCGGCCGTCGGCCCGCGTCCGGTCCGCTTGAGTGAGATCGCCACCGTGCGTATGGACGGCGCTGAAGAAACCCGTACGGTACTTATTAACGGGATCCCGGGCGCCTATATCGCCATCCTGAAGGAAAGCGGCACCAACAGCGTGAAAGTCGCCGATGCCGTCCGCGACAAAATGGAACTGGTTCGTTCGAATTTACCCAAGGGTTATGACCTACGGATTATCGAAGATACGACCATCAGCATCAAGGCCAGTCTAAATGAGGTAGTAGGCTCATTGACGACCGGCGGTATGCTCACTTTGTTCGTCCTGTTCTTTTTCTTGCGGAACGTGCGCGCCGCGACCGCGATCGCCATTTCAATCCCGATATCTCTTCTGGCTACTATTTTCGCCATGTCCATCGGCGGACTCTCGCTCAACAGCATTTCGCTGTCTGGATTGATTCTCGGTATTGGCATGATAGTCGATTCTTCCATCGTTATTTTGGAAAATATCCACCGCCGTCGGGCCACGGGCTTGAGCGCCGAGGATGCCGCGATAATCGGCGCGGCGGAAATGATAGATCCTATTATGGGTTCCGCCTTGACGACGATCTGCGTCTTCGCTCCGGTACTGTTTTTCCGGAAAGGACTCGGCGATTTCAGCTACCTGATCGGGGATATCGCGTTTACCGTTATCGTCGCCATCATCGCGTCGTTGATAGTTTCGATTATGCTCGTGCCTGTCCTGGCGAGCACCTTCATGCCGCTGAAGGCGGAGGAAGACCGGTTCAAGCGGCTGCGTTTTCTTAAACCGATTGAGGCGTTTTTTGAGCGGATGTTCACGGCGCTGGAAAATACCTACGCGAATGCTTTGTCTTCGGTGCTCTCCCACCGACCTTTAGCCATCATCATAGTTATCGCTATTCTGGGTTCCGCGTTGTCGTTCGCGCCCCGACTTCCGTTCATTTTTTCACCGCCCTCCGCGGAGGATTCGGTTACGTTCAGAC
>JBAYHM010000372.1:0-4243 GCA_041666155.1 Treponemataceae bacterium
AAGGCAATCCCGGTCACTGCCGCGATTTCGCCGCGGATGAACTATTTCGCCGGTTCTCGGAACGCTCAATACGTCACCTTCAACGACGGCGCGTTGTATTGTCTAACCTCATCCGGCGAGGTGCTTTGGCGCGCTCCCTTCCCGATGGGGGTGTTCCCCAAAGCCCTGTACGCCGGAGGCGACGCGGTCTACTTTGCCGTTGAAGAGATTGACGGCGTGAAGAACTTTTTCATCCCCTCATTCTGCCTTTCACGGCTACGGAATCAGCAGTAGACTTGGATGGTGGGAAACTCTCGTGCATCCGCGTGTCTGGCTTTGTTTTCGGTTATACGGTTACCGATACCGTACGGCTTAGGGCGGTGGCCGGCGGTACTTTCTCTCTTTCGGGTGTTCCCTCCAAGGCTCGGTTCCTTGAGGCGGACAAGAACGGACGGGCAGTGTGGCTTGAGAAGGAAGAGGACGCCTATGCGGTGTACAGCACTACCTCGGACGGGAAACTGATAATGTCCGGCCGGATCGCGCGAAAGCCGTCGACATCCTGGTATTGGGCGGTCGCCAAGTTTGACGGGGAAGAGATATCTATCTACTTGTGTGAAGACGGCCAGGGCTCGATGCGGATAGAAAAGTACCTGTTGCGGTGAGAAGACCTACATTCACCGGATAACGTGCGTCAACGGTGAGGAATTCGAACCGAACTCTTTGATAATCCAGAGAAGGGCAACGATCACCGAGCCAGGACGAGGGGGAAGCGCATGATGCGCCCTACGGGCGCGTTCCGAAAGGAATGGATAAACTGCGCGCTCCCGCGCGCGGCGGAATCACCGAGCCCGCTTGATTTCGGCAACGGAGCGGGCTCTTTGAGACCGCGATAGTTCCCAGGCCCGCCTGTGGCGGGGCGGGTGAGGAAGCACGCGCGTGGGGGAGCCGAAACCTTTTAAGGCGGCGTACCCCAATCGGGAGGCCGGTTCGCGCACTTACTGAAAAGGCCGGGCCGCGCCAGTACAAAAGGGTAGGAGCGATTCCCGCAGTCCCTACTGGGACGAGGACCAGCGACTACCCTTTTGTACGTCGGCAGGCCCGGTTTCCCGGATCAGTGCGCGTACCGGGAGTTATGGATTGGGGTGCTCCCCCACCTGCTACAACGGAATATAAAAAGGGTCTGTCCCTCTGGGCACCTTATTTTGAGGCTTGTCTCCCCACTTCCGCTTTCGCCCGTTTTCCCGCTTCGACGGCAGTCAAGAAATCGTCCAAGGTAATTCTGCAGGCGGGACCTTCGCGTTCTATGGCCATGGACGCGGCGTATACGACGGCGTTCAGGATATCGCCGCCGGATAGGTCTTCGGACTCCGAGGCAAGGCGAATCCAGGCGTTCTCGTCAAGGCTGACGGGCATCCGGCCGGGGATGTGGAGGCGCCACAAGCGCAGCCGCCCGTCGTCGTCGGGGAGGGGCATCTCTATGTGTCCGAGGATGCGGCGGACGAAGGCCGTATCGTAGTTGGAGGCCAGGTTCGTCGCGAAAACGGTTACGCCTGAAAATCGATCCAGCTCCAGCAACATCACCGACCGGCTGACGTTGACCGCGTGGTCGGTGCTCTGGCGGACGTCGGACAGGCGTTGGCCTAAGACTGAATCGGCTTCGTCGAAGAACAGCAGCGCACCGGTATCTTTCGCTTTCCTGAAGGCGGCTTGTATGTTTTTGGCCGTTTCTCCCACGTACTTGGATTCGATTTCGGCGTAGTTCGCCCGTATGATGTCCATTCCTAATTCCGAGGCGATCGCTTCCGCGGCGAAGCTTTTTCCCGTTCCCGGAGGCCCGTACATATTGATGGCTGTCCGTCCGCCGTAGGGATCGATCTCGGCCAAACCGAACTCTTCGTACAGCAAATGGCGGTACTTGATCTTCGCCAGGAGGCTTCTGATCTGCCACATCGTCGGCTCGGCGACGATGAGATCCGCGAGTCGACGGCGGGGTTTTTCAGTTTCGAATATGCTTGCGCGTTTAGCGGTGTCCGATTCGGGCAAAACGACGCGTCCGCTGTGGGCGGAGCGGCCGCCTGTTTCGACTTCGGCGTTTTTCGCTAGGCTTGCCGAATTTCGTTTCGCTTTCAATTTCTTCCACATTTCCTTTACTCCTCAAGAATCCCCAATTCCCGTTCCAGCCACCGCGTTTCCAGCTCGTCCACGTAGACCGCTACGGCCTTCTTGAGAAAGGCCGGCAGATCCGGATTTATCGCGGCAAATGTCGCGTTGAAATCCGGATGGTCGGCGTACATATCGCCGAGGCCTTGCAGGGTTTCAATCGACGGTTCGTAAAAGTACCGGAGGTGCTGGTGCCATCGTACCAACAGCGCTTGTATCTCTTTATCCTCCGGTCCATTGCCCATATTCCGGGCTATGCCGGCGTATATCTCGTTTCCTTCCGCCAAGATCGCTTGTTTCTTCTGCTCGGAATAGCTGTTCCAAAGTTTGGTCGATTCCTTGACGGTATCGCCCCATAGCTTGGTCGCTTCTTTTTCGTACCTCTTCTGTTTTTCTTCGCTGAATCCTTGGAAAATCTTCTTCCCGTTCATTTCGACTTCTCCGATTACGTGCATGATGGTCGCGTCTACCGTTTCAACGAGGGTGTTCAGCCGTTCGGCTTTTTCCAGCAGCATCCGGCGGTGGGTCTGTAGAGCCGATACCAGATCGAAATCCTTATCCTGGATGATCGCCTTGATCCGCGCCAAATCCAGGCCGATTTCCCGATAGAACAGGATTTGCTGGAGCTGCAGCAGCGAACTTTCGTCGTAGCGCCGATAGTTGTTCCCGCCGACGGAAGACGGCTTGAGCAGGCCGATCCCGTCGTAATAATGGAGCGTCCGCACGCTTACGCCCGCAAGATCCGCGAGTTCCTTGACTGAATAGCTTACGTTTTCCCGCATGAACTAAAGGATAAACTATGACGTTGCGTCATAGTCAAGAAAAATGCGTTCAGCTTGAAGAAATGATTGCCGCGCCTCGCGCTTTATGTCGAAGAAGCTAACCGCAATCTTGGAAAGACGATAATAAGCTGTCTTGGGAGTCTCATGCCGCTATAGAACTGTTTCCGTGTTTTTGTTTTCCCTGATAAATAAACAGAAAGGGTCTGTCCCTCTGGGCGTTATGAAATAGGGGCTCTTGTCGGGGACAGACCTCACTCATATCTTTCTATGAGCAAGATACTCATAGGACTAGATTTGGCTTATGAGGCAACCATATTCGCAGGGCTAGAATACTTATGAGGCAATGCGGGGGCTTTACATTCCTGCTTCCTTTCGATATAGTACCCCGTACTTTAAAGCGCACTATGCTCCGAAAGGAAGGTTCTTATGTCCCGTACTTGCGATATTTGTGGAAAGCATACGATCACCGGCAACAAGGTCAGTCATGCTAAGAATCATACCCGCCGGACCTGGAAGCCGAATCTTGTCAAAGTGAAGACAGAGCTCAGCGGAACCACGGTTACGGTGAAGCTTTGCACTCGCTGCCTCAAGAGCGATTACATCACCAAGAAAGTTTAAAGCTTTCAGGAACGATTCCGTTCCGGATCGTGTCGGCGTTTTGCCGGCTGAATAAAACCCGCCTTATTCGGCGGGTTTTTTCGTTGTAAGACTAGAATATCGTGATAAAAGTATAGAAAATAACTCACCTAGAACGAAATTTCGGAGGCGTGCATGTCCTCGATTCGCGTGAAAATCTCCCGTTCTTTCCCCCTCTTTTTTGCGTTTTTCATCGTTTTTTCGTTGCCGCTGGGCGCTCAATCAGTTCTTTCGTTCAGTGCCGCCCTCGGTGCCGCCGGCGAGACGCGCATCCTTACGGTTCCTAAAAGCGGTTGCTACGTTTTTCGCGCGGAAGGGCCCGGCGGCGCGGCGCTGACGCTGGTGGACCGCATGTACGGCCGCATCGGTCAGGCAATAGCCTCCGGCGCTGCTTCCGATGCTTCAGGCCGTTCCGCTCGCTTCACGACTTTCCTGGAAAGCGGCGAATACCGGATCGCGCTCAATAAACCTTCGGAATTCGGCGCGTCCGCGTCAGTTGATCGCTTCAGGGAAAAGGAAGAGGAAATAGGCCAAACGGATTACGGCCGTTTTCGCGACCTGAAAATTGCCGACGGCGAAGCGGTGAATTTTACGATACGCGTCGGCGCCGATCGACGGCTGCGTTTCTTCGCGCTGGGGCGGAGTCTCGGTGGGATGAAGCTCTTCCGTGCGGGGGGCTGGGCGAC
>JBAYHM010000373.1:0-4241 GCA_041666155.1 Treponemataceae bacterium
AGCCGTCTCAAAAGGGAAATTCTAAACAAGTAGGTACTTTTTAGGACGGCGATTCCCATTCGGATTATTGCCGTCCTAAAGTCTTTCAACTAAAAATCCATACCTTCACTACCGTCGATCCACTCCCGTTGACACTTTTTTCCCGGCTGTGGTATCACTTACCCGTTATACTTTTTGCACACGTATAAGGAGTCAAGATGTCCGGCCACAGTAAATGGGCGACCATAAAACACAAGAAAGGAGCCGCCGACGCAAAACGCGGCCAGATGTTCACTAAGCTTATCAAGGAAATCTCCATCGCGGCCCGTATGGGCGGCGGCGATGCCGACGCGAACCCGCGCCTTCGCACGGCGGTTCTCAAAGCCCGCGGCGCGAACATGCCCAAGGATAACGTTGATAGAGCCATCAAGAAGGGAACCGGCGAACTCGAGGGTGTGAGCTACGAGGAACTTGTCTACGAAGCCTATGCACCCGGCGGTGTTGCGCTCCTCATCGAAGTCCTCACGGACAACAAGAATCGTGCCGCTGCCGACGTCCGCAATATACTGACCCGATCGGGCGGCTCACTGGCCACCGCGGGCGCTGTTTCACGCCTCTTTAAACGCAAGGGCATCATAACCTTTGATGGTGAGAAATACACCGAAGATCAGATTATGGAAGCTGCTCTTGAGGGCGGCGCCGAGGATGTCGCGTCTATGGATGGTATGATAGAAGTGACTTCTTCTCCGGAAGACTTCGAACCGGTTCTCAACGCGCTTAACGCGAAAAACCTTGAATCCGTCAACGCTGAAATCAGCATGATTCCCGATGCCGAAGTTGCCCTTGATAAGGATGCCGCCGGCAAAGCGATGCGGCTTATCGAAAAACTTGAAGAGAACGACGACGTTCAGAACGTCTATTCCAACGTGGGGCTCCCTGAAGACTACGAGGAAGAATAACTTGCGTTTGCCCGCCTCAAGCGGTCCGGTTCGACGCATAATCGGCGTCGATCCGGGACTTGCGGCGGCGGGGTGGGGCATTATCGAAGCCGCGGGATCCCGCATTACGCACATCGCGCACGGCTGCATACAGACAAAAGCCAATACGCCACGATCAGAGCGACTTTTACTGATCTACAAGGCGTTCAAATTGGTTCTTGAAGAGTATCTTCCTACCGAATCGGGCATGGAAACTTTATACTTCGCCAAAAACATCACAAGTGCGATGCCCGTAGCCGAGGCCCGCGGCGTGCTGTGTCTTGCGCTTGCCGAAAAAGGTTTGTTCGTACACGAATACACGCCGATGGCCATTAAACAAGCCGTCGTCGGACGGGGAGCGGCGGAAAAAGCCCAAGTCCAGGAATTGGTCCGCCTGATTCTCGGCTTGCAATCCATCCCGAAGCCCGATCATGCGGCCGACGCTCTGGGTGCGGCGGTTTGCCGCGCGCACGATGCTTCGGCTGCGTTCCTTGTGAGCGATTGACAAAGGCCCACGCCTTCTATACAGTATTACAGACAGTCGAAGATTCATCGAATCATGGATTCGTAGAAAAAAGGAGTCGTTCGAACGACTCCTTTTTCATAGGTGGTGCCGTGCTGAGTAGTCCCAAACGGGATGAACCGATTTACTCATCCATAGAGACCGTAGTGAACGGCCTCGGGGTGTCAATAATCGAAATGTCGGTATCACGCAACCGCGGTTCAGTCCAGGCGAATCTCGTCATTTATAAAAAGGAGGGCGTCGGCGTTGCCGACTGTTCGCGCGTTCACCGCGCGATTGAACCTCGGCTCAGCCTCGCGTATCCCGACCATGAAATATTCATTGAAGTCGCGTCTCCGGGAATCGACCGGCTTATAAAAGATGCTTCCGAGTTTGCGGTGTTCGTTGGTCGTGGGGTTCGGTGCTATAGGACTGATATTTCGGATTGGACCGCTGGAATCGTGACTGAAACGTCGGAAAAAAGACTTGTATTACGTAATGCTTCGGGGTTTATCGAGATCCCCTACGAAGTAATCGCCAAAGCAAAACTCGATTATTCACAGGAGGTCGAAACCTGATGGCTTCAGACATGTCCGAAGCGATTCGACAGCTCGTCCAAGATCGCGGAATCTCGGAAGAACTCGTCCTAAAAACTATCGAAAACACGCTTATTGCCGCGTATAAACGAAAGTTCGGCAACGCTGATAACGCGGTCGTTCGCTTCAACGATGATAATACCGAAGTGGCCATTTATGCCAAGAAGAAGATCGTCGACGGCGTTTACGATCCGGCGTGTGAAATCGACCTGGAGGAAGCGAGAGAACTCGATCCTCAAGCGGAAATCGGCGATGAGCTTCTTATCGAAGTTGATCCGCGTGACTTTGACCGCATTTCGGTGCAGAGCGCAAAACAAACCGCTCACCAGTCCATCAGGGAAATCCAGAAGGACAGCCTGTATTCCGAATACCAGGAAAAAGTCGGTGAGATCATCATCGGCTATTACCAGCGGGAACGGAATGGGACCATATACGTGGATCTCGGTAAAGTCGAAGGTATACTGCCGCGCAAGTTTCAGTCACCCCGCGAAGCGTATCACCTCAATGACCGAATCAAGGCCCTTATCGTCGAAGTCAACAAGACGCCGACGGGACTTCAGATTGTTTTGTCACGAACGCATACGGACTTCGTTCGGGCCATCTTCGAACTTGAAGTTCCTGAAGTGTACGATAAAACGGTCGAAATCCACAAAATCGTGCGAGAACCCGGTTATCGGACAAAATTAGCCGTGTATTCAAACCGCGATGATGTTGATCCGGTCGGTGCGTGCGTTGGACTAAAGGGTGTTCGTATCCAGTCGGTCATCCGTGAGCTTGAAGGCGAGAAGATCGATATTCTCAAGTACGACGTCGACGCCCGACGATTCATTAAGAACGCTCTGTCTCCGGCTGAAGTTCGCGATGTTGTGATACTTGATGAGGGCAAACGTCAGGCACTGGCCGTCGTTCCCGAATCCCAGCTGTCTCTCGCGATCGGAAAGCAAGGTCTTAACGTACGTCTTGCCAACCGCTTGGTTGACTGGAACATCGACGTTAAAACTGAGGAACAGTATTCCGGTATGGATCTGGCCTCCGAATCAAAGAGAGCCGTTTCTCAGCTTTTCTCCGACTCGGAACAGTATGAGGAAGAGATTACCCGGATTGCCGAACTCCCCGGTGTTGAACCAGCGGTGGCCGAAACGCTTCTCGCTGACGGTATTGAATACATCGAGGACTTCCTCGCGCTGGACGAAGAACAACTTTCCGGTTTGAAGGGAATCAGCGTAGAACAGCTGAAAGCTCTAAAAGCCGTTATCGACGAAAACGTCGAAATAGTAGAAGAGAGCGAGTATCCGCAGGAAGATGCCGTCGCCGAAGGCGATCAATCAGCTGCGGCAGAGGAAGCCGAGCCCGAAGAGTTCGAGTGCCCTGAATGTGGCGCAAAGATCACTGTCGATATGACGGTATGTCCGCAGTGCGGCATCGGATTGAGCTTCGAGTACGAAGACGAAGAGTAAAGGTGAAACATGGCTGAGGAATTCGATACGACGCAGAAACCGAAGGTTACTCTCATTAAGCAAGCGAAGAAACCCGACGCCCCCGAAACGGCGCCTCAGGCAGCTCCGTCTCCGACGGTACCGTCTACAATGGCTCCCCAATCGGAAGTCGATCACGCAGAACGACGTAAAGTCGTCGTTGTTAAGAAGAAACCGCAGCCGGTAGTCGTAAAGAAACCCCAGCCGCGCCTTGTTGCTCACGCGACGAGCGAAAAACCGACTGAAGTCGTTGCGCCGACCCCAGTTGAAGGTGTTGCCGCACCCGTTCCTACGCAACAGGTTCCCGCTCCGACTGTTGAAAATACAAGTCCGGAAATCAAGAATCCGATGGAACCAAAAGCCTCGCAAAGCGAAGCGCCCGCCGCGGCTCCAATTCCGCGTAGCCCTCATACTTCTCATGCCCCGCATAACTCTTCCACGGCGAGTTCTTTACCGGGGACCCAACGTCCCGCTGCCGCTGCCGGCAGGGTCGGAGGCCGCCCCGTCGGTCCGCAGCGTGACGGAGAGGGTGAATCCCGTTCGCCCGGCTCTCCATTCCCGCAGCGTCCCGCTGTTGTCGCCGGAAGGGTTGGCGGACGGCCCATGAGCGGAAGTCCACGCCCTGGATACAGTGGTGGAGAAGGGCAAGAACGTCCTGAAGGTGCGCCATCTTCGGGTTATCAAGGAAATCGACCGTCCTACGGTTCTCAAA
>JBAYHM010000374.1:0-4226 GCA_041666155.1 Treponemataceae bacterium
CAATTACCACAAAGTTGGCCTTGCTCATTTTCCGTCTCCGTTCCTGCCGCGTCCTACCGATCGGTCCAGGTTTTTCCAGGCGTTTTCTTCCGTGGGATCCAAAGCGATCGCGGCGCGGAAACAATTCTGCGCTTTTCCCTTTTTCCCCCTGATTTCCATGATTGACCCAAGCAGGGTGAATCCTTCCGCTTTGAGCGGTTCCAGGGCTATAGACTGTTCCGCCCAAAGTTCCGCCTCATCCGCCAGCCCTTTTTCAAGAGCCGCCTTAGCCTGCTGTATGCAGTGCTTGTAATTGCCTTCCGGTTTCGTTGCCGGGATATTCGGCGCCGCGGCGGTTTTTTTGGAATCAAGCCGTTGAAAAAAATTACCGCGCCGCTCCAGGGCGTCCGTCACTATGCGGCGGAGTTCGTCCACAGTGAACGGCTTGCGTATGAAATCGACCGCGCCGAGCTTCATGGCTTCCACCGCGTTGTCCACCGTCCCGTGCGCGGTGATGATCGCGACCTTCGTCTCCGTCGACGCGGCGCGCAATCTGCGCAACACTTCCATCCCGTCGGTGCCCGGCATCCGCAGATCAAGAAGGACAAGGTCGAAATTACGCTTTTCAGCAATCGCGAGCGCCTCGTCGCCGTTCACGGCCGCGGTGATCTCCAGGCCGAGTCCCTCAAGTACTTTTCCGATCATGAGCCGGATATTCTTTTCATCGTCCACGATCAATACCGATCCCTTCATACGTTGCCTCCTCTGGCTTGGGCGGCGAACAGGGGAATCGTGAATTCAAATAAACTCCCTTTCCCCACTTCGCTTTCCGCCCATATCGTTCCGCCGTGCGCCCGGACGACTTCCCTGCTGATAGCCAGGCCGAGGCCCGTCCCACCCGCGTTCCTGCCGTCGCGCAGCTGCACGAATTTCTCAAAAATGCGATCCAATTGGTCCACGGCTATTCCTGTCCCGCTGTCCGCCACGGTGAAGTGCCCGAATTCTCCGATCCGTTTCGCGGTGAGCCGTATGCTCCCGCCGGTGTCCGTATACCTGAGCGCGTTGGCGATCAGGTTGGTGAGCACCCACAGCAGCTTCGCGACGTCCCCTTTAATCCGAAAATCCTTTTCAGGCGCCGAGACGACGAACGCGACACCTTTATCCTCGATCTGGGAACGCAACAGCTGCGCCGCTTTATCTATCGTTTCCGTCGCCGATATCGACGAGAATTGCAGTTCGATCCTTCCCGATTCGATTTTCGAGAGATCCAGTACGTCCGCGATAAGCGCTTGCAGCCGCGCGACTTCCTCACTGGCGATTTCCACCAGTTCGCTCGGCCTCTTCTGCTTTCCGGACCCAAATTCTTCCTTCAGAAGATCCAGACTCATTCGTATGCTCGTCAGCGGCGTTTTCAGTTCGTGGGAGGCCGTCATGAGGAATTCAGTCTTCAGCCGATCTAGTTCCCGGAACTTCGTTACGTCGCGGAGCAGGAGGATGGTTCCGATCGGTATGTGGTCATCATCGAGGATCGGCGCTATCGAAAACTGGAAATGGCGGACGACGTCTCCGCGTTCCACCGTAAGCCTGCGCTTCTCGTCCGGAAGGCGCGCGGCGACGCCCGATTCCACCGTTTCCCGGATCACGCCGAAAAGCGCCGGATCGTTGTAGCATTCCAGGAAATGCCTCGGCCGATCGTGATCGATCTCAAAGCCCAGGATCGCCCGCGCGGCCGGGTTCGCGTTCGTGACGCGGAAGGACCCGTCTACGATCACCACTCCATCGTCGATCGTCGCGATGACCGCGTCGTTCTTCTTTTTTTCTTCAACGATCCGCCCAATATTGACGCGGTGGTAGCCTTTTATTTTGGCGGCCATGGAATTGAAACCCGCGGCCAGATCCCCGAGTTCGTCGCCCGATGCGGCGGAGACCGATATGTCGTAATTTCCCGCGCCGATCCCCTCCACGGCCGCCGTCAATTCTCTCAGCGGTTTCGTGATGCGCCTGACAAGCAGCGTCCCGAAAGCGGCGCCTGCCAAAACAGCCGCGATGCCGAGCAGCAGCATCGATAGAGCCGCCCTCCGCGCGATCCGCTGCGCCTTGTCGCTCGCTCCGTACATCGTCTCCTGGTTCATCGTTCGCAGCTCTTCCAGCCTCTTGCGCAGTTCGCCGGAAACGCCGCGCGTCTCATCCAGGAGCACCGATCTGCCCCCGCTTCCCGTCGAAGCGAGAAGCCGGGCCGACGCGTCCAAGTATCGGGAGTAGGTTTCTCCTATCGCCTCCGCAAGCTCCGCTTCCCCCTCAATCGTTATGTTTTCGCGTTCGCGTTGCAGCCATACTTGGAATTCCGCCGTGAGATCGGCGTACGAACGAATCTCTTTGCTCTTTTCTCCCAGCGTGAAAGAAAGAGCCGCCGTGTCCTGCCGAGCGAGGGCTTTATCCATCATCACGGCCGCGACTATGCTGCGATAGTTTTCCTTTAGTATCGAATAGCTCGCGTCCCCGAGAACGCGAATATGGTCTACGCCCCACATCGTCACGCCGACCGTAAGCGCGAGCGATACCCCGACGGCGAGTAATATTCTTTGCCCGATAGACGGAAACTTCCGCATGCCGTCCTCCTCTTCACGTTCTTTTAAACCTACCTAAAGGCTAACGCCGAACGGTTTCGGAGGAAATTTCAGGATGCTTAAATTTTTAACGATTCCCGTAAGGAAAGGATTAAGATTTCCAAGAAGTATTTTGTAGATAAAGAAAAAGGCCTTAATAAATAGTTAACGCATTATTTTCAGTTGACTTTATCAATCGATTTTATAGGTAATAGTCTCCCGCCAACGGCTCCAGCTTCCGCCGGTCCGTCACCGCGATCCTCCCTCGCTTCTCCGCCAATATCCCCGCGTCGCGGAACCGCCGCACCACCCGCGCCAGCTGCCGATAGCTCGTCCCCAACAGGTCCGCCAGCTCCCCCAGATCGTTCGTCGCCTGCGACACCGTCGCGCCTCCGGCGCCGGCATCGCTCTGCGCGTCCCCGCTGTCCGTCCCCTCGGTAATCGCCAGCAGGTAACCCGCCAAACGGCATTCCACCGAATAACGCAGGTTGATCGCCGCCGCGACGTTGAACTCCGCCAGCTTCGTCCCCAGCCGCTCGCAGAGCTTCATCAACAGCGGCGCGTTCGCATCCGCGTGCCGTTTAATCAAGTCCGCCGGCACTCCCAGACACAGCGTGTCCGAAATCGCCACCACGTCCATCAAATAGCGGTCGTACGAGAACAGCTCCAAATCTCCCAGAATGTCGAACGGCCGGTAAAACCGAACCAGAATCGAACTCCCGTTCTCCATCCTGCTGTAGACCTTCGCCTTGCCCTCCACGATAAAGAGCAGGTACTCCATCTCGTCCCCAGCGCGGATCAGGTATTCGCCACAGCCGCGCCGAATCGGCCTGAGAGCCTCCAGCAATTCCCGCGACAGCAGTTCCCTAAGCCCGTACCGCTCGATATACCGCGCAACCTCGATTTCGCCTTTTCTCATTCCAGTCCTCCCGCGCGCCGCGCCACACACAACCCCTGCCGTAGCCGCAATCGTATCCCCTGCCGCAAAACACTGCCGAATTTTCTCGATGATAGGACATATGTCCTATCGCGGCAACGCGTTCGGCGCGATACTCAAACCCATGCAGTACGCGCTCGCGCCCCTTATCGGCGTTCTCATCACGGTCATGAACTCCATCAACAGCCGCTTCGCATCCGCCGTCGGCAGCCTCCCGGCTATCCTCGTCATCCACCTCGTTGGCCTCATCGCCGTGAGCGCCGTTCTCGCCGCCAAAAAGGAACGTTCCGCGACCGTTCCGCCGCCGCTGCACCTTTACTCAGGAGGCATCGTCGGCGTCGGCACCGTATTCTGCTGCAACGCCGCGTACGGCAACCTCAGCGTATCCCTCGCCGCCGCGCTCGCGCTCTTCGGCCAGACCGTTTTCTCCGTCGTCATCGACGCCACCGGCTTTCTCGGCCGCAAAAAGTACCCCTTCCAAGCCCGCGCGCTGCCCGCCCTGGCTCTCGCCGCCCTCGGCATCGTCGTCATATCCGGCCTCAAGTTCGATCGCCCCGCGTACATTCCCGCCGCCCTCCTCTCCGGGATCCTGCCGACCCTCACCTTCAGCCTCAACTCCCAATTAGCCCAGCGGATCGGCATTTTCCGCAGCGCCCGCGCCAACTATCTCACCGGCCTCTCCACAACCATCGCCGTCATAGCCG
>JBAYHM010000375.1:0-4222 GCA_041666155.1 Treponemataceae bacterium
CGCGGCTTTCTCAGCTGCCGCAACATTCAGAAGAACGGCGTGAAGTACGGCATCATGTTCAACTTCAAGAGTATGGATAAAGCTTACAGCGTCATGAACGAAATTTCCCAGATCCGCAATCCGGTCGCTTTTGATACGTTCAAGACGGCCGATCCGGTAATGCGTTCGCTTCTGGATGCGGCCAAGAAACTGGCCGTCACCGATGAGACCGTCCTGGTGACCGGCGCTCCCGGCTCCGGTAAGTCCATGTTGGTCAGGGCGATACACGATTTCTCCGATCGCGCCGCCAAGCCCTTCCTTGTGGTCAATTGCCGCGGCTTCTCGCCTGAATATCTTGAGGCCGAGCTTTTCGGCCGCGATACGGAAGCTGAAGGCGAACTTGCCCCCGGCAGTAAGCTGCGCATCGCTCAGGGGGGGACTGTTTTCTTCCGTCATGTTGAGGAACTGCCGCTTTTTCTGCAGAAACGGCTGACGCAAATCATCAAGGCCAAGAAGCTTGAGGAAGAAAACGCCGTCGCTGCCCGTCTTTTATTCTCAAGCGACGACAGCATCTCCTCATTAGCCGAGCGCCGCCTTTTCGATGAGGAGTTGGCGGTTCGCATATCCCAATATTCGCTTTCTATTCCTCCTCTCTTGGCTCGCCCCGCCGATGTCCGACTATTGGTCGATCTCAACATCGAAAAATACTCAAGACTTTACGATCGCCGAAGGAAGAAGGATTCGGCGCTGCCTGAAATTCTCTACCGTCAAACTTGGTTCGGAAACGTCCGGCAGATCGAAAAAACGATCGAATACCTTTTGAGCGATCCTTCCGTTGAAACCTTGAGCCCGGCGCTCCTTGAAGAGCGCGTCAGCGGCTTTGTTGGCGGAGACCGGCATTCAATCCAATCGCTTGAAGAAATGGAAAAGGAAATAATCCAGAAAGCGATGACAATGTATCGTAATAAGGATGATGTCGCGCGCGCGCTGCAGATCGGCAGGGCTACACTGTACCGAAAACTGAAACAGTACGATATCGCCTAATAAAAAGCATTCAACAACTCTTGACTCCAGTGTTTTTTCGACTTATTGTATTATTGTAGTAGTACAATAGACACATTGAAGGAGGAGTCTATGGGCTCAATCCTGGAGCTGGAAAAAGTCGTCAAGACCTATACGAAGGGTACGGTTGAAGTGCACGCGCTTTCGGGTGTGGATCTGTCAATCGAGCGGGGCGAGTTTCTCGCGGTCGTAGGGCCGTCGGGGTCGGGGAAGACGACGTTGCTCAACATCATCGGGTGCCTGGATTCGCCGACATCAGGCGTAGTCCGTTATGACGGAAAGGTCTTAGGGACGATGACGGAGAATGAACGTTCCGAGTACCGTAAGCGGCATATTTCCTTCGTTTTTCAATCGTACAACCTCATTCCCGTGCTCACGGTTCGGGAAAACGTGGAATTGCCGCTGGTCATCGAGCGGACTTTCTCAAAAGACGAGATCCGCGCGAAAGCCGCGGAGGTGATCGCCTCGGTGGGGCTTGGCGGTATGGAAGAACGGTTTCCGCGCGAATTATCCGGCGGCCAGGAACAACGCGTCGCTATCGCTCGTGCCTTGGTAAAGGATCCTCTGATCGTTCTTGCCGACGAACCGACGGCTAACTTGGATTCTCATACGGCAGAGGAAATCGTGGATATTATGCGCGAGATCAACCGGACGCGGAATTCCACCTTCATCTTCTCCACCCACGACGCGTTGGTGCAGAAGCACGCCCGTCGGGTTTTGACTATCCGCGACGGCGCCGTGCATTCCGACGAGCGGAAATAGGGAGGCGCCAAATGGGAACCCTTTTTAGGATAGCTTGGCGCAACGTCTGGCGCCACGGAAAGCGAACGGCGCTTACCGTGATTACTATGGCGTTCGGCTTGGGGATGTATATCGGCGTCGGTTCCATGCTCAAAGGGATGGACCGCGGCGGGCTTGAGAATATTTTGACGTTGACGGATTCCTCGGTGCGAATTTCAACCAAGGCCTACGAGGATGAGCGGCGCAGTTCTCCGCTGGAATACGGACTTCCCGACCCGAGGGCTCTGGACACGGCTGTCCGCAAGGACTCCCGCGTACAAGCGACGACCTTCCGCACCCGTTTCATCGGGCAATTGTCCAATGGGCGGGATTCAATCCCCGTCATGGCGGTTGCGGTGGACCCTGTCGGCGACGCGGATGTATTCGAGCTTGAAAAATTTACCGTCGGCTCCTGGTTCGCCGGGAAAGATGCGCGGCAGATTGTACTCGGCCGGGTTTTGGCGAAGGACCTGGGCGTCAAGGTCGGGGATTGGGTCACCCTGGCCGCGCGTACGCGCTACGAGGCGCAAAACGCGGACGATTTCCTTGTGGCGGGTCTCATCGATTCCTCCGAGCCGAGCGTTAATTCCAGCGGCGTCTATATTTCCTTCGCGGATGCCGACAACTTTCTGGATCTTGAAGGTCTGCGGACGGAAATGGCCGTCCGGATGGTCAATCGCGTCAATTTAAAGGACTTGATGGCCGATTCCGACGACTTGGCCGCCTCCGTTTCCGCTCGTTTTCCCGCGCTCGCCGCGAAAAGTTTCGGCGAGGTCGGCAGACAGTTCCTTGAAATCGCGAAGGTCAAGTCAAAAGGAACCGGCGTCATCATCGTCATCATTCTCCTCATCGCCGGTGTGGGCATCGCCAACACGGTGCTGATGAGCGTGTACAGCCGCGTCCGGGAGATAGGTGTGCTGCGGGCGTTCGGCTTTAAACCCAAAGCGATTTCGCGCCTCTTCCTGATCGAAGGCGGCCTCATCGGTTTGATCGGATCTCTGGCCGGCGTAGTAGTCGGCATCGGCATGACCGCGTACCTCGTGTACGTCGGGTTCCCGCTGGATTCCATGATGGGAGACGGAGCGGGGTTCGGCATGCCGATATGGGGAACTCTGTACGGCGAGTGGGATGTAGTATCGATGATCCAAGCCGCGGTGTTCGGCGTCCTGGTAGCTTTGCTGGCGAGCCGATCGCCCGCGAAGAAGGCGTCTAAGCTCGAAGTCACCGACGCCTTGCGTTTCGTGTAAGGGGGCTGGAAATGAAATGGATACTCGACATGGCCTCTCGCAATTTGAGGCGGAATCGGCGGCGGACAGTTTTGGCTGCCGTATCGATCGCCTTGTCGGTGATGCTCATGACCTTCATGAGCGGTTACACCAACGGCATCCTGATCAATATGGTGAAGAATATCACTAAGAACGAGACGGGGCACGTGCGGATCACGACCAAGGGTTTTGAGGAACGCTCGCGTTTCATGCCCGTCGACGAATATATAGCCGATCCCGCGGAGGTGATGGCGGCGATCAAGGGTTTCCCGGAATTGAAGGACATGGTCACGATCGTCACCGCGCGCACCCTGTTCGGAACTCTTCTGTCCAACGGTCCGAGCACTAAAGCCGCTTTTGGTTTCGCGGGGGACGCTGAGACTGAAAAGGAACTCCTCGGCCTGAATCGGAGCGTCGTTGAAGGCGCCTATATTGCCGGTCGGGGTGAAACCATCATCGGCAAGAAGCTCGCGTCGGATTTGGGCCTTAAAGTCGGAGATATGCTGAAGGTCGTGACGCAAGGGGCGGACCACGGGCTGCATCTGAAAAAATTCCGCGTCGCGGGATTGTTTTTCACCAACCTCAATCAATTGGACGGAAGCGCGTTCCAGATACCGATAGACGACGCCAAAGACCTTTTACGCACGGATAACGGAGTTCAGCAAATCATCATCATGCTCAAAGATTACCGGGACGCGGAAAAGGCCGCGGCTCTGGCGCGGAAGGCGGTTGCGGGCATTACCGGCGGCGGGGCTCTTTCGGTTCGTCCCTGGTCTGAAATCGGGGAGTACCCTAAGCTCGTCAAGATGATGGAAAGCATCTACGGCAATATTTACGTAGTCATCGCCTTTCTCGGCGCCTTCATTATCAGCAATATTTTGATGATGGTGGTGCTGGAGCGCAAGAAGGAAATCGGAATACTCAAATCGATGGGGCTCAAGCGTCGGGAAGTTCTCGCTCTCTTCATCGTGGAGGGCGCCGCGATGGGCGCCATCGGCAGTGGAATAGGCGCTGTGTTAGGAATGATCATCAACGCGATTTTTTCCGTGTACGGGATGGATTTCAGTTCCGCTTTCAGCGGCATGACCATGCCCATCGATCCGGTGCTGCATACGGTATTCGATCCGTTGGCGGGA